>NZ_JBEOPJ010000003.1:0-327221 GCF_040309945.1 Shewanella sp. AC34-MNA-CIBAN-0136 | reverse complement strand
ATAGATAACCGGGTGCAAACTGACTTGAATGTAAACGTTCAAGTTTATTGCGCTGGTTGATTAAATAAATCCATCGCGGTGCGTGTCATCGCCCTAACCCCAGTGCGAATAGTTAACGGCATAGATAACCGGGTGCAAACTGACTTGAATGTAAACGTTCAAGTTTATTGCGCTGGTTGATTAAATAAATCCATCGCAGATTTTGTCATAGCCCTAACCCCAGTGCGAATGGTTAGCGAATAATCTGGCGCAAACTGACTAGAATGCAAAGACGGCAAGGTATCGCCAGACTCAACACTCGCTTGATACTGGCTAGGTTCTACCCCGCCCAGCCAAAATAAAGTAATCGGACATTTCTCTGCAGTGAGCCCATATAAACCAAAATCTTCGCCAGCCATTACCGGTGGTGCCACCAGCACATTGTCACTGCCTAACTCGGCTTCAATACTGGCTTTAACCTTAGCGGCTAACGTGGGATCGTTATAGGTTGACGGAATGGTTTCATCATCATGCACATACACCACAGGCATAAGGTCATCTGGCAAGCCAGCACTAATCGCGATACCGGTAGTAATACGTTTAATCGCCGCGATTTGCTGCTCACGAACCTTAGGATTATATGAACGCAAGGTCAGCTGAAGCTTCACTTCATCTGAAATAATATTGTGTTTTGAGCCACCATGAATAGCGCCAACAGTAACCACATTAGGCTCTAACGGCGAGACTTCTCGGCTAACAATGGTTTGCAGTGCAAGCACTGTGCGCGCAGCAAGTACCACAGGATCGATAGTGACGTGCGGATAAGCACCATGGCCACCTTTGCCTTTAATGGTAATATCAACCGAATCAACATTCGCCAGGGCATAACCACTTACGGTGCCGACTTTGCCTGCAGGAATTGACGCACTCACATGCAAACCAATAATGCTGTCTGGTGTTGGGAACTGGCTAAACAACCCCTGTTTTAGCATGGCTTTGGCGCCGCCACCGACTTCTTCTGCGGGTTGAGCCACCATCATCAAAGTACCTTGCCAGTCTGCTTTGTGAAGCATCAGTTGCTGTGCAGTACCAATTAAACTGGTCATGTGAATATCGTGGCCGCAACCATGCATAATCCCAACAGTACTGTTGTCCGCATTAAGGGTTGTCACGGTCGAGGCGTACTCTTTTCCCGTTTGCTCAATAATGGGTAAGCCATCAATATCTGCACGGATCATCACCACGGGCCCTTTACCATTTTTGACAATGCCGACCACACCATAACCGCCAAAATTAGCAGTAACCTCAAAGCCTAATTGCTTTAGTTCTTGCGCCATGCGTTGGCTAGTGGCTTTTTCTTGATATGACAATTCAGGGTGTTGATGCAGGTGTAGATATAGTTGCTCAAGCTTTGGTAATGCTTTACTTACAGAGAGATCAAGATCGCTCGCACTAGCAGTAAATGATAACGACGAAGCTGAAAACACTAACGCCAATAAGGGGTACGCAACACGTAAGCAGGTCATATTATTATTCTTAATTGTCGGGATTTGAGTATATTAACCTACCATAAGCTTAAGCCACTTTGTAATGGGTTTTAGGTAACCGCAAGTTAAGGGATAATGTTAGTAGTGGCATAGTGATTAAGTCATTGTGGTCAGAGAAATAATAATAAAGGAAATCAATGACAGTCATTACTGAAACACCAAGACTCATTATAAGAGAATTTACCCTTGAAGATGCACCTGCAGTATTGCATTTTAATGCTCCAGAACAAGTCAGCCTCTATACCGGTGACGCAGGAATGTGCACAACATTAACCGACGCCGAAAACATCATTACCAATATTTGGTTAGCTGAATATCAGCAATACGGTTTTGGCCGTTGGGCTGTGGTACTGAAAGAGACCAAGACTGTGATTGGGTTTTGCGGTTTTAAAAATGAAACTCGTATTAATGCCGTCGATATTGGTTATCGCTTGCACCCTGATTACTGGGGTATTGGTTTAGCGACAGAAGCCAACCTAGCCTGTATCGAATATGCCAAACAACACATGGATTTAGACATCGTCTATGCCGATGTTGTCGATGCCAATAGCGGCTCGATCAACGTGGCCACAAAGTTAGGCATGACATTTCATTCTCAATTCCAACGAGATGAATTTACTTTTAATCGTTATGTCATGTTATTGAACGGCAACTAACGAGCACTTATCTAAGTACTAACGCTAAGCTCTAAATCTAAGCACTAAATCTATCTCAACATCTAAATCTATCTCAACATCTAAATCTAAAAAAACAGCAAGCCAAAAACTAACATGCTGCTTTTTCATTAAAGCTGGCTCTATCGTGCTGGCTTAACATTAGCTTCGTTTCATGTACCGAAATCAAATTAACCTTATAAAATTAGTACCGCTGAGAATAGTATTAAACGTTTTTAGCAATAAAATATAAATTATTTTTAATCAGATACTTACATGAAAAGTTAAATACCATAAAGCTCACACTAAGCCATATCACTCGCCTATAGCCGAGCAAATAACAAAACAATATTAATGACCAACATAGAGACTGCATATGTGTTAGATTGTATTAGTGTATTGCAAGAAATCGATACGATATTCATGGATGAAAGAGCAGCTACAACACTTAAGCCGGTATGTAGTATCACAATGGACTCTCTGAAATTACCCAACCAGTATTTTTCCTTCATTCAAGACTTCAGGTTACATCAGTGCACCATGACGCCGTGCCAATATAACGAATTGATTTATAAAGAATAATAATATCACTTAATTATATGCAATAAATTTAGATGCCATAAAGTTTAGATGTTAATTATCTCGAACTCACCCATTACAGACTGGTGGCCTGTTACCGTATTTCTTCACATACAAACAGCCTGTTTATTGAGTAACAACACAATAAAATAAGAGGTAATTACACTTTTGAAAAATAATACGATTGCGATAACCCCTGAAATGCTGAAGTCTTGGCAAAAAACAGTTGATCTGATTGCCAAAGTCGCTCAAGTGCCTGCATCGTTAATTATGAAACTTCACACTGATGAAATGGAAGTGTTTGTCGCCAATCATAATGCCAACAGCCCATATGCCCCCGGGATGAAAGACATGCTGGGACATAGTTTATATTGCGAATCAGTGATTGAGCAGCAAACAGAATTACATGTCAAAAATGCCCTAGAAGATCCTCGCTGGAGTCAAAATCCTGAGCTTGAATTTGGTATGGTTTCTTATTATGGCGTACCACTCAACTGGCCTGATGGAGAGCCCTTTGGCACCATTTGCATACTAGACCAAAAAGCAAATAGCTACTCCGATGATCTTATTTTGCTGTTAGATTGTTTTCGTCAAAATGTTGAAAGTAATCTAGAAATACTCTACCAAAAAGAAAAGCTGGCTCAAGCCAATTTACAGTTAGAAACTCGTATTGCGCAGCGCACATCAGACTTAGAGCAGCTTAACAGCAATTTAATGCAAGAAATCGATTCACGCATCGCCGCGGAAAAACTATTAGATATTCAACAACGTTTCGACAGCGTCACTGGCTTGCCTAAATTTAGTCAACTCGAAACAGTGTTTAACAACCTGACGAAAAGCGACGCCTTAACCTGTATTTCGGTAACCCATTTCAGCATCACCAACTTAAAAGTCATTCAAGACGGTTTAGGTTATGACATCACTGAAAAAGTACGTAATGTGGTCGCGCAAAAACTACAACATTTTATACCCAATAATACTTATCTTGCCATTGTCAGTGATACGACCTTCTGTATCGTCATCTGCACCAAGAAACAACTATATGGCGATAAGATGGCGACTTTTTGCAGTCGCTTATGTCAGCACTTTAGCCAAGATATTTATGTCGATGAATTACCGTTATCCATTACCACTGCTATGGGAGTCGCATTTTACCCCAACGATGGTAGTGGATTTATGGACCTATCAAGAAAATCCAGCGCCGCGCTATCACATTGTGAAATGGGTAATAACAATAGCTATAAGTTCTTTAACCAAAAAATGGAATCCGAACTGTCTAGTCGTATACAAATGGAATCATTATTAAGAGGCGCACTTAAACGCGATGAATTGTCATTGCATTACCAGCCATTTGTAAGCACTCAAAGTAAAAGTGTTGTTGGCGCTGAAGTGCTTATAAGATGGAACAACCCAACTTTAGGCCAGGTTTCGCCGGCTGAATTTATTGAAATTGCAGAACATTCAGGCAAAATCATTGAAATAGGTTATTTTGTATTAAGAAGCGCTCTGAAACAATTAGCTTACTGGCGTGAGCTATATAATCGCGATTTTTATCTGGCCATCAATATGTCACCCATACAACTAAAAGACAGTTACTTAGTCGATAAGATTGTTAGCTTGCTTGAGTTATACAACATACCCGGCCATTTGCTTGAGATTGAGCTAACAGAAAATGCGTTAATCCACGATGCCGCATACGCCCAGGAAGTATTGAGCAAGTTAAATCAGCATGGGATCCGTTTGTCGTTAGATGATTTTGGTACCGGTTATTCGTCACTCAGTTACTTGCAATACTATCCGTTTAACTCAGTCAAAATTGATCGCAGCTTTATTCGTAATCTTGATACTTCAGAACAGAGCCGACAGTTAGTTAACACCATTATCGCCATGGCAAATAACTTACAGTTGTCGTTAGTGGCTGAAGGGGTGGAAAATCAATTTCAAGCCGATTTTGTGGCTAAGCAAGGGGCTGACATATGGCAGGGTTATCATCTGGGAAAACCGGTAGATGCCAATGAGTTTGCCCAGCAATACTTAATCCCCTCAATGACACCACTATTTTAATCTACTGCATGTGTCGCAAATGGTATCGCAATAGTTTCGTAATAGTTTCGCAATAGTTTCGCACTCAACGAGTACCGTATAAGCCGACCGTTACAAAGTCGGCTTATATGTACTACGGTAAGACATATCACATTTGTAAGCGCACATCTGAGGTCATTTTGGTTGAACACGCCAATACAAAGCCTGCTGCAATTTCGTCAGCCGTTAACGCCATTTTACTAGACGACACAGTGGTGCCTGAAACAACCTGACATTTACACGCACCGCATACGCCTGAACGACATGCGGCAATAATCGGTAATTTTGCCGACTCAATGCCATCAAGTAGGCTTTGGTCGCCAGTTAGCTGCACCTGATTATCACCAATACTCAGCATAAACTGCTCGGTTGATGGATTACTTTCCAACGCAGCTTTCAATCCCATGGCACTACTCGCACCAAAGCTTTCTTGATTGAACTGACTCATATCAAATTCGGCAGCTTCAAGCATTAACTTTACCGCCGCCATGTATGGCTCAGGTCCGCACACAAATACGGTACGCTGTTGATAATCTGGCACTAACTTAACTAAGGTTTCTAAACTTAAGCGACCACTTTCACAACCTGTAGAGGCATGCTTATCAGTCAAATTTTGCTTATTGCCGTCAGACTCTAATACATAATTGAGATTGAAATGTTGGCTGCGTGATGCCATCGACGCCATTGAATTAGCAAACATAATGTCATCGACAGTTTTGGCACTGTGTACAAAGGCAATATCGCTGTCGGTAGTGGTATCGCAAAGCCAGCGCGACATAGAATGCATTGGTGTTACGCCGCAACCCGCGCTTAAGAATAAGTATTTATCGGCCTCAATGTCGACCAAGTTAAATATCCCATCAGGGCCAGTAACCGTCACTTCATCGCCAACATTGAGCGACTCAGTTAAGTAATTAGACACCACGCCACCAGCGATTTTTTTAATCGTGACCACTAATGAAAATGGTCGTGAAGGTGACGATGAAATAGTGTAACTGCGGTAAACCTTGTCGCCATTAATATTTAGTTTAAAGGTAATAAACTGCCCCGGTTTAAAATTAAATTTCACCGGTGTGAGTCCCTGAAAGCGCAAACTGACCACATCATGGGTTTCATTCCATTTTTCAACACAGCAAAGCTGTACCTCGCCTCGTTGCCAGTTATCAGCTGCCAAAAGTGCTTTCGGGGTTGCCAGTGCAGCGGGTTCAACCGTTGGCGTGGTCTCGATAACGGGGGCCTCGCTAACAGGAGTCACCTTTTTAGCCACTTGGGCAGAAAGCGCTTGTGAAAATGAAAAACCGACTGAGGGAGCACTACTCATTTTGATACCTTAACGCAGTAAAAAATACAGTTAGCGATATGAAAATCTCATATCGCCTTTAATCGTTATCGTGCAAATACGTGTAACATAAATGCACGATTTTTATGGCTAATTACGCCACGTTCATCATTGCTTTTAAGTCTGACTCAACATCGGTAGTGCCACGCAAACCAAACTGTTGCTCTAAAATATTCATTAGATTTTCAGATAAAAATGCTGGCGCAGTAGGTCCTGTACGGATGTTTTTCACCCCAAGTGATAACAAGGTTAACAACACTACAATCGCTTTTTGCTCAAACCACGACAACACTAGGCTCAGCGGCAAATCATTAAGGTCACACTCAAAAATATCTTTTAACGCTAACGCTAACTGAATAGCTGAATAGGCATCGTTACATTGGCCCACATCAAGTAAACGTGGCACACCATTGATGTCACCAAAGTCTAATTTATTGAACTTGTACTTACCGCAACCTAAGGTCAAAATAATTGAATCATCAGGCACAGACTTAGCTAAGTCAGTAAAGTAATTGCGCTCTAATTTGTCGCCATCACAACCACCAATTAAGAAGAAGTGCTTAATAGAACCATTTTTAACGTTTTCAACTACGGTGGGTGCTGCTGCCATTAAGGCGTTACGGGCAAAACCGATGGTGATCATGTGGGGAATTTCATCATAAGCAAAACCTTCAAGTTCAAGGGCTTTGTTAATCACTTCGCTGAAATCATCACCTTCAACGTGAGTGACACCAGGCCAACCTACGATACTGCGGGTATAAATACGGTCAGAGTACTCACCCACTGTAGGGTCGATAATACAGTTTGAGGTCATCACTACTGCACCTGGGAAAGTGGCAAATTCTTTTTGCTGATTTTGCCAAGCGCCGCCATAGTTACCGACTAAATGCGCGTATTTTTTAAATGCTGGGTAAGCAAGTGCTGGTAACATTTCGCCGTGAGTAAAGACATTAATGCCCTTGCCTGCGGTTTGCTCAAGAATAAGCTCTAGATCTTTCATGTCGTGACCAGACACTAAAATCGCTTTACCTTTAACAGATTTGGTATTCACTTGTGTTGGCTCAGGATGGCCAAAAGAGGTGGTTTCGCCTAAATCTAACATAGCCATGATGCGGTAGTTTAATTGGCCAATTTCCATCGCAGTAGCAAACAGCTTGTCTGCATCAACAGAATCTTCACCTAAAAATGCCATGATTTTATGAAACTCAGCAGCCACATCAACGTCAGTTTGATCTAATACGCGAGCATGTTCCATATAAGCCGCTGCGCCTTTTAAGCCATATAGGCATAATAAACGTAAGCCTAAAATGTCTTCATTTACGTCTCCGCCGTTAAGCAGTGCAATTGGCGCCTGGGCTAAAATCTCAGGTTTTGATGTAGCAAGTAATAACTCACCTTGACCGCTGACCATTTCTGGCTCGACACCTTGGCCTTTACAAGCAGCAATGTAAGCCGCTTTTAATTGGTCGCGATAGGTTTGTGCCTGGTAGGCATAATCAATTAAGCGTTCATCGTCGAAGTTTACGTTAGTTAACGTGGCAAAAAAGGCTTTAGGCACAAAAGTGTCAATGTCGTTGTCTACAATGCCAAACTCACGCGCTTTAACTGCATAAGCCGACACGCCTTGCAGCATATAGATTAATAAATCTTGAATATCAGACGTCGACGCTAACTTGCCGCACATACCTTGCGAGTAACTACAGCCATTGCCTTCTGGTGTTCTAATGGTTTGCTCACATTGCACACAAAACATAACTCTACTCCTCAAATATTATTCATGTATAAATTTTACATGTTAAGGGCGAGTTTACTCTTTACTCTGTAAATCAAAACCCGTTTTTGACACCAATGTTAGATTTTATGAGCTACATCACCTTCAGCAATTGCTAATATTGATTGGTTTTTTATTGGATAATATCGAGAGAGAAAACGGAGGTTATGGCGCGCTAAAATGATTATCTATCGCGACATAATAAACATGGATACAGGGAAAATAACGTGGCTAGAGTCAGTAAGACATCATTGATTGTATGTCTTACTGACTCTCGTTGATTGACCAAATCAAATGGTGGATAAATTCAATTGACCTCAGTACTAGCCACCATGTCCACCATGGCCTTCATGATGCCCACCATTGCCGTTGCCACACTCATGTACCGTTTGTTGTCCACCAAGAGGGCCAGATTCAATCGCTATAGAGCCTGCATCTTCATACATGACAAATGGTCCGGTGCTAATGTCATCAAGGATTGGATCATCTAAATGACCTAAACAGCTATAACCAACGCGATAGTTCCCTTCGGGTAAATAGCCCATTGCAAAATACCAATCTCCATCCGTAGTTTGTAACAATCGGCTCACCGACAGTGGAGCTGTTAGCCCTGCAGGAGGTGTTGTTCCCATATCGGCCATTTGATCAATAGAAGTGACACTGTCAGGATATAAATAAGCTAAATGATAAAATTCCCCGCCAACAGGAGTGAGAGCCGAATACTCAGTTTCGCAATTGGCAATCCATTGCGGATCAACTTCTCCAATTAAATGGCCCATTTGACTATTATCGACTGACCACATTGCACGATGACGTAATTGGTATTGTTCTTGATCCATTAGCAGACCTTGGTACAAGTTAATTTCCAATGTCATTACACGGTGTTGGTTAGCTATAATCTCAACATCTTCTATTGGCAAATAACCATTTTCAACTTGCAAACTATGACGGCCTTGGCCATCTTCAACGTAACAACCCTCATTGCCATCACCCTGATCAATTGTCACGTGGACATTATGATATTGGCCAACAGGTAGATCGATATTATCAATGGCAAGATGCCTATTCATGCCCTGATAATCGAGCAAATTAAACTCCATATGTTGTAAACTATAACGGTGTATTTCCCCCGCAGCGTCCGTCATAACAAGTTCATTCATCACTAGCCCTAACCGGGACACTCCCGCCATAGGGGCATCAGACACCCCTAAAGAGAATTGTCCTAAAGGGTTAACTTCATCGGTTGTACTATCACTGCCGCCACAAGCGCTCAGCAATAAAACCGAAGATAACATCAATACTGAATAATAAATTTTCATCACACGTCCTCTATGTATTCGAAACATGCTCAGTGTTACTCACAAAGAGGTATCCGCATTTGATCGACATCAACAAACAGCGTTTAAATGAGTATGATTATTAACCTGAAATTAACATTCTAAAATGAATTTATGCATCACCTAGCAATAGCGACACACGCATAAAATATTGCCCCATCACATACAGGGGCAAAATATGAATATCGAACCACAGTTTATTTCCATTTCTACTATAAAAGTCCGTAGAATGAGCCAAAGTGTTAAAGACTTTCAATCAGGATGAATAGATGAAAACCAAACTTAATGCGATCGCATCAGCCCTATTTTTATTACTTGCTCCAGCCGCTATGGCCGCCAATGTTGCTGTTATCACCTTAGAAAATGGCGCCAATGTTCGTCTAAAAGACGACTTCACTTGGGAATACATCATTACCGAAACAGTAACCCAACCAGTGCAAGCCGCTAAAGCCGACATCGCAAAGCAAGCAAACGTAGTAACACAGCCGACCATTGCATCTGCAGCCTCAATAGCAGCAGTAACAACACCTGTTGCAGCACCAACGGTTGCCATGCCAACTGCACCAGCAATGAATACTCAAGCATCAACCACACGCTTAACTGCAGCGGCGTTAGCACAACCAGAGTTATTGGGTAGTACGGCTAAAGACGGCATTAAAATCGCCCTTGCAGACACAAAATGGAAAGGCGATAAACTCGGTTTAGTGTTCGATTTTGACAGCACCAGTAACGAACATGTCACGGTTGTTGAAGTTGAAGTGAGTTTTTACAATGACAACGGTGCATTGCTCAAAACAGAAAAGCTTGAAGCCTGGGAAGCTATATTCCGTATGCCAGAAACTTACCTACGTAATGGTCAACATCGCCAAAGTGATACTATTTGGGTAGAGGGTGTGAATAAGCAGCAATGGCAAAAGCAGTTGATAAGCTTAAAAATTGTTGAAATTGAATCACGCTAATTCAATATCTAATCCTGAACCTAGACACGGAAATAGGTACGAAAATAGGTACGGACGTAAGCGTCAGCACTAGACCCAATACGAGAAATATATTTTAAAATCAATAACAAAAAGCCCAAATGAAATACCATTTCATTTGGGCTTAATTTATGGTGTAGGTTGGTAACCTTAGTTCAATAACTCATGTTCTTTAGGCAGTTGCTTACTAATCCACAATATCAATTTATGTTTACGATTCGGACCATCATCTTTATCTTCGGCTAATGGTTGGATTAAATTGTCTTGCACTAATAATCGATAAATACATTCCACTTTATCTTTTGGCGAAATGCCTTTGCCAAAATCTTCAAAACCACGCTTTTGCGCGTATCCCATGCCAATCTCCATCGCGAGCTTGAGCAGTTTTGTATCGTGTTTACCCGCTTTCATCTATCACCCTCATCGTGCTATCTATTGCTATTAAGCTACGCGAATATCCACAAATTACCACTACAATTACGGCCAAAATGCCGCAAAATCTAACAAACATCACTATTGGCAACTTTAGTTACAATAATTAATCTTAGTTAATACCATTAACCTTTGCGGCAAGCCGCAGGCTTGGTATTGTACTGGGGTTATTACTTTATGTTTTTATTGTCACTATTCAGCCGCACCACACACTTTGAATAGGCATAAAAACACCTAAAAGGGCCAAGACCCAAGGATATTTCAATGCGTAAAACACTTATCACGACTGCAGTTAGTGCTGCACTGATGCTCAGCGCGTGTTCAGAGCAATCAGCAGACACCGCCATGGCAGCCAAAACGACAACAGATGCATCAACAACTATGACTAAAGCGCCTGCCACTGCCGACAACGTACTGTTAACACCAAGCCCTTTACAATACATGGCACCACAGTTCGACAAAATAACAGCCAGCGACTACTTGCCAGCATTTGAGCAAGGCATGAAAGATCACAAAGCTGAAATCGCCGCTATCACCAATAACAGCGAAGCAGCCACATTTGACAATACCATTGTCGCACTAGAAAACACCGGGGCTATTCTAGACCGTACTCAACGAGTGTTTTTCAATCTGTCAGGGCTTATCTCAGACGACAACTTCATCAGTGTTGAAGAACAAATTGTGCCTAAGCTAACGGCACATCAAGACAACATCTATCTTGATGAAAAGTTGTTTGCTCGTATCCAAGCGATTTATAAAAATAAAGCCACATTAACAGGCGAAGACTTACGTTTAGTTGAAGTGTATTACGACCGTTTTGTGCGTGCCGGTGCTGAATTATCAGTCGCAGACAAAACAACAATGCGTGAGCTAAACGGTGAACTAGCCAAATTTGAAACCAGCTTCTCACAAAACGTATTAAAGTCATTTAATGACGACGTGATCGTAATTGAAGATAAAGCCCTACTTGACGGCTTATCAGACAACGACATTGCATCATTAGCTGCTGCCGCTAAAGCTGCTGGTAAAACGGGTTACATGATCACTTTAGTGAACACCACCACTCAACCATTGCTTTCTAGCCTTAAAAACCGCGATATACGTAAACAGCTATGGGAAACCTCAGCATATCGCGCCATGGACACCAACGCGCCGTTAAACATCAAAATTGCTCAACTGCGTGCACAAAAAGCCAAACTATTAGGTTACCCAACATGGGCGGCATACTCGCTAGGCGACCAAATGGCCAAAAACCCAGAAGCGGTTTATGGCATTCTTGACGACTTAGCCCCAAAAGCACTGGTTAAAGCCAAAGTAGAAGCGGCAGACATTCAAGCCGAAATCGTTAAAGACGGTAAAGACTTTACTTTAGAGCCATGGGACTGGGCTTACTACGCAGAAAAAGTGCGTAAAGCCAAATATGACTTAGACGACGGCCAGGTTAAACCTTATTTTGAAATGAATACCGTATTAAACGACGGCTTGTTTTTCGCAATGGAAAAACTGTACGGCATTACCGTAAAACCTCGTACTGACTTACCTGTGTGGCACAAAGACGTCACTGGTTATGAAATCTTTAACAAAGACGGCAGCTCACTAGGTTTGTTCTATCTCGATATGTACGCCCGCCCTGGTAAGCGTGGCGGCGCATGGATGGATGAATACGTTAGTCAGTCATTCTTACAAAATACTAAGCCAGTGGTGTACAACGCACTTAACGTACCTAAACCAGCAGAAGGTCAACCTACTCTGTTAACGTTTGATGAAGTGAGCACGTTATTCCACGAATTTGGTCATGCCATTCACGGTTTATATTCACAAGTTAACTATCCAAGCTTAGCCGGTACCAAAACTGCACGTGACTTTGTTGAGTTTCCATCACAAGCTAACGAAGACTGGAGTATTGATCCACAAGTGCTAGCCAACTATGCCAAACACTACCAAACTGGTGAGCCAATTCCTGCAGAGTTATTAGCTAAAGTGTTAAAAGCACACACCTTTAACCAAGGTTTTGGCACAGTTGAATACTTAGCTGCAGCGTTGCTTGATATGGAATGGCATTCAATTCCAGCTGGCACCGAAATTACCGATGTTGCCGCCTTTGAGAAACAAGCACTAGCCAAACACGGCCTAGACTACGGCCCAATTGCACCACGCTACAAAACCACTTACTTTAGCCACAGCTTCGGCGGCGGTTACTCAGCGGGTTACTATGCGTACCTATGGACTGAAGTGTTTGCTGCTGACTCGTTTGCTTACATGATGGCTCACGGTGGATTAACCTTAGAGAACGGCCAAAAATACCGTGACACTATTTTGTCAAAAGGTAACAGCCAAGATCTAATGCAAAGCTACATCGACTTTGCCGGTAAAAAACCATCAACCGACGCCCTATTAAAGCGTCGTGGTTTAGTACACTAAGTATTATTGTTGATATAAGCCTCTCTTATTGGCAACTCGCCAACAAGAGAGGCAAGCTTGCAATGAAAGCGCTTTAAAGATTTAAAAGGGTAAATATTGTGCAAACGTGAGCCTTTTTGTGTCATTTTGCACATTTGTTGTGCCATCGAACACATCAAGGCTTTACATTTTTTCTAATACCCTTATTATTCACCGCGTTCGGAGGGATGGCAGAGTGGTCGAATGCACCGGTCTTGAAAACCGGCAACGGTTTATCCCGTTCTAGGGTTCAAATCCCTATCCCTCCGCCACATTCAAATAAAAAGGCCCGCTATTTATAGCGGGCCTTTTTATTGGGCGAAAGATAGGACTTTGAACCCATGGGTTCCTCTTTATTACAAGCAAGCTATCCCTCCTCAAGATTCAAGATAAAAGGCTCATCAGAAATGATGAGCCTTTTTCGTTTAGGTGAAAGATAGGACTTTGAACCCACGGGTTCCTATTTATAAGATCGATACTTACATATGAGTTGTAAAGTGTATTCAGCATGCGGTTAATCATTCAATGACGAATTAGTGTGGTCATTTATGTCTACGGGCGGCATGTCTCTGCACACGGAAATGTATGCGCGGAGGTATACACGATGAACACAAGCCTAGTTCGTCATAACATGAATAAAAGCCGTATATCTTTGCAATTTCTCTCTTTCACTATGTGGTAAAAATCTAGATATGCTGATAACTTGTCGTTCATGTATGATTTTTGGGATAAAGCCGCATGGATAGCAAGAAATTACTTATTAAAACTGTTTGCGAGAGAATGCCTTGGAAAGTGCTTCAAGTAGCTCTAAAGTCTGTGAAGTTACCAGTATCCAAAGGAACTGAAGCTACATTAGATAAATTGTTAAATTTAGTAACACTTGGACAGATTGACGATGTGCTTGAACGACAGTTATTCAATCTTTATTGTGATTACCTAAAGTTTGGTGATAAGACTGTACGGTTTGATAGTGCAAGTGGAGAATCTATTCAGTTTATAGTTGATAACGTTTGTAATATGCAGTTGGATATATCACCAAAGGATATTAATTTTCCATTTAGAGATAGTGAATCAGATTGCAAATTATCGAGTAAGTATAAATTAGTTCAACTAGACGATACCGAGGAACATATCTACTTTTACTTTGTCTCACTGAAGTCTCTAACTGAAAAAATCATCTTAGATAGTAATTACTTGCAATCAATCAATGCTTCTTTTACGTTACCTTTAGATCTATTTAATATTACGGCAAATCAAAGAAAAGAAAAACGATACTATGATATCGTTTGTGTGAATAAAAGCACTGGGGTCGTTGACTATAGGCTCGACACCGCTAGTGGATTAAGTACTGATGATCTTGAAACTTCGTTTAGGGATTTGAAAACATATTTCGCAACAAAAATTCAATCTCTAGAAAAAAATAATGCTGTTCAACTTAGCTTTGAAAGGAAGAATCTTTTTCCATACATTCCTGCGCTTTATCGTGAATCTGATGATCGTGTATGTGAGCTCGGCTTCCAAGTTGGCTCGGTGACTCATCATGAAAGAATGAGAGTATCTAACAAAGACCTCAGAGATGAAGTTTTTCATAAAGCAGGGAAAAAAGAGGTTGATTCTATCGATGTCTTTAGAATTGCTGTAAGAAAACTGAATGATATCAATCATCAAACTTATGAGTCTGAAGTTTATCTTCCCGGCACAATCAAATTAATGTCCGGTACTTCTATTTCGAAATTAGATCACGCTATTTTCTCAAACTGTCTTAATGAACATGACTATAATTACCTAATGAGTTCGATGGAGAATTGTATGAGTAAGTATCAGAAAGATGACTTCATTGATATTGAATTGGTCAGTTAAAATTTTATTATGAATCAAATAAAAAAGCTAAGATCTCGTATAGAAAACGACTGGAGTGGAAGTTCCACATTGCCGGTGGTTTTAGGTATATTTGATCGGCTGTTAGAAAAGCAATCATTTTACTTTGATTCTTTTTTAACATTGATGACATTTGAAGAGTTAACAAAGAAAAACTTCTCTAATACCTCAGTATTTTGGTCTCGAAGAATGGTTATAGAGTCAGTTAATTATTTACTTGATCCAAGTATAAATGTTTTGAAAGTCAGATATGAGTTTATAGATGATTATTGTACATCTATACTTACCCCTGATGACATTATAGAGGCTGATAGTGACGGTTTCTTAGTTCACCCAGAAACGGGGAAGGTAGTTGATAATTATAAAGAAAGTATAGTTTTAACTTTCCACTTAAGCGAATGTGTAGCGGAGGCAGAAATTGAATCTGCCTAATCAAATACTTGAACGTACATCATTGAAAGAGCTACTTGATGGCGATCTTGAAATGCTTCTCCCGAACGCAACAGCTTCTATCCAAAGTGAACTTTCTAAAAGTAATTTTGATGAGTTCATAAACAATACTTATAGTTTGCTAGATAAAATTATTGGTAGAATTGAGTTACATCCGATTCATCGGGAACATGATTCAGAAGATAGAACGACGATCGAAATAGTCAATGCATTTAACTACTTAGGAGAGCGACTAGAACACGAGGCTAGTTATGGTGGTAATTGTGATTTAACCAGCAATTTTCAAAATAAATATTTATGGTTAGGTGAAGCCAAAATAGACTATAGCAATGCTCATATCTACCAAGGCTTTAGGCAGCTTTGCGACCGTTATCTGATGGCCTCAAAAATGAGCAAGCAAGGTGCATTATTAATTTATTGCAAAAGCAAAAATATTGCTGAAGTGATTTCATCGTGGAAAACATACTTTAAAAGATCCGCTCAGACAGAATATAGCATTAGTATAGAAGAAGAAGGAAATGGTTACTTTATTACTAACCATTTTCATAAACCTACACAACAAAACCTAAAAATTAAGCATATGGCAATATCATTATTTATATCTGCTTCTGATAAAAGTGCAGTCAAAAGAAAGCCATGCTTACATAGTTGCCCTCAATGTTGCGCTGAAGTAAAGCCAATAACTCTATAAATTAATAAACAGCCTATTGATACATAAGTACATTAAGGCTGGTCAATGTTGGTGAATGTCTATGCTTTAATTATTACAGTTTGGTGTAACAATTTACTCATTCAATACTCGTACAACCCGCGTATACAGGCGTCTTAGAATTAGGAGGGAGGGTTCAAATCCCTACCCCTTTGAATATTGAATTTTCAGAACGATGACTTTACGTTTATATTCTGTAGTTATAATTTAGCCCTCATAAAGTTTCTGTGTTAACCGTATTTGGCCGCCTATTTACAACACGCTTTGTGACTGAACCACTGACTTTGTCACTAACCCATTAGGAATTGAAACGATGAAACAAATTTGCTTGGTTTTATTGGCCTTGGTCTCAATGCCTGCATTGGCTGATGACGTGATGTTAGCTGACACGATGAAAGCGCTTGATACTGCGGTGTTTGACTCATTTAATCATTGTCAAAATCCGCAAGAGCTAAATAAGCACGCAAGCTTTTTTGCAGCTGATGTTGAGTTTTATCATGATAATGGTGGGGTAACGTGGGACCGTGACAGCATGATTGCGAATACTAAAAACAATGCATGTGGTCATTACACTCGGAAGTTGGTTGAGGGCTCTTTTAACGTCCACTCGATTAAAGATTTTGGTGCGATTACCGAAGGTGTGCATATCTTTTGTCAAAATAAAACCAACCAATGTGAAGGTAAAGCTGACTTTGTCATGGTTTGGCGTAAAGTAGACGACAAATGGCAAATAACCCGAGTATTGAGTTATGGTCACCGTGAAAATAAATAAAAGGATATTAATAATGTACAAGCAAGTTTCAATTATTACACTCAGCATGATGCTGTTAATGGGTTGTTCTGGCACAGTGCCTACTTTAGGCATTAATGATGGCCAGTTAATGCCATGTCCTGAATCGCCAAATTGTGTCAGTAGCCAACAATCAGCTGCAGATGAAGAGCATGCTATACAACCGATTGAATTCGTCGGCACACGCCAGCAGGCGCAGGCAAAACTGTTGCACGTATTAAAGACTGCTGAACGAGCGAATATCGTCGTGGTTGAGGATGATTATATCCGAGTAGAATTTACCTCGCAGATAATGCGGTTTGTCGATGATGTTGAGTTTTACTTTCCGTCAACAGCATCCGATAAAATAACCATCCATGTTAGATCCGCTTCACGTATCGGAGAGTCTGACTTTGGGGTTAACCGCGAGCGAATAGAACAGATTAAAAATAACGTCAAACTATAGTGACTGCCAGGTAAATAACAGGTTAGCTTGTGTCTATTTCATTTGGCTAAAAATGAAATAGATGGAAGCGGTCATACCCAGAGGTTGGTCTGAGGCGTTCGTATACAGAGCCGTTATGTGTTTGGTTAGTTTCAGGTTATCTACTGCGACATGGTCAACTAAACGTCATCAACGGTGATATCATCAACTATTAGCTATCAACTATCAACTATCAGCTCATCAAAGTCTGGAGTTAGCATGAATAATAAAATTATTGGGATTGTGCTTGTTATTGCGGGTATTTTTTTAGCGTTGTGGGGCTACAATATTTATGATGCAGCGAGCTCCCAACTTACCCGCGCCATAAGTGGTGATACACCTATTGAAGCCTGGGCTGGAATGGCGGGTGGTATTATTGCGGTTCTAATAGGTATTACAAAGTTGAAATAATGGTTGTGATTTTGCGTTGAAATCAAAATACTCAACCATAATGGCTATCAATTAATGTTTATTTATGGGCATGGTTATTGGTTCTAAAAACCGCAAATTAGCACCGCATAAACAGCTAAGGATTATGGGTTTTTACTTTTGAACGTTCATTACTATTGGCACCGGTAAAGGTTGCAGTAAATAACCACTGCAACCTTATTTTAGACCTCACCTAAATAACGTTATCCAGCCAACTTGTCGTTAAGTAAATCGAGTCTATCTTGTCCCCAAAATGGCTCATTTTGATACACATAGGTAGGTACTCCCAACAAGCCTTTTTCAATAGCATCTACAGTATTAGATTCGTATATTACTTCGATTTCGGCTGACAATGCTTGCTGCACAACACTGTCGGCGTCGACATTGAGTGAGGTTAATATTTGCTTAATCACCGCTTCATCAGCAATGTTTTGATCTTTTGCCCAACATGCTGCCAGTACATTACCAACAAATTCACCGACATCTTGTCCAGCTTGTTGTAACACAATTGTGCATCTGTCGGCCAAACTTGGGTCTGCAGGGAAAAAAGCAGGCTGTAGATTAAGGGTCAATTTGCGCTTTGTTGACCAACGAGCTAACTCAATTAAACGATAGTCTTGTCGAGCTTGCAGGCGTTGTTTTACCGGTAACACACCTAATTCAGCAAATAATTTTGCCAGTTTAATCGGCTTATAGTTGATAGCAGCTTTGTGCTGTTCAGCCAACGAGGTAAAGGTGTTATGGCCTAAATAGGCATAAGGAGAAAGACTCGTAAAATAATAATCTATTGCTGTTGTCATGGTTCACATTACCTTTTTGGGCTTATTTGAGAGGCTGAGTCGTCACACACGTGTATTTAGCTTATACCTAGCATTAACTGCTAATAGATAACTGATAACGACCATAATACAATCATAACTAACAGTTAAATTCCAAGTACTATGGCTGAAAGTCTGCCTTCTGGCCACTGAGAAAGTTAATATCAAGTCTATGATAATCTCACAATAAACCTTAAAGAATATTAAGTCTCTCAACGATTAAGACCATAATGTCATAAGGCAGAACAACACAGAATCTGTTACAGGATCAATTGTTGTAACTCACTCTTTAGCTTAAAAAGTGTTTCACACTCCCGCTAAGTGACTGAGATTGAACATAGTCGGCATAACGCTGTTATAGAGTGATGCTGATAAATACAAAAAGTGCCAAAAGGCACTTTTTATATTTTAAAGAGGAAAGATACCTCTTTAGCAACTTAGCATTTATTGCGCTGGATTAATGCCAGGGATAACTTCATCCACACCAAAGCCTGTTTTGGCCGATTGAATGACATTAATCGCTTCAGATGTCAGTGCATTATTGCCTGTCAGTAGGTCATTTAAATTACCAGACTCTGAATTAACTAGGCCTAACTCTCGTAGCATGGCGTCAACCACAGGGGCATTAGCACGATAGTTTAATGCAGCAGTGGTTACTTGCTCTGCAATACCACCCTGGGATTGGTTACCCTCGCCGTTACTCATTTGATTGCCCGTACCATAGCCTTGTAAAATCTTAATACCTTCAATTTTTTCAAGCGGTTTAACGGCTTGAGCAATAATGTCTGGTAAGGCTTTTAATATGGCTAATGATCTTTGCAGTGCAATTTGTTCGTTGCTCAGTACGTTTTCAGCTTCGTACTGTGCCCGCTTACCCGCAGCTTCAACTGCATAGATTTTCTCATCGGCTGAGGCTTTTAGCATCTTAGCGTCTGCACTGGCACGCGCTTCAATTAAAATGGCGCTAGCTCTATCTTCCGCGGCAACTTTTTCTGATTCAGCTCGAACCGTAACACCCACGGCCTCACGCTCAGCTTCTTTTCGGGCATCAATAACTTCAATGTCTTTACGACGATTAGCTTCAGCAGTTTGGCGCGCAGTAATAACCGCTTCTTCTTTTTCTACCTTGGTTTTTTCAGCTTCTGCAGCGCGAGCGCGAGCGGCTGACTCTTCTTCTGACTTAGCGGCCACCGCAATGCGTTTGTCTTGTTCAGATACTTCAATATCGCGTTGTTGCTGAATGCGTGACTGTTCAATAGACTTATACTTTTCAATTTCACGGGTTTCGATGTCTTTGGTTTTTTCAATTTCAGCCGTTTCAATTGCGCGCTCTTTGGCAATTTCTGCTTCACGTTCTTCGCGGGCTTTGTTTTCTTTTTGTTTAATGATTTCAGCTTTTTGATCGGCACGTTTAAATTCAAGCGACTGTTGCTGCGCGAGGCGAGCTTCTTCTTCCGACTTTTCGATTTCTAACGATTCTTTTTCTGCTTCAAGATTACGCTGTTCAATTTTGATGCGGTTTTCTTGTTGAATATCGTTGGTTTCTTTACGTTTTTCTTCAATGATTTTTGCTAGACGAGCACGACCTTCGGCATCAAATGCGTTATTTTCATTAAAAAATTGCAAGTCAGTTTGATCAAAACCCGTGAGCGACACAGATTCTAATTCTAGGCCGTTTTTCTCAAGGTCATTGGCGACATTGTTCTGCACTCGCTGGACAAAGTCTGCGCGCTGCTCGTGCATTTCGGTCATGGTCATTTCAGCTGCAACGGTACGCAATACGTCGACAAACTTTGATTCCATTAATTTTTTAAGTTCTTCAACACGATTAGTGCGAGTACCTAACGTTTGCGCTGCCATTGAAATCCCTTCGGCATTTGGCGCAACACGTAAATAGAAGTCAGCTTTTACATCCACGCGCATTCTGTCTTTGGTGATCAGGGCATCTTTTTGATTTTTTTCGACTTCAATACGCAAGGTATTCATGTTGACCGAAATCGTTTCGTGCAGCACTGGCAGCACAATTGCGCCACCATCTTTAATGATTTTCTCACCGCCGAACCCAGTACGAACAAAAGCCATTTCTTTACTGGCTCGTTTGTACAATTTGGCAAAAATAAGTCCAATAATAATCAATCCTAAAACTGCTATGCCAGCAATGAGGAGGACAAAGCCGCTTCCTGAATCAAAGTTTGTTAACGTTTCCATTTAATTTCCTTTTAAATACAACTGTGTTTTATCAAAAAGTGTCATTGGAATGACATTTTTATTTTTAGGGTATATCTCAATAAGATATTTTTAGGTTAACTGAATCTGGTTGCTGTCCAGACTTTGCCTTGATGAGCGATGAGTACAACATCGACGCCAGGCAAAAATTCGACATCGTCGTGTTCTGGTTCAACTAACACGTAGTGTTTCTGCCCAAATGTGTCCCGAACCACCGCTTCTGTCGGCATGCCTTTTATTGCACGACCTTGGGTTATCTTGCCGACACAACCGCCAAGCGCATCAATTGATATTGCTGAGGTTTCGTTTTTAGGGAGAATATTGGCAATACCATTACCAATAAAGTGGCTTGAAAAAAACATTATGACTAACGCAACAGGTACGGTGATGATTTGGGGTAAGAAGCTGCCAAAAAGTTGTGAATAGCCAAAGTTAATCACATACCCTGCTATCGCAAAACTACTTAATGCTAATACAAACCAGATAAGTAACGGTAAGCGATTAAGACACAGCCAACCCAATATACCTGTCATACCGGTAACCGATACCGTGGTATCAACATCTGTATCGACATCGAGTGAAAACCAATTATCAAGTGCACTAAATACACTTAACCCTGCAATCATGGCGATGATTTCAAACATCCCCAGCATGACCACAATAACAAGCGCAATTGAAAAGGGTATATTTGCTTGAGCAACTAAAAAAGCCTGCATGGCTCCTCCATAAACCTAACGGGTTAAACTCCATTTGATTGTAAAATATCATGTTATTTTGCAAGAGGATATGAAACAGCAACACTTTTTAGAATATATTGCCTCTAGCTCAGTCAAACCAATGAGTTTAACCACGGGGTTTAGACAACATCAATACGCCACGCGCTAATATTATCTCGAGTCGGCCAATAGTGGCGATAATACCGACAATCTTCCATCAATGGGTTCGGTTATGGTTAACCCTAAAATATCAGCAATGAGTGGATACAAATGAATGTTTTCAGCATAGTCGACTGTCACATGATTAAATGCCGGCCCTTGAGCGTACAACACTGTGTTCATGTCGCTGATGACACTGGCATCATAACCGTGCTTGCCTACTACGCCAGCCCTCGCATCGGTGCTAGTAATGTAATGTTGATTACTGATTAATATTGCATCACCAATTGACGGATTATTGTTAAAGTGCAAAGAAGTGGGAATATCTTGTTGGCGATAAAACTGCAAACCAGGCACTGTTTGGGTTAATGCTTTTAAGGCATCTAAATCTTGTTGCTTATTCTCACCAGTGGCTGTGACTAATGAAAAAGCCGCATCGTTATTAAAGCTAAATCTAGCTTTTAACGCTTTATTGCCCACAAACAATTTATCGGTATACAGACGTTCAAATCCTGCAACATTCGCCATACCATGATCGGATGTAATAATCACATTAACCTTAAAAGGTAAGGCTTTTATTCCCGCTAAAAGTAGCCCTATAGTTTGGTCAACTTTCTGCACCGCTTGATAGGTGTTTGTAGACTCTGGGCCAAAAAGGTGGCCTGCGGTGTCTACATCTGAAAAGTATAACGTTACAAATTGTGGCCGCTGATCTTCGGCTAAATTAAACCACTGCAAAACCTGCTCGACTCTTTCATTGTTGGGAGCATTGTCACGATAAGGCAACCAATAATTTGGTCGCTGACCAGCAATTTTAGCTTCTGAACCTGGCCAAAAATAGGTGGCACTTTTTAATCCTTGCTGACCCGCTAATGACCATAACGGCACCCCATAGTAAAAGCGGCCGTCAGTGACCGCTTGTTTAATATTCATGGCATAAGGCTGTTGCAAAGCATGATTATAAAATCGATTTGACACTATGCCGTGATGAGCGGGGTAAAGGCCTGTCACTAAGGTGATGTGATTAGGAAACGTCACTGTCGGAAACGACGGCTTAAAACGAGTGATTGTGGCAGCGTGTTTAGCAAAATCAGTAAGGTGCTTAGGGCTATGCAAGCTGTTGTAATCGTATCGATAACCGTCAATAGACACGAGTAATACATAGGGTTTTTCTGGTACTGCTGCTGTAGTGTTAGCTGATAAATAACAGCTCAATAAGCTAGTAAGCAATCCACATATAATAGCAATGACACGCATGATGATTCCCCATGATATATAAATATTAATGATATCAAATGAATATGACAATTTTATTGATTTTGATTCTATATTTATCAATATATAAAGCGCTGTCCATATGATGTCTACACTACAAATAAACCATGCTAATGACATTCCAGTGGCATTAGTATTGAAGATATACCCACAATAATGGATTCACCGCAGAACGTATCAATCACATGGCGATTAACCTAGCCACCCAACCTTATTAATTCGAGAAGATAAGCGTGGATCACGTAACCAAGACATTCTCAATAGGCTCAGGACGAGTGCGTGCATATTTTAACGATGAGCAGATTAAACAAAATAGAAGTGAATTTATTGTGTGATAACGACCAATAAATCATGCAGTGCTTTAGTGTAGTAGCCCTGCATATTTAGCAGCTGTTGAGTGTTGAGTAAGCAAAAAAAGAAAGCACTCCTCATTAAGCAATATTAGGCCGCTTTACCAGTGCCATTTTTTGTCAATATCTCTATGTCATATTCTTACTAAAGCGGCGAATAAGCAGTAACGGATGAAATAAAATAAGCTATTGATTTTATGTGGATAAACTAAATAACATTGCCTTGTTTAATTCAATATATTTTGCAATACCTGGATATAACAACACTTAATTAATCCGCCTTTATACAGCCTCTCCCTTCAGCACTCAGCAAGAATTAAAGATAATTTGTTATTAACGAGTAAATGGCTGACGTGAAACAGGCGATATTAATATA
Organism: Shewanella sp. AC34-MNA-CIBAN-0136; assembly: GCF_040309945.1. Lineage (NCBI taxonomy): Bacteria > Pseudomonadati > Pseudomonadota > Gammaproteobacteria > Alteromonadales > Shewanellaceae > Shewanella > Shewanella sp. AC34-MNA-CIBAN-0136. The sequence continues at coordinate 303,447 of NZ_JBEOPJ010000003.1, read as the reverse complement.
TAGTTATAAGATAACCAATATGTTATTGGCATCACAGTGTTGGAGATTGGATGAAGTTAGACATTCTAAAATCACAAACTCAGTCCAGCATGCTCATGAAAAAACGAGCTAGAGTTGATTTTATTGTTGGTACATTATTCGTGGTAATCATGGTCATTTTGTCTTTCGCGTTTAATGTCGAATTTGTTGAATCAGTTTATGAATTTACTCGTAGCCACGAAAGCTGGGAAATGGATGAGTTGATTTTTAGCTTTTTATGGATTGCATTAACTGCAACTATTTATGGCATAAGACGAGTCATTGACATTAAATCGATTAACAAAGAAATCACCTATCACGCGTATTACGATTCACTAACTGGTCTTCCAAATCGAACATTAGCGCTGTCTCAATTAGATAAATTACTGCAAAATTCTCATAGAACATCAACGAGTATTGGTGTCATTTTTTTGGACTTAGACGGCTTCAAGGATGTTAATGATTCATACGGCCATGAAGCGGGCGACATACTCATTAAAAAGGTGGGTGAAAAGCTAGCTTCGATTATAAGAAATGATGAGATAGTGGCTCGACTTGGCGGCGATGAATTTTTAATAATTGCAGGTTTTCCTCAAGGAACAACCAATATAGAGTCACTGATTAATCGGCTCTTTAAGTGTCAAAACGAACCATTTAGCATCAATAGTCGCAGCATTGATATGAGCTTCAGCATGGGTGTCGCACTTTCACCACAGCATGGTAACTCCGTTCAAGAATTATTAATTGCAGCAGATTGTGCAATGTATGAAGCAAAACGTAATAAACTGAATACAGCTTGTTACTATACCGATGAAATAGGCCAAAAAATCTCTGAACGCTATCGACTATCCGCGCAACTTAAGCTGGCCATTCAAAACGAACAACTATATTTAGTCTATCAACCTATCGCTTGCGCTGTGTCTGGAGCAATAGAGGGTTATGAAACACTGACACGCTGGAATTTGCAAGGAACACATATTAATCCAGAACTGGTTATTAACCTTGCTGAAGACATTGGTCTATCGGAAGACTTTTTTAAATGGCTGCTAAAAACAACGTTGGCAGAAGGAAGTCGGTTTTTAAAACGAGATCAATTTATCGCGATAAACGTATCAGTTAAACAATTTTTAGACGTAAATTTTCTGGTTAACACTCAAAAAATCATCTCTACATTTGATCATATTAATATTGAGTTTGAGATTACAGAAAGCTCGTTAATCGCAAATTTTACAGAAACAACCAACAGAATTGACGCACTTAATACGATGGGCATTAAAGTCATGATTGATGATTTTGGGACAGGTTATTCGTCATTAAGCCGACTAAAACATCTAAAAGTAGACAAAATTAAAATTGATCGTGAATTTTTAAATGATGCTGTTAATGATAAAAAAAGCGCAGGGATTTATGAAAGCATTGTCGCACTTGCTCATAAACTCGATATTGATGTTGTTGCTGAAGGGGTTGAAACCAAAGAGCAGCTAGATTATTTACGTCAATTTAAGCCTATTTTTTTACAAGGTTATTTATTCCAAACACCTAAAATAAGCTTGCCAGCACGATGAAATTATTTGTCGCTGGGGCGGTGACGAATTTATTATTATGGCTCATCAAACGCCGCTTTATCGCTTTGAAGAACTTGCGATCATGTTAAAAAAGCATATCAACCAGCCTATTTTAACCACGCAACATGTGATTAATATGGACTGTTCTATTGGCATTGCTATGTATCCTGAACATGGTCAATCAATATCAGATTTAATCAGTTTGGCCGATCTATCGATGTATAGCCGTAAAATTGGTGGTACCGATGACTACGTGATGTTTAGTGGTGAGCTAGAGCAGAAAATAAAGCATGGAATGCATTTAAGTAAAGGGATTGCCCAAGCAATTGCCGAGCAACAATTACGCTTAATGTTTCAACCCATTATTGATTCCACTACTGGTGATATTGCCTCTGTTGAAGCGTTACTCCGATGGGAATTTGAAGGCAATAATATTCCACCTGACGTGTTTATTCCGTTAGCTGAAAAAAATGGCGCCATTAAACAGATCGGCTACTGGGTACTTGAAGAGTCGGTGCGTCAGCTGGCAGTGCTACATTTGTTAAAGCCGCAATTAGCAATATGCATTAATGTGTCTGTGATTCAATTTGAAGATATTGATTTTGTTAATAAAGTTCATCAAATTATTAACCAGTACCATGTAAATCCAAGTAAAGTACATTTAGAAATTACTGAATCGGTTTTTTCCCAAGATAAGCTTAAATTAATCAACATGGTTAAAGCATTACAATTACTTGGCTTTATGATTTCAATCGATGATTTTGGCACCGGTTATTCGTCATTATCAGTGATCCAAGATTTGCATGTTAATACCGTTAAAATCGACCGTTCTTTTATCAATAACCTGCACCTTAATGGCATTGATATTGTTAAAGCGGTAATGGTGATGTCTCATGGCCTTGGCTACCGCATTGTTGCTGAAGGTGTTGAAAACCAGCAACAAGCCAACACACTTACAGCTTTAGGTATTCATTATTTACAAGGCTATTTATTTGATAAACCACTTGAGTTTGAGGCGTTAAAGCAAAAACTTTTACACCATCCAGATGAGCAACGCTCCCCCTTCTTGTTGCGGTCTGCTAATTCTTAATCTAATCACAATCACTTAACCACTTACTAATATAAAGCTAAATGTTCTATTAATTTATTGTCTGATTAATGGGCGCTGGTGCTATGATTCCAGCTTATTCGACTTCAGTTAAACCACACATAAAGTTAAGCTTTTTATTTTAAAGAATAAAATATTAATGATCAGCTATTAGCCCAATAGTTATTAACTGATTAACATCGCGAGGAACGTCAGTGTTAACAGATCCATTGTTTTGGTTAGTCGCTATTCCAGCGGTATTAATCACCGGGATGTCAAAATCAGGCTTTGCTGGCGGTGCAGGCGGATTAACAGTGCCTTTACTTGCCTTGGCCATTAGCCCTGCAGCAGCCGCGGCAGTGATGTTACCGCTATTGGTTTACATGGATTTTTTAAGTGTGCGCTCTTGGTGGGGAAAACAAAATACGACCCAACTGTGGATTTTGTTGCCTGCGGCCATTATCGGTATTGTGGTGGCTTATCTGCTATTTGATCAACTTAACGAGCAGTATTTACGCGGCTTATTAGGGGTTATTTCGTTAGGATTTGGTGTTTATGGTTTGACATTAGGAGAATGGTCACAACGAAAACCATCCTCTTTTATCGGCCGAGTTTGCGGCGCCATTGCAGGCTTTACCAGCTTTGTCGCTCATGCCGGTGGGCCGCCATTAAATGCTTATTTAATCCCACTGCGTTTGCCTAAAACAGAATACTTAGGCACTGCGGTGGTATTTTTTGCGGTTGTAAATGTTGTGAAGTTAATTCCCTACAGCATGCTAGGGCAAATTAACCTTAGTAACTTATTAGTCTCTGCATCATTGGCGCCCATTGCTTGGATTGGGGTAAAACTTGGACTGCGCATTCAAGATAAGTTTGATGAAAAACAGTTTAAAAAAATCATCCTCAGTTTAATGATCGTGGTAGGTTTACGCTTATTGTGGACGGCACTGATACCATAATTGATGTGGTAATATTTATGTATCGCGTTGATTCATAAATTGAGCTATCAAATTGAGCCATCCAATTTAAATCATCGTAATATTTGATACCGCTATAACAAGCCCAACAATATAAATAAGGTAAAATATGAGTGCTGATAATCGCTATTTTTATGAACCCAGCAAAGGTCATGGTCTGCCACATAACCCACTTAATGCCATTATAGGCCCACGTCCCATTGGTTGGATTGCCTCTCGCAATGCTCAAGGCCAGCGAAATCTAGCGCCTTATAGCTTCTTTAACTGCTTTAATTACGATCCGCCAATTATCGGCTTTGCCAGTACAGGTTGGAAAGACAGCGTCGCCAACATTGTTGAAACTGGCGAGTTTGTATGGAACTTAACGACCCGCAGTTTAGCCGCGCAAATGAATCAAACCTCTGCAGCATTGCCCCGTGGCACTGATGAGTTTGAATTTGCCGGATTGACACCAATAGCAGGCAACATTGTTAAGGCTGACCGCATTGCACAAAGCCCGGTCAGCTTCGAATGCAAAGTGTCGCAATGCATTCAGTTAACCGCAGCTAATGGTGACAAAATTGATACTTGGTTAGTGCTTGGTGAGGTTGTAGCTGTACACATTGAAAAACACTTGCTGAGCCCAGAAGGAATTTATCAAACAGCATTAGCTGAGCCTGTTTTGCGCGCAGGTGGACCATCGGCTTATTATGGTATTTCCGACGAGTTACGTTTTGATTTGCATCGCCCGACTTTATAAGTTGAATAAATGATGGATGCTAAACGATGGATAATGAGCAATTTGCTTCACATTAGCCAGAAACAGCCTTAACGAGATAGCTTTGAAAATTCCAAATAGTATTTTACAAACAATTAGTCAGGCGATTTCGGCAGATAGAATCACTCATATTGAAGTGATTCAACCACTTTGGGGTGGTTATGGTCAGTTATTTAGGGCTTATGTAACGGGTAAATCGTACTCGTCAGTGATTGTGAAATATATCTGTTTACCTCAACAGGAATCGCATCCTAGAGGTTGGAATACGCCACTGTCGCATCAGCGTAAATTGCAGTCGTACCAAGTGGAAGTGAATTGGTATCAGCACTATGCAAACATTCATACACAGCAGCAATTCAGTCCTCTGCCGCGTTGTTTGTATGTAGACCAACAAGCCAATGAAACCCTGTTAGTGTTACAAGACTTGCATACCCTGGGATTTACTCAAGTAAGAAAAACCACCACATCTGAAACCGTACTCGCTTGTTTAACGTGGTTAGGGCATTTTCATGCTAAATACATGCACGTAGAGCCAAAAGGGCTTTGGCCTGTCGGCACATACTGGCATCTAGATACACGACCAGACGAGTTAGCCGCTTTAGCCGACAGCCCGCTTAAGTCGGCAGCCCATCTCATCGACGATGCCTTGAAACAATGTCCATTTCAAACCTTGGTGCATGGCGATGCCAAATTAGCTAACTTTTGTTTTAGTCAGGATGACCATGCTGCAGCAGTCGATTTTCAATATATCGGCCAAGGTTGCGGTATGAAAGACGTAATCATGTTACTCAGCAGCGTATTGAGCTATCACGAACCAGAAGCGTTAATTAATGGCTATCTTAATCATTATTTTGCCGCGCTAACCCAAGGCCTAGCCGAATGTCATCCGCTAATCAATCCGCTTGAGGTACAACATGCATGGCGACCTTTATATTGTTTAGCCTGGGCTGATTTCCAGCGTTTTATTAAAGGTTGGAGTGTTGAGCATTTCAAAATCAACCTATATACCGAAGCGCTAACCGAGCAAGCGATAAAACAACTCACCACAGCTTAATGCTCATTTTTGCTGATTAATTAACCACCTAAAGGCTATTATCTTATCCCAATTGGCTAAGGCTGCTATTGCCGTCTACAGTTGATAAACACTGTAGTATTTGTTGTCATCCATCGGTTATTTATTACCAACAAACTCTGCAATCCTCTGTCTAATTCGAGTAAACATAGCTTCGTTTTGGGTTTGTATAAACAAAGCCATAAGCTAGGAAGTCACCATATGGAAAGTCCGTTTACGTATATTTTAATCACCTTGTTTTTTTCTAGCATTTTGCTGTCGATAATCTTTTTCATGACCTGGCAAACCATGGGTAAGCAAAAATATGCGTTGATGTTTTCTTTGTCTTTTTTAGCCTCGACTGTGCTGTGGGCTAATAGTTTATTTAAAAGCCTATTTCTTTCTCATAACCTGTATTGGATGATCGGCTGCAGTGTATCCATGCTGTCGGTGGTGCTCGGGACATGGGGACATTGTTTACGCACTAACACTAAAATCCACCCTGCAACATTGCTTGGCCTAGGCATATGTGGGATGGCGCTAACCTATTACTTTACTTATATTAGCCCACATCTAGGCTTAAGAATGTCGTTGTATTTATACGTTGATGTGCTGCTGTTGATGATCACTAGTGTGGTGATCATCAAGCATCGCACCAAATCACGGCCAGCCGAAATTGGTGCGTCGTTAATGCATTTCATATTTGCCATGTGCATATTTGTTGCAGCGAGTATCGCGCTATTCCAAGGTAAAGAGATGGATGTGGAACTTATCAAGCTCTACGCCATTGTTAACTTTACCGCCCTACCTGCGGCTTATGTTGGTATGTCAGTATTTGTGATTTATATGCTGGCTTCTGATTTGGCCGAAGAAATGAAGTTGCTGGCGATGACAGATTCATTGACTGATTGCTTTAATCGTCGGGGATTTTATAGCCACGCAAAACAAAAATTACTTGAGCTACAAAAGCAGCCGCAACATGCATGCCTCATTTACTGGGATATTGATAAGTTTAAAGCCATTAACGATCAGTTCGGCCATGCTGGCGGCGATCAAGTATTAATCAGCATTACCCAGTTAATTAAACAACATATAAAAAAAGACGACTTAATCGGCCGCATGGGCGGTGAAGAGTTTGTTATATTGATCGAGCGCAGCAATTATCAAGAGTCTATCAATGTTGCCGAGCGATTAAGAGCCATGATTAACCAAACACCTATTGTGTATTGCGGCCAGCAAATTAGCGTAACCGCCAGTTTTGGGGTCGTTGAACTCAGTAACCAAGACATAACGATAGAGCAAGCTATCGATCTCGCCGACAGTGCGTTATATCAAGCCAAAAGCAGTGGCAGAAACAAAGTAGTGTTTAGCTAACCTCCGTAAAGGATAACTAACCCTTTGTGAATCGAAGCCACTGCCTAAAACGATGAACGATTGCCCAGATTAAGAGAAGGTTAGTTAACTTCTATTCGAATATTATCGCTTAATGTTTCAAGCTGGGAAATTAACAGTGCGATAGTCACATTCTCCGGTAATCTTAATGTCAGCTTAGCGCTGTACACCGTTTTACCTAAACTGGTGACTTGCACACGGTAACATTCTTGGTGGTCTACGCTGACTTCAAGATCCGTTAAAATTTGATTCATGTCATGGGTTAAGCCTGAGCGATCATTGCAATCTAAAGTGAGTTTACATTCTGGCGATAGATGTTTAGCTTCATGATCGTACTCAGCGTAGACAAACGTTAATTGTGAAAACTGCTGTTCTAATGCTTGTTTTAACGCCGCTTCTTTATCGACATCTATCATTACCCGCATCATGGCCACAAATTGTCCGTCGAGTTTAATGACTTTACTGGTTTCCCAACTTGCGCCTATTTCACGGCTAACTTGAGCAAGTGATTGCAGAAGATTGGGCTTTAAAGTCCCTAATACAGTAGTGATAAACCTATGTTGCATATAACCTCCGATACCAATAAACCACAATGATGTTGGTATATTTAATGTGGTTTTAATTAAAGCCTAATTACAGACTAGCTATCACGCGAAAGCACGTCTGTGGTCTAGCACACAAATCAAACAAATGAGTTGTCATCAGCGACCAAACATAGCAATAGATTATGTCATCGAGCAGGTGAAAATGGTTGGTATCATGCCCAACGTTATAGCAGAAGAGAGCCGGAGTTAGTCATAAATTATTGACCATAGAGATGATTTTTGCTGTAAATGTTATTTTTGCAAGCCACAACAAACTTAGTGAATTTGTATCGCTTACATCACAGAATACTCCGCATCAGTCACCACTTAACCGCCCTAGTGAATAGCAGAACAATGCTATTTTTGATACCTGTCGCACTAACCGCAACAACTTGCACAATATCACCTCACTCGCATGTGCTTTCAGTATCTGTTTGAATTTAAATAACTTATTGGAAAAATTAAGTTTAGCTTTACACTATTAAATACAAAAAATAAATTAAGTCATTGTTTTTAATAATGAATAACTTGCTTTACGATTAGCTATTCATCCCTATTGCTGCTTATTGCTACCCGTAGACGCTTTCTCTAAAATGCGCGCCTTGCCCAATCGGGGTGTAAATTAATCTTTAGCGACGTTATATCGGCGTTAAAACTTTCCATTAAGGGAACATGATGTCTACAAAATTAGCGAATCCTGCACCATTAGGATTAATGGGCTTTGGCATGACAACCATACTGCTCAATATCCATAATGCTGGCTATTTTCCAATTGATTCGATGATCCTCGCAATGGGGATTTTCTACGGTGGCATTGGCCAAGTGATTGTCGGCATGATGTGCTTTATGCGTGGCGACACCTTCGGCACCACCGCGTTTACTTCATACGGCTTATTTTGGTTAACCTTAGTGGGTATTATTTTAATGCCAAATATGGGCGTAGCCGCCAGTCCAGCAAACTTTATGGGTTGGTATTTAACGCTGTGGGGCACCTTTACTGCCTTTATGTTTGTGGGATCGTTACGTTATCCACGAGCAAAACAAGTAATATTTGGTTCATTAACCATCCTGTTTTTCTTATTGGCCGCACGCGACTTTACCGGTAATGCACTGCTTGGCACTATTGCAGGATTTGAAGGTATTTTTTGCGGAGCAAGCGCTATTTACTTTGCCATGGCCCAAGTGCTTAACGCTGAATATGGTCGCACTATTTTACCTATTGGGGAGTTAACTCAGACTAAAGCTCAGGTTCAGCCCCAAGCAACTGAAGCGGAAAAAGTAACCTTACACTCGGTTAAAGCATAAATAACCCGAGCTCGGGTTAAATACTTAACAGGTCGATGCATTGCATCGACCTTTTTGTTTGCATAAATTAATGCACCAAACGACAGCCACACACGGTATTACTCGGCTGAAATAAAACCACTGCATAATCTTTTGTTTCATCGCGTTCCAACACCTGAAGACTTAATGAGTGCATACCATTCTTGTTTAAATTTATTCCGCTAACATACGACAAATATTCATAATGTGCCGGTATATCGAGACTGCCCCCGCCTAAATACTCTTGTTTAGTGGTCACTGAAATATCGTACATTTGCCTTTGAGCATCAATTCTATTCACTCTACCCGTCATCGCTAATGTGCCAGCTGAATTGCCCTCTAAGTCATAATAGCGGTAATTAATTTGGGCTAAACCATCTTTAGAAACGAGATCGACCAATAAATAATGATCGCTATCTGCAGCGCCAACTTCATGATTAAACAGTTCTGAACTGCAGCTCAGCATAAAACTCGGAGTCTTGGATGTTAACGAGTAAATGCCGCCAATACTGGCCAGCAAACACAATAGAATGACAATATTGATTACCCATAATCCTTTTCTTGCCATTGTACTAATGCCCCTGAGATCGATGAGATGAAGCGAGTCGAACAGGTAATGAGTCGCAAATGTTCACTTGTTCAAGCCATGCTGAATTGATAAATCGCTTAGGTTGGCGTAAGTCGCTAATTTTTAAATTACGAATAATAGACTGACCCAAATAATCACCTCTGAGGGTAATGTTCAGTACTTGCTTGTCATGAGATAACGATAAAAAAGCTTTATTCCATACCGTTTCAGCACAACCTAATAAACTTTGTGTGAGCAGTTGTCCTTGACCAATCAGTAACTCATTATTGGTGTTTGAAGCTGAATACAGAATCACATCTACTTGCTGGCCCGAATTTAAGCTCACCGTTTCTATACTCAACGGCATAGTTGGGCTGACAGCATGGCCGACTTGATTAAACCACCATAGGCTTACCAGCGACACGCTAACAACTGCAATGACCACCAGCAAAGCTTGTAATGGCCGAATGACTACGCGGGCTAATTTATTGCTGGATTCTTTACGGGCACGATGATGCCTCAGCAAATAACCTTGGCCTTTTACTGTTTCGATAAGCGTTTCGTATTGTGGTCCAAGAAAAGAGCGTAAGGTAAAAATAGCCCTGGCGACTGACGCTGAACTCAAATGTGAATCGTCTTCATGACCCGACTCTAATAATGGTTTAGCAACAACTTTCCCTTGATACTCGACCAATAATGTCAGCACATGTAACTCGGCTCTGGGAAGATGCCACACCACTCCGGTTTCCTGGTTAATTAACTCCCCTTTGTCGACACTGAACCTGCAATGTCCCAATTGCATGTAGACCGCCTCAATAATTGACCTAACTTCGACATACTGAAGTGTATGCATAAAATCTTATGAAATCTGTGATCCTTATACCTAAGCGCTTTATTCCTTAGTAAAAGTAAGTCTTTAAATGTGCAAACTGATAAATTTGCGAGCGACATCACGTCATTTCATGATTTTAAAAACACACTAAACGGCTGCAAAAATGCATAAATGTGCAAAATAGTGAGACTCACATCACAAAATCCTATGACGTTAAGCACATTCAGCTTCAATAAATCGATGCCACAATCACTAAAAAACCTCATTTCAAGCCGCTATTTTTATCTGTCTTGAATCACATCTTTAATTGCTCCATTGCTTATTGTTACCACATCAAGTTGCTAACCCATTTTTACTAGCAACTCAAAACCCCCAACACTAGAGATTGGGAATAATAAAATAACGATGAGTAAAGGGTGATTATTATGAGCATAAACAGACGTCAAGCATTGACACAAATTATTGGTTTAAGCACTGCAGCAGCTGGGGCAACGTTATTAGGCACATCTGCATTTGCTGCTACAGACGCCGATGGCAACTACCGTTTAGAACTTGGTGAAAAACTTAAATATGCGCCACTTGATGCGATGCAAACAGCAAAACTTGCCTATGAAACGGGTGGCGGTTGTATGCACCAAGTATTTCACGCCATTGTGACTATGCTAGCGGCATCTGGCAGCGTAGACGCCAGTAAGTTTGCCACTATTCCTACCGCATTAGCAGGTTATGGTTGGGCTGGCGTAGTTGGCCAGGGAACATTATGTGGCAACCTTAATGCTGCCGGTATGTTGATTAATTTCCTTGACGATATTAATGGTCAAAACAGCGCCATTATTGGTGCATCGTTCCGTTACTACGAAACCAACGATTTACCGTTATCATCTGCTGAGTTCATTGCGGGGATTGGCTCTACAGCTGATAAATCACTCGAAGTAGGTAAAACCTCTATTGCCAACAGCCCACTGTGCCATTCATCTATTAGTAATTGGTCTGCGGCATCTGGAAAGCCTTTTGCATTAAAAGGTGAACGTTGCAAACGCCTCTCTGCCAGCATGGCTTTTTATATTGTTGATTTACTCAATCGTGCCTATGGCGGTGAAGATATTTCAGTATTAGCAGAAGCAAAACCGTCTGTAGAAGCGCAAGCATGTCAGTCTTGTCATGGCGTTACCGAAACTATGGGCTCTGCAGCCAGCGTGAAAACAGATATGGAATGTACCACTTGTCACACAGGGCATTACAATTAAGGAGCGCATCATGAAGGTTAAATATCTTAGCGCCATATTAGCGAGTTCATTGTTAATCTTTGGCTGTAATAGCGACAATGATGACGAAGTTGTCACTGAGCCACCGGTGGTAGTTATTCCCCCTGTTGTTGTGCCACCAGTAGTCGTTGTACCACCTGTTGTTGATGGCGTGAGTATTGATGATGCCAGCACTGTGGTGGTTAAACTCGACACATTTGACTCGATCACTGGCGCACTATCATTCACCGTTGCCAATAGCGAAGGTGAAGCGCTGACTAACGTAGCCGATTACGATATTGTGTATTTTGGTTTTCCTGACCCAGCCTCACCGTCCATAAAGCCTAAGGCTTGGAAACGTTGGCATGTCACTCAAAACTATCAATGTGATAGTACAGCCACCGACAGCTGTACAGGTACATTAGAAGCGACAGATACTGCGGGAAAATATACTTTTAATGTGAGTGATCTCGACTTACAAAGTAAAGCATCGGCAAATGCTGAAATGATTTATAAGGTTGCGGTCCAAATTAAGGGCGCGCTTGCCAGTAATGAAATTGAGTTGATTGACCCTAGCAATTAATCATCATTCAGCCTCCCCCCGGCTAATGGCGAGAGAAGACCACTTGTGCTCATTAGCTTCAGGCTATTTGCCGCAGTATTACACTGCGGCTCTTTTTATCATTATCTGCACTACAACTTTAATTTACACGACTGGATATGCACCGCTTAGGTATATACAGTTTAACGCTGTACAGCTGTGAATATTGAAAACAAAAAAAGGGTTTCAGCAGCGCTGAAACCCTTTTTTATTCAACACTGGCTACTGATAAATTTAACGAAGCTGTTGCATTAAGTATGCGTAAACCATTGAACTTAACTCAGCGGCCTGGGTATTGTCTGCCGCGCCAGCATGGCCACCTTCAATGTTCTCAAAATACAACACATCTATGCCCATGTCTTCCATTTTCGCCACCATTTTACGCGCATGCGCAGGGTGTACACGGTCATCACGAGTTGACGTGGTAAAGAACACTTTAGGGTATTTAACCCCTTGTTTTAAATTGTGATATGGCGAATAGGTTTTAATGTATGCCCACTCTTCTTCGATATCAGGATTACCGTATTCGCCCATCCAACTGGCACCGGCTAATAACTTGTTGTAGCGCTTCATGTCCAACAATGGCACCTGGCACACTACGGCGTTATACAGTTCAGGACGACGAGTAAATGCTGCGCCCATTAACAAACCACCGTTACTACCACCTTGAATACCAAGATGCTTGCTTGACGTAATTTTACGGGCAATTAAGTCTTCAGCAATGGCTTCAAAGTCTTCATACGCTTTATGACGATGTTGCTTTAACGCTGCTTGATGCCAAGCTGGGCCGTACTCTCCACCACCGCGAATGTTAGCCAGTACATAAACACCGCCCTGCTCTAACCAGTTTTTACCAATAGTGGCCGAATAGGCAGGTAAGCGCGATACTTCAAAACCGCCATAACCATAAAGTAATGTTGGGTTACTGCTATCGAGTTTAATGTCTTTAGCCATCACTACAAAATAAGGCACTTTTGTGCCGTCTTTTGACTTAACAAAGTACTGTTTTGTGACAAACTTATCGGCGCTAAATTGTTGCGGCATTGCTTTAATTTTATCGGCTTTTAAGCTGGCACCATTTAAGCGATATAAACTGGCTGGTTCTAAAAAGCTGGTGTAATTAACAAAAAAATCATCACTATCACGTTCAACATCAAACACACTTAAGGTGCCATTGGCTTCAAATGGCACAGGTTTGCTTTGCCACTCACCTTTATCGTTTTGCATGTATCGTACAAGTTTGCTTTTTACATCATCTAGCCAAGTGACAAAAATGGCATTCTGGCTAAATGCGACTTGTGAAATTGAAGCATGCTTCGTTGGCGATACCAGTTCACTAAACTCAGGTTTTTGCGCAATGAGTTTATCAACAGGTGTATAAACAATGGCGCCTTGTTTGAAAGTCCCTTTGGGGGTAACTAAATCGCTTTTTAGTTCGATATATAGCTGACCTTTAAAGTAACCTTTTAAATCGGCATCTTCAGGAATAGGCAGCGACACTAACTTACTATCTTGATAAACATAATGTTTAGCGGTGTAGAAGGTTAAACTTTCGGTGACGATATTCAGCGGTGTTTTATCATCAAACATCACATAACCCGACACGGCAACGGAGGCTTTATCGCCTCTAAACACTAATTTGGCTGCAGACAACGGTGTGCCACGTTTCCACAATTTAACCACGCTTGGATAGCCTGAATCCGTCATGCTTTGTGCATCACCAAAATCAGTTCCGACAAACACGGTATCTTTATCAATCCAGCTTAACCTTGACTTAGCTTCAGCCAATACGAATGGCTTTTGGGTGCTGTCGACAAACGCTTTAGCGGTTAAATTAAATTCACGCACCTCAGCGGCATCTGCGCCCCCACGAGACAACGACACAAAGCAGCGCTCGTTTTGTGGATATTGACATTCAATGCCTTTAAACACCCAATTAACCCCCTCGGCTTTGCCAAGGGCATCGATATCAAGCACAGTTTCCCAGTTGGGTTCAGCCTTAGCATATTCCGCCAGTGTGGTACGACGATAAATCCCACGCTCGTGGGTTTCGTCTTTCCAAAAATTATACAAATAATCGCCAATACGAGTGGCATAAGGAATACGGGCTTTATCGTTTAAAATCTCTAGGCTGTTTGACACCAAGTTATCAAAGCCTGAGTAAGCCTTAATGTGAGTTGCAGATACGGCATTTTGCTGCTTAACCCACGCCAGCGGCTTGGCGCCTTCAACATCTTCTAACCAAATATATTTGTCTTCTTCTGCATTAACTGGTGTTGCCATTGTCATCGCACTCGCTATACATAGGGGTATGATTCGCTGAAGCATTAAAAATTTCCTTTTTGTTATTTGCTCGCGGCATTTTACTAGCATGCATCTACTTTATAGGATCCATGTAGATGTTCAATCGATAAGGAGAGCAAACTGTAACAGGCAAGCCCCATAACAGAGCAAATTATTGCTAGATTATCATGCCAATTTGGTCGACTAAGCAGGTATAATGTCGCGCTAAACATTGTTCTACCCATTCAAACAAATAAATACAGGCACCAACATGGCCAAAACCGCAGCAGCATTACATATATTAGTTAAACATCAGACTCAGGCTGAAGACATCATCAAGCAGCTTAATAATGGTGCTAAATTTGATGTATTAGCCAAAAAGCACTCTAGCTGTCCTTCGGCCAAAAGCGGCGGTAATTTGGGCGAGTTTAAAAAGGGGCAAATGGTGCCACCATTCGATAAAGTCTGTTTCAACGGCGAGCTCATTACGCCACACCTCGTCAAAACTAAATTTGGCTGGCATGTGGTGAAGGTACTTTATCGCACCTAGCAATAGTCGGTCTGAGGAATAGCGCGTCGACAATAGTCGCGCTTAGAATCAATCACACATAAGATGAATGAGTCCAGAGCAGTCTAGCGATAAGATAAGAGGTGAACGGTTTTCATCCGTGATATTTCAAGGCGAAAGTGGGCTTGATATCAACGCCCACTTTTCAAAACACCAACGACTTACAATATTTACTTGCGCAGTTTGATCGACAACTCGCCATCACGAATTTGAATATCATCTACACCATCAGCAAAAGCATTCCAAAAGCCACGATCGCCAAACTCACCGACCAAGTTAACGTTTTTCATATTTCCTAGCCACGCATTCGGAATAGGCACGCCCATTAAGCTCACGCCAACTAGCGCAACAACTGGACGACGATTAGCATCAAGATGAATATCAAGCCCAGTATTCACGCGTAAAATCTCCCCAGCCATAATCGGAAAGTCGTCTGGGATCGGGATAAGCATTTTGGCACTGGCTAAGTTATTAGAAAAATCAATTGCGACACGCTGAGCAAAATCAGGATTACGACCAATCATCGAATTCACTTCTTTCTCACTAAATGTCACTTGCCGATCAGCGTCAAACTCACGATACGCTTCAGGGGTTAACTCATCACTATCTGCACTAGCATTATTAGCTGCACGGGAATCACCACTTGATGCAGTAACCGTTGAGCGAGGTTCAACTTGCCAACCTAACTGAGTCAACTTTTGATCCAATTGTTGCTCTTCTTTAGCATTTAAGCTGACTGGGGTAAGCGGTGACGGGAAGATATAAGTGCGGATAATAAAAAATGTCAGCCCTGCTGTAACAAGCATTGTTGCTGCAATAATCAGTAACAGTTTGGCTCCAGAGGCTCCACGTTGCAGACTGAGTGGTGGTGATCCATTGATTGATAAAGCTCGCATGATATGCCCTTTGCTATTCTCTTATTGTGCATCATGGTAATGCCCTGCTCGACTAAACAGCAAATAAAAATCAGTTTTATGGTTAGATCTAAAATACACATGGTTAATAATTTGTTAATTAAGTGGGTTTTATGTTACAAAATAAATGTAGAAATAGTTTAACTGCTGAAGACTAAGATCCAGAGATGTGATCCAGAGATGTCTATAAAGCAGAGTTAACAACCACAAAATAATAACAAATAGGAATGCTTACTCTATGAAACTATCAACCATTTCAATGTCACTATTAGCTCTTGGACTTACAGCAACGGCCCATGTACAAGCAAGCGACGACCGTTATGTCATTCAAGTTGACCCGCAAAAAAAAGGGATTGTAAAAGCTCTTGCCAAAAAATTAGGTGCACAAATTAATGTTGATGGTGAAGGTTTTATCGCCGCGACATTTACCGGCAAAGATTTAGATCAAGTTAGGGGATTACTCAATAACCCACACGTTAAGTTAGTTGAAGAAGATCAACGACGTCATTTAATGGGTTTTGCTGACGACATTGGTAACCCAATGGCAACCCAAATAACACCTTATGCAGTTTACCAATCGCAAGCAAATCAGGTCACCTTTAACCCTAATGCAGGCATCAAGGTATGTGTAATCGACTCAGGTCTCGATCGCAGTAATGCTGATTTTGTGTGGAATAATATTACCGGTAACAACGACAGCGGTACGGGCAACTGGGACGAAAATGGTGGCCCACACGGCACACACGTAGCCGGAACCATTGGCGCTGCAGATAACGGTTTTGGCGTTATTGGCATGGCTCCTGGTGTTGATATGCACATCATCAAAGTCTTTAACGCCGACGGATGGGGTTACTCATCTGATTTAGCTCAAGCTGCAAATCTTTGTTCACAAGCGGGCGCCAATATCATTAGCATGAGTTTAGGTGGCGGCGGTTCAAACTCAACAGAATCAAATGCATTCCAAAGCTTCAGCGATGCAGGTGGACTCGTCATTGCCGCTGCAGGTAACGATGGCAATAATGTACGTTCATACCCTGCAGGTTATTCGTCAGTGATGATGATTGGTGCCAATGATAGTAATAACGTTATTGCAGATTTTTCTCAGTTCCCGACATGTACATCGGGTAAAGGTCGCAGAGTCACAACTGATGAAACCATTTGTGTTGAAGTTTCTGCCGGCGGTGTAGATACCCTTTCAACCTATCCAGCAGGACAAGCTACTGCGTCAAATTTATCAGCAGACGGATTTGCACTTTCGTCATCGGCAATGGAAAACGCCGGTTCAGTTGTGGGTAACACTTTTTATATGGGTACCGCTGAGTCAACTAACTCAGGTGCTAACGGCAATATATGTGTGATCGACCGTGGTGTAATTTCGTTTTACGATAAAGTCGCTAACTGTGAAGCATCTGGTGGTGTCGGTGCCATTATTATTAATAACGAACCAGGCATGTTATACGGGACATTAGGCGATACTAATGCCACAAGTATTCCTGCTGTTGGGGCTGCATTTGAAGACAGATCAGCCTTAGTGAATGCGGCAACTGCAAATATTGATATTGGTACATCGGACTTTGGCTTTATGAGTGGTACTTCAATGGCCACTCCTGCTGTGTCGGGAATTGCAGCTTTAGTATGGTCACAACATAACGAATGTACGGGCAGTGAAATCCGTGCAGCACTTAAAGCCACAGCGTTAGACGCCGGAGCATCAGGTAAAGATGACTACTTTGGTTATGGTATTGTGCAAGCTGCTGCTGCAGATGCTTATTTATCAAGTAATGGCTGTGCAGGCGGTGGGGTAACTCCGCCACCAACGGGCGGCGATATTACATTGTCACTTAATGGTTATAAATCGAAAGGCGTTAACCAAGTTGATTTAGCCTTTGGCGGTGCAAGTTCAGCCAATGTAGACATTTTCCGCAACAACAGCAAAGTAACCACTACGGCAAATGACGGTAGCTATACAGATAGCATTTCAGCAAAAGGCGGTGGAACATACACTTATCAAGTATGCGAATCATCTACAGCCACTTGTAGTGCAGAAAAAAGTGTCACGTTTTAATTAGCTAGAAACAATCGTTATTAATGAGGCTATAGCTTAAATAATCCGAACAAAAAATCATCTCAATTTGAGATGATTTTTTATTTTTAAACCACTAAATGTCACACCTCAATTGTGCTTTGCTGATCCTATAAAAGCCCCATTAACATCACGTTAATAGTCATAACCCTGCATAACATAACAAGTACCAAGCGGTAATACCAAGCCCTTATTGCAAGCATGTTAAATCGTAGAAACAACCTTAAAAACGCAGTGCAAAACCCAACATTCACCACAAAATAATCTAGCTTTTTTATATCCCTTTCTTGTCATTAGGCGTATTGAAATGCTAGTACAACATCGGCAGCTGAATAATGAGCTTTATGCTGAGTAAAGGCTAACCAAACAACCAAGCTCCACCTTTGATCAACAGACAAACTCCTGCACCCATCATAAATAAATAGCCAAAAATAAAACCAACGGCCCCACTAGAAGGACCGGTCCCATCTAAGCGAATAATTATTCCACTGATATAAAACAAGATAAAAAAGTTTAGCATCATACTCAACATAAAATAGTCGCCCATGACGGGAAGCGCGCCACCGATAACACTACAAATGAGTAGCAAAAAGTCGCTAAATTTTTCTTTGGTTATATATTTTTTCTCTAAGACTCGGACAAAAAATACCACCAGCATAATCGCTAAATAAAGCAGTGAAATTGATAATGCGGAGTACATTCCTTGTTGTATTGTTACCGCCGTAACTTCTGGTGTTACAGCGATGTCTGGACTTGAGTCTGTAAACAAACTTGCAATAAAATGACCTATGCCGAATATTATCAACCACGCAATACCGAATGAGATGAGATCATCTCGAACAATAGGATGACTTGCCTTATGATTAACCATTTTGGCCAATAGCAGACCGAATAACGTGACTGCAGCCAGTAAACTTAACGCATACCAATATTGGTCTAGATAGAAGAAAGCAAAGCTGGGGGGAATAACTAAAAAGGATTGATAAAACTCGTTTTTTTTCGTTGTCAGACCGGTATCTTTATAAAATGCCAAATACACAATTAACGGTTGAGAAATAACAACGGTAATACAAAGGGTAACAATATCCATATAAAACATCCGTGTAGTTAAACAAAACATACAGCACCATGCCATACCGGGCTTAGTATAAACGCCAATATTGTAAACTCAATCAATAATTCATCGCCGTTAATATAGGCATGATGAACTATCACTATAATCCCTCAACTCAACACCAAGCAGGCATGAATAAGCCTATGAATTATTACAGATCTTTATTCATGTAGTTATTTCAAGTAGTTGATATTTTGTAGAGTAATAAGACAGAGCAATTAAGATAGAGTCATGAAGCATAGAGACGAGACTGAATCACTAGACTGACGTTAATAGTAGCGGCTGCTCAGAGGCCTTAAACATTACATCAATCATATCGACAGTTATCATGAATAGATAATGAGGCTTGCACCAGTATTGTGAAAACGTGATAAAATCACAACTTAGTCCATTAACATTACAAGGTATAGCAATGAACCCGATTCTTGCCATCTTCAAAGAACACAATATCAGTGACGTACAAATTAATGAGTTGTTCCAGACGTTAACTGAAAACCCATTCGCAGCAATGGCAA
This sequence comes from Shewanella sp. AC34-MNA-CIBAN-0136, assembly GCF_040309945.1. Classification (NCBI taxonomy): domain Bacteria; kingdom Pseudomonadati; phylum Pseudomonadota; class Gammaproteobacteria; order Alteromonadales; family Shewanellaceae; genus Shewanella; species Shewanella sp. AC34-MNA-CIBAN-0136. The sequence goes on along the minus strand of NZ_JBEOPJ010000003.1, from coordinate 283,971 downwards.
CTATTGGTCAATTAGGTATTCCTGCAGAAAAGCTACAACAGTTGATGGGCATGGTGATGCAAAACCCAGCCTTAATCAAAGAAGCAGTTGAAGAGTTAGGACTAGATTTTTCTAAAGTTGAAGCAGCAAAAGCGCAGCTACAACCATAAGTACTAAGCCATTAAAAATGCACAAACAACAACGGCCAGTATCTTAAGATGCTGGCCGTTTTTGATTTATCCGATCACGACTGCTATTGATTACCTTCAAAGCCTGCTAACCAGGTTTTGAATAATTGGTTAAGCTCGGGCTGTTCAATGTCAGAAAGATTTGCCACCAGTTGGTGTTGAACCTTTACATGCTCCTCAATCGCTTCATCTATTGTGGCAAGACCTTTTTTAGTCAAAGCTACCGATACACTGCGCCTGTCTTCAGTGCTGTGTACACGGGCAATTAAGTCTTTAGATTCAAGCTTATCTAAGCGATTTGTCATCGCGCCAGAGGTTAACATCATCGACGATAATAACGCTGAAGGGGTTAAGGTGTAAGGTTTACCATTACGTCTTAATGTCGCCAGCACATCAAACTCACCCATGGTCAGGTCAAACTGCTTATGACAAGTTGATATTTCAGCCTCAATATGTTTTTGCAAACGCAAAAAACGCCCAAGAATCGCCATTGGCTCGGTATCTAAATGCGGCTTTTGTTCGCCCCATTGCGCTACGACTCTATCAATATCCTCCATACCTCACCCTTATCATTTTGCACTCAAAACATAACTTAAAAACTTAACGTAAAGATACTTCATAAAAAGGTACTTTACAAAAATAACTTATCAGTCCAGAATTAGCACTTATCTTTACATGAAGATATTTAATATAAAGGTAGTTTATGAATATTTTACTGGCCATGATCCCTGCATTTTTTTGGGGTACCACCTATGCGATGACCCAGCTTACTTTGCCAGACTGGCCACCATTATTACTCGGTGCCCTTCGTGCGCTGCCTGCTGGGCTTATCTTACTGGCGATTAAACCGAGCCGACCGCACAAAACCGACTGGTCTATTTTAATTAAACTCGGTGCCATTAACATTGCAGTGTTTTTCAGTTTGATTTTTATCATGGCACTGACGCTGCCATCGGCTATTTCTGGTATCGGGATGATTTCAGTACCGGTTTTTGCGATGTTATTTCATTGGGTAGTCAGTAAAAAACGTCCTAATTTGCTACAAGCACTTTCTGGTGCGGTGTTAATTGGCTTAGCTTGGATGCTGTTTGACCCTAGCTCCATTAGCTTAAACCCCATAGGATTAGTCGCAATGTTTGCCGCAATCAGCTGCATAATTATCGGCAGCACAATGACCAAAGCGTTAGGGTCGCGCATTCATTGGTGGACGATACTCACCTGGCAATTGATTATCGGCGGTACATTGCTATTCGTTGTCGCTGGTATTCAGGCGCTATTTTCACCACAACAATATCTCAATGTGGTCAGCCAATTTAGCCTGACCAATGGCTTCGGTATAAGCTGGATAATATTGCTCAACACCGTACTCGGTTACAGTATGTATGTGTGGTTACTGCAACGTATGTCTGTGGTCGACTTCACATTTGGCGGCATTGCCAATCCGATAGCGGGCATCGTCTGTGGCCTAGTATTAATAGGCGAATCATATACATCACACCAATATTTATTAATGAGTGGGATGATTTTAGCCTCTATCGCGCCAACATTAATTCAGCTACTGCGCCCAAAAAAGCTCAGTACTACCGCGAGCGATTAACTGAGCCTATGGGCGAGTCATTGAGCTAATAACTAAAGCAGAGCTCTTAACTGATTGAGCGCATCGACAGAGAAGCCTTGGTCATAAAAGTAAATGACTTTACCTTGCGCATTGAGCAACACGACTCGAGTATTATTTGGATTTTCATTACCGGTAAAGGCTTGTACTTGGTCGCCATCTTTATAGATGGTGACCACACCTTTCCATAATGGTTTAGGTATGCCTGCACGCATGCCATTATTAATCAGAGGACTGAACATTCTAGGAAACAATCCCTGAATAGTCGGAACTTCATATACCGACACTTGAGTTTGAGTCATGTCTAAGCCAATCAACCAGCGATCAATATCAAACTGTGAATCTTGCTTGTAACCAATCAACAACAGCGACAATTTACCTTGTAAATCCTCAGGTAAAGCCATCGACTCGTTTTCAAGTGTTTGACCTGTTACCGATGGAAAATCTTGCCCTGTAATAGACTGATTGGGATAACTGGTGCTACAAGCACTCAGCAGTAAAACGGCAATAATCATTAAAAAACGCATCTGTAATCCTTGTTTATAAATATCCGATTCTTTTATACGCAGCCAAATGGCAAAAGGATTGCTTGTTGCCAAATTCAAATAATAATTCACAGCATTAAAAAGCTAATGTGATTACTGTACCCTCATTTTACCCAAAGCAAAATACCATAAGCATCTCATTAGCTAGCTATTCTCTAGCTGCCATTCCTCGATGGCTTCTTTAGCAGCCCGAAAAGCCTCAATACCAGACGGCATGCCGCAATAAACGGTTGAATGCAGCAATACTTCCTGAATTTCTTCAATAGAACATCCATTACGTAATGCCCCTCGAACATGGCCCTTTAATTCAGTTGGCGCCTTTAATGCTGCCAATGTTGCAATAGTGATTAGGCTGCGCGTTTGCTTAGAAATAACATCACGCACCCAGACTTCACCCCAACAATTTGCAGTGACTAACTCTTGCAATGGTTGAGTAAAATCAGTGACATTACTAAGCGCTTTATCGACATAAGCGTCCCCCATCACCTGGCGACGTACCTCAAGCCCTTTTTGGTATTGTTCATCATTCATCTGTGGCCCCTTCTATTTTCACTTTTGGTCAATTCATTAAAAATAATCCTGCCTATATACACGTTAAACTTAATCTTAAATAACACCACGCTTTTGTTGTAGCCAGTTGATAATTTGCCCAAGTAGATATCAGTTCAGTTTTTACCTTAGCAGGTAAGCGTAGCGGATATATTTTATGACTCTATCTATAAACTCAATCAAATTACTGGCTAAAACACTGCAGTTATAGGTATTATGTTACTGATTTAAAAGCATGATTCTACATCATGATTTTTATTAACTTAATGACTATCAAGGATATGGTATCGCCATGGAAAGAGGCACGTTAGTTCGTTGGAATACCGAAAAAGGCTTTGGTTTTATCAAGCCAGAAACCGGTGAAAATCAAGATGTCTTTATTCACATCTCAACCCTAAAGCACATGGCCAGAAAGCCTATTGTTGGCGATGAGATACTATTTCATCGCGAGAACCAACCCGATGGCAAAGTCAAAGCAGTAAAAGCCAGTATTGAAGGCGTGGCTGTTATGTCTAACACAACCCGTCCAGCTTCTCACACTGGTCAACATCATCGAAACAGCCCATCTCATCAAGACGAAAACTACCGTTCAAGCCCCGTACTTGGCCGCGTAATCATGCTTATTATCCTACTTGGGGTTGGTATTTTCGGTTATAAACAATATCAAAAAATGACCGCTACGCCAGTGCTGACCAATGAGAATGTTGAACAGATGGAGTGGACACCAACCGTATCAAAACCAAGCTCAATCAATCTACAACCACAGTTCAGATGCGAAGCCGGTAAAACACACTGCAGCCAAATGCGCTCATGTGCAGAAGCAACCTTTTACACCCGCAACTGTCCAGGAACTGAAATGGATGGTGATGGGGACGGAGTCCCATGTGAAAGGCAGTTCTGTAATTAAACATTAAGGAATAAGTCATAGAAAGCAGGTTTTGGCTAACCGCTTGCTTGGGCACTAGAGTGCTAAATCCTAGACCCTAGGTATGAGTCTTTAGATTCTAGGCTGAGGCATAAAGTTCCAGCTAGCCTTTATCTATTTGGCACAGGCGGCTATCGTTATTTTTTCGCCTGCTTTCGATACTGGCTTGGGGTCATATTTTTACAGCGTTTAAAGCTGTGACTAAAATTAGCCCCATCACTAAAACCAAGGCGTTCGGCTATTTCATCAAGTTGCATCGGCGTTAATAATAGCGCTTCGGCTATGCCAAAACGCACATCGTCACGCACTTGGCGCCAACTGGTTTGTTCTAGTGTGAGTTGACGATGTAAAGTGCGAGTCGTTCGAGCTAAATGCTGGGCGATATCTTCCATTGATGCTGTTAAGCCTAAGTGTACTAAGGTGTCTTTAACCAACTTAGCGATAGGTTTCCAGTTTTGCTTTTGTTGCAGTAGCTGGTTGCATTGCGCCTCACATAGTCTGGCGGTGGCTTCATTGGCTTTTAATAATGGCATATCTAATAGCGGTGCTAATCCAGTAAAACCGTTATAGCTGGCATTAAACTCAATCTCAGCACCCAGTCTTTGCTTTATATCCTCGAGTGACAAGCCTGCGGGCTGAGGCGACGTAAACTGCAATTTTATCGGTAAGCTGTTACTTTCAAATACTTCTCGTTGGATCATCGCAGCGCCCAACATGTCTCTGACTAACACCAGTTCACCTAACTCACCAGGAATGTCGCATGAGAACCTTAGAGATAAATCATCTTTAAGCTCAGTTAATGTTATCTGTGAAAAAACATAGGTTAAATCTAGATAACGTAAGCCTAATTCAATCGCCTTTCTCGCAGTGCTGCTCGCCAATAGAGCATAACCCATGATGCCATAACTGGTCAGGTGATAACGGCAACCTAACTCCATTCCGACCTTAAATGGGCATGAAGTATTGAGCATGAGGTTATTTAACACCTGTAATTCTTGTTTTTCTTCAACCAATTGCTCGTGATCGGTTAATTGGGCCTCCACCAAACCAGACCCTTGCAGCAACCGCTCTTGCTCAATGCCCAGCTCAATACCATAGGACACAATAATTTGCACACTGGTAATGCTGCGAAATGTCATAACTGAGGGCTGCTATGTCTTAAAATCACAAATATACGTCCCTTTAGCGCGTAGATCAATGAACAATAGTTTCCTATGCTGGATAGATAATACAATTTATTAACAACGTTTGAATGATCCGTTATCCAGAAAGAATGCTCAACGTAACAAGTAAAAATAGCGATGGCTAATAACAAAAGCTAACAACAAAAGCTAACAACAAAAGCTAATCACAACAACCAAGCTCGTTGATAAATAACCATAACAAGAATAGAGGGCATCATGACCCAAGTGAAACGAAATCCTACAGTGGTGATCATTGGTGCAGGTATGACGGGCATCTTAATGGACATTAAACTGCGCCAAGCTGGCATCACCGATATTGTAGTACTGGAGAAAAAAGACTGCGTGGGCGGAACGTGGCGAGAAAATACCTACCCTGGAGCTGCCTGTGATGTACCCGCTCACATGTATACCTATTCATTTGAACCTAATCCAAATTGGAGCCGCTTTTTTGCCCATGGACCAGAGATTAAACAATACTTTGAGCACGTAGCAGATAAATATGATGTTAAACGAGACATTCGCTTTAACGAAGCCGTTACCGATGCACAATATGCCAATGGCAAATGGACGGTAAAAACCAGCCAACAGCAAACCTACATCGCTGATTTTATTGTGTGCGCCACCGGCATTTTGCATCATCCACAATTTCCAGATATTCCCGGATTAAAAGATTTTAAAGGTACAACATTCCATACCGCCCAATGGAACCACAATGTCGACATATCCGCCTCAACCCGTGTTGGAGTTATCGGTACTGGGTCAACGGCCGCACAGGCCATACCCGAATTGATTAAAACCGGTGCTAAGGTGTCAGTTTTTCAGCGCACACCACAATGGCTAATGCATCTGCCTGATTTTACTTTTTCAAAAACCAACAGAAAGTTAATGGCTCGCTTTCCCATCATCACCAAAATTCATCGCAATATGGGCAAGTTTTTTCTAGAACATTTTTTTACCAAAGCAGTCACGGGACACTTTATCCAAAAGCATGCGTTAAATTTTTTGTGTAAAGCCAACTTACGATTAAGCATTAAAGACAAAACCTTACGCGAAAAGCTACGACCTCATTATCAAGTAGGCTGCAAACGGGTCATTATCAACACCACCTTTTATAAAGGCATTCAAAAATCCAATGCTGAGTTAATAACAGAAGGCATTGAGCACATAACTGAAACAGGCATTATCACTAAAGACGGTAAACATCACGACCTCGATGTATTGGTATTATCGACCGGTTTTAATGCATTTAATTTTATGCGCCCAATGAATCTCATTGGGCGCAACAATTTGCACATTGATAAAGCCTGGGCTCATAAAATCAAAGCCTATCGATCAATGTTACTCAGCGACTACCCTAACTTTTTTTTAATGCTCGGCCCCAACACACCTATTGGTAATTTTTCAGTTATCGCCATGAGCGAGGTTCAAACTGACTACGTTATTAAACTGATCGATAAATGGCGTGAGCATGAATTTGATGAGTTTGAAGCCAAGCAACAAGCCATTGACGACTTTAATGCCTACGTAAAGGAAGGGTTAAAAGACACTAGCTGGGTTGGAGGATGCCAAAGCTGGTATTTAGATGCCGATGGCGACCCAATTTTATGGCCCTACACCTGGCAACGATGGGTTGATGAAATGAAACAGCCGCAGATGGAACACCTTAATACCCGATCATTTTAGTTGGCTTATCCACCTTTCACCCTTACATATCCACCCGTATTGATTCACTCGTGCTGATTGACTCATACTAGAAACAACCAGGTTTATGATGAATAAAAACACTATATTTATTACCGGCGCAGCTTCCGGCATTGGCTTAGCGACGGCAAAACACTTTCACAAAAAGGGCTACTGGGTCGGTATGGCCGACATCAATTTGGCGCAATTAACACAAGCCACCGATATATGGGATAGAACTCGAATAAGGTTGTTTCAACTGGATGTCAGTGATTTTTCACAAGTACAACACGCTATGGCTAAATTTTGTGCTGAACATAATAACTGCCTGGCCATATTAGTTAATAATGCCGGCATATTGGAGATAGGCCCCTTTGAAGAAATCCCTATCGAACATCATCAGCGCACATTAAGTGTCAATGTCATTGGAGTAATGAACCTATGCCATGCTGCATGGCCATATCTACACAACAATGGCACAAGTACGATTATCAATATGTCATCAGCCAGCAGCGATTATGGTGTACCAGAATTAGCCAGCTATTCGGCCAGTAAGTTTGCCGTAAAAGCACTGACCGAGGCGCTGGAACTTGAGTGGAAAAAGTATGGCATCAGCGTATGCGATGTCATGCCGCCCTTTGTGGCAACCAATATGCTTAAGGCACAGAAAAACAGCGCCAAAGTCATGCAACGACTCGGCGTGAATATCACTGCTGAACACGTAGTCGCTGTGATTGATAAACAAGTGAAACACCCTAAAACCCATAGAACAGTCAGTGTTTTTTATGGCCTATTTCATAGATTAAGTAACGTATCACCGGCATTTATCAATCGCCTAGCGATGAAGTGGCTAAGTCGATAAAACATGTGGTTCTAATCAGTTAACAATAATAAAAGGCCATAAAAATGGATAACATTAATAAGCCAACACCATTGTCACAAGACACATCATCATCTGACAAACCGTCACTAAACGAACCACTGCAAGGCGAACCGCTACAAGGCAAACGTCTACAAGCGCCCAAGCTTGAAGCGAAACAATTAATGGTCGCCAAGTGGTTGTCATTAGCGCCGTTATACAAGTTACCAGTCACATTATTCAGATATGTATTTCTAGCGATGGACCGAGTACTTGGGCTGACTAAAATTGAAATGGATAAGGTGATTAATTTAACGGTTCCAGTGAGCGCTGGCGCTCCTTTTATGGGCACTATTCCTTTGAACGAACATAGCGCCAGCGATAGCAGCCATACCATCGCTAACAGAATAAACCTTCGCATCTACCATCCTAGCGCCACCAAGCCTCAAAAAACCTTAGTGTACTTTCACGGTGGCGGCGGCGTTATTGGCAGTATTAACACTCATGACCACTTTTGCCGCTATCTGGCGAAACATGGCAACATGAACATTATCTCAGTCGATTATCGACTGGCTCCAGAACATAAATTCCCCATCCCGATTTGTGATGCTATCGAAGCGTGGAACTATATCAATGCCAACCATCAACAACTTAATATTAATCCACAGCACGTAGGCGTGGGTGGTGACAGCGCAGGCGGATATCTAGCGTGTATCATCGGTTTACATTCACTGCAAACATCACTACCAGTACAGGCAAAAGTAACACCCGCATTTCAGTTTTTGATCTACCCAATGGTAGATTTACAAGGCTTAACCGAGTCTTATCGCCGTTTCAATAAACAGTTAATACTCACCCGCGATTTAATGGATTATTTCAGGTTAAAATATTTACACTCTCTCGACGAAGTCACTCTGCCATTAGTGAGTCCACTACAAGCAGCAGACATTAGCGAATCGCCAAAAAGCTACATCTTAACCCTTGGGTTCGATCCATTAAGGGACGATGGCATTGCATATGCCCAGCGCCTAAAAGCGGCAGGCATCAATACACAACATCAGCATTTTGATGATTGCATGCATGGCTTTATTTCAATCACAAAACTCAGCCCGCGCGCCAAACAAGCCACTCATAACATCGCAATGGCATTAAACAGCTTTAATGAATGATCGTTATAGGTAACTGACAGCAAAACCGACTCTAGAAATCGCCAACAGATGATAAAGTTTACTCAGACGCCATGTATTACAGGCTAACAAGCCAACTTATGCTAAAATGCGCCGATCAGCTTTATGAATGTGCAATTCTCATTTGTTTGACTGAGCGTAGTGAACCCTACCGTGATTAACTAATGAGGATACACCAATGAGTAAGTTAAATGCCGAAGAGCGTAAAGCTCGAGATAACGATCGTTTTTCAAAACGAGTGGATGAACGCAGAGTAAAAGGCGAAGATGTCGTTGCGTATGCACTTGCCAATGAAAAAGCGTTTAAGTTTCTGACCAAAGATGAGAAACACAGTCTTAAAGAAAGACAAGCGGCACTTGTAGAAGAAGTCAGTATTAAAAAACAGCAACAAGTTGAGCTTAAAAATCAGCAAGAATTAGACAAGGTTCAAGCTGAATTTACTGATACCGCTCAGTAAAACCCCATCAACAGCCATTGTTAATGATGATGGCTGACCACATTCAAATACCGATTTTTATACATTCTAGCCTATAAAAATCGGTATTTGAAAGCTGGTGAAGTTCCACAGGCATGCGACTAAATTGAATCCACTCACTCCAATTCGACTTTCGCAGTTTAATGGTCCATGTTTAAAAGTATTAGTCTGAACCACTTATTTATAGTCTAAAGATCAACGTTTCATTCCGGCTTATCAGCATTATCGCTTAAAAACCTTAGTAAATAGCAGCTAAAAACTTAACCACTAAATCTCACGTTTCGTACACACAAACAAGGCATTGCCAGACGCTAAATCCCAAGGGATGATTTTGTCGTAATCGTGTTCAAATATTTGAATATCGAAATACGGGCTTAACAATGCTTCAAGTTCAGTAAAACTAGTGGCGACCATCGCATGCGAATCTTGCCATAACTGCGTCGCATCAGACTGAGTTTTACCAATACTTAGATTGAGCGACTGCATCTCACCTTCACCGCTATAATGCCAACCCGATTCAAACACAAACTGACTATCTTCAAATTCGGCACTGTGTCTCACTAACGCCTTGTTATTGATTTTATGTTTATCAACGGTGTTAAAACAAAACAAGCCGCCGGTATTTAATGCCTTATGCACACTGGCAATACAGGCTTTAAGTGCCTCGATACCTGGAGAATAGTGAATGGAGTACAAAAAGCAGGTAATCAAATCGAGTTTTTCTTCTACATAAAACTCAGTCATATTTTGCAAACTAAACTGCGCTTCAGGGCAACGACGCATAGCAATATCGAGCATGGGTTGATTGATATCGAGGCCACTACTTTGAAAACCTAAATCGATAAAATGCCTAACATGAGGCCCAGTTCCACAGGCTAAATCTAAATGCTGTTTACCACTGTTACCCAAAAACTGATGCAAGCGCACTATGCTATTGCTTTGCTGCTGGTAATTAATGTCACAACACATTAAATCGTAATAAGCGGACAAATCGGTGTAAAGGGCATTGGTAGACATAAAAAGGGATCGGCGACATAGGCAAATTTAGGGTGGCGCATCATATATCAAATCGTACAATTGAGAAATAAGGAGTGAGAAATAAAGAGTGAGAAATAAGCAATCAGAAATGAAAATTCGCTAACAGCTATAATCTAGCAAGCCTTCACTCACTAAAATACTTAAAGAAGCCGCTACGCCGTTTAATAACAGGGCATTTAGGGTAATCATCAATGAATAAAAATCTTGTACTGAACAGTTTAGAAAATAGTTTATTGGGATCTCGCATGCCCCAAAAAAGTGTACTTACATACACTTTCCAGGGCGCAAAGCCGTCAACTAGCCATAAAGTGTAGCTTCATACACTATTGATTAGTTCAGCTATTAAAAAGCCTCAATACAATTAAATATCGAGGCTTTATAAAATAGTGTTGAAGCAACGCAGTTATTGCGGCTTTAAGTCAGATGAAACGTTTAAGCAGACCCACTGACTCTCTCCACTGACTCCCTCACTTAATCTCTCGCTAATCACAGATGGCGATCACGCTAAAATGACTAGCGTACCCACCGCATCAGCTCATTCGCATCTATCACCGCACGCTGTCTTTTAATTAGGCTTCCTGCTGAGTCAAAGAGTAATAGTTCAGTTACGCGTGCGTTATGCTTGGCGATAAACGCATCGCCCTCAGGCGTTGCTGTTCTAGCAAGCAGAAAGTACACGTTATCACCAAGATGAGACCGAGCTTCATTCATCTGCTCTGTTTGGGTGATACTTGAAACAAGGTTAGGATCATAGACAAATACTACCGCAGGTTTGCCCGTACCAATTTGTTCAAGATTAGACGTAAACCCCTTGGGCATCAGCATTAACAACAGCCCAAACAGCAATACTATGGATGCTATGACACTTATCGCAACCCAAGGCATTTTACGAGGCGCGTTGGTAGGTTTATCCATAATGACAGATCTCTCTTTTAAGTGTTGAAATACATACCCAAGCAAAACAGTATAATCAATAAACCTGAGGCTTAGATTAAAAACGTCTGGGATGAATAGACAATAGGTGATTTAGACGGCAATAACGTTTACTCTGCCCTCACTAAATATCTACCACTAAGAACATAATGCAATACACTGTGCATTATGCAAAGTGTACAGGCAACACATCATCACGTGTGCCAGTGCATGTCGGCGCAGTTAACGTTAATTTTGTTATTGTTTTAGAATGAGTGACTTGAGTTATTTTTACGTATTTTATCTGAAGGATTAATTTTTAATGGAAAAAGTGTTTGAAAGATTGATGTATGCATCACGCTGGATCATGGCGCCGATTTATTTGGGATTAAGCCTAATCTTATTCGCCTTAGGCATAAAGTTCTTTCAAGAGATCTTTCATATTATCCCCAATATTTTCTCGATAAAAGAAGTCGATTTGGTGCTAATCACCCTATCGTTAATCGACATCACTTTAGTCGGTGGTCTACTCATCATGGTGATGTTTTCAGGTTACGAAAACTTCGTCTCACAACTCGATGTGGGTGAAGGTAGTGAAAAACTCAACTGGCTTGGCAAGATGGACGCAGGCTCGCTAAAAAACAAAGTAGCAGCGTCTATTGTGGCGATTTCGTCTATTCACTTACTCAAAGTATTTATGAATGCCGAAAATATCGCTAACGACAAAATCATGTGGTATTTGCTCATCCACATCACCTTCGTGTTATCAGCCTTCGCCATGGGATATTTGGATAAAATCACCCGCAAGTAATAGCAGATTTACGTCCTAGAAATAGCATAGACAATATCGTGGGGCAGAAACCTTACTCTGCCTCACTGATTTAGAATGAAACCCCAAACGAAGTGCATAAAATAGCCAGTTGGGAGATCCAACAAGCTTAATAAAAATCATCAACCTATTTTAGGAGCAAATATTTACCTTACTCGGGCAAATACCTAACAAAGTCACCATCATCTAGAACATTTTGCAATACCGAGGGTGAGATTGGGATCAAACCTACGTTTAAACCAAAAGGCTTAAACACTTTATTCAAAACCACAACGCTTGGGTTGCTTCTATTATTTTCTATATCAGAAAGCTTTTTACGAGAAACGTTAACTAACTTTGCATATTTTTCTTGGTTCAAACCGAGCACCTGTATGCGTAACTGAATTAAGGCATCTCCTTGTGTAATGTTAGAAAATAGTAATTTAGTTATAACATTATTAATAACTGCCCTACGTAACTTAGCATCCTTAATAGCCGTTTTCGTAGACGAACGTTGCCTAGTTTGAGTTTTATCACTAGTTGTTACGTCGCTTGCAAATGACTTACCTCTAGGAGCTCCCTCCAATCTAGGGTGCGGGCCTCTCTGAACAACAACAGGTTTTCCAGCATCTCCAACAGTCATATGGACAACGCTGTTATCAACTCGATTCGTTATAATTTGGTCGCTTCTAGTCTGTATACGTTCCCCCTCGCTGTTAAATTTCATATTGCTATCAGAATTATGTTTTTTTAAGAAGTTAACTGTATTCGTTAAATTTTTCTTTTTCATAATAATTCCCATTGTTTCAATTTTTCATCTAGAAAATCAAACCCAAATGTTGGCATATTCACTATTTGATCAGGAACACCACGATCGATTAGCCTTTGCTTTAAACCGACTAGTTGATGTGCTGTTGTCCTTAGTTCATTTATCAATAGTTCTGGATCAATTAAATCACTTAAGGAGTAAGCAATCTCAATAAAATTAAATTTACCACCAAGTTCAAGATCTGGAGCAGCCCATTTCGTTGTTCTTGGTATACCATCTGGATCAGCTTTCATAGGCGCAAAGTCATAAATGGGGGTTAACCTTATACCCTTGTCATCTTTATAGAATGAAGTATTTCGTCCGTGGTTATCGCTATTACCAAACGCAATATTTAATAAGTCACGGCGAACCCATTCAATAATAAATGCCTCAACATCAAAATGCAGGTGCTTCTCTTTGACTGTATTACTCTGAGTGATCAGGTCAACCAACTCACGTATTGTCTCGCCATGATCTAGAATAGTAGCTGGCGGTTTTTTTAACATTGAGTACACAGATTCCATACCATAACGTTTGGTAGTCCCATCTACTTGAGTCTCTATATCGAACCTTGGCAACCAAAGTGAATGATAGTTTTCACCTTTTTCTAGTTTCATGTCTGCTACAGGTATAGTACTAAAACCCATAGCGGTTAACTCATGATAATAGTGGTATTCGGCAACTAGCACCGCATCATTAACTCCCCTTCTATTCCCTCTTGGGAATTTAACGAGGTAATACATATCATCAATATTTGTATTGTCTTGATAGGTATCTATCCACACGACATCGTTTTTGCTACGTCTTAGTAGCAGTTTTGGGGCTTCTCCACCTGCTCCAGTAGCTCCACCAGCAGCGGCCCCCCGAGTTTGTGCGTAACTCAAAAAGTCTGCACCTCTACTTGCTACGTCTGAAACTTCAAAGTATTGATTAGGAACTCTATTAACTGCTTCTATAGATTCTTTGATACGCAAATTTCCAATGGGAGAAATAGTGCCATATGCTAGCAACACGAACTTTTGTTGATTGGCTGACATCCCATCTGTATCTATTTGAGTCAGCCAGTACTTTCGGCTTGAGCCACTAGGGATGATGTCGTCAATGAACTTCAACCAACCTTGTTGTCCATTGTCATCAAAATAAAATTCAACAGGGTGATTTATAGATACTGCATGGTGATCATCCGCAGAAAGATTAGCAATTATATAGTCAAGTTCATAATCGACTTCGGTAGCGTCAAATGTGTAATCAGCATTATTCGGGAATGTAATCGTCGCAATATCCTTCCATGAGTTATCAATGAAAGCTTGTACAGTTAGTTCATTTAAATTTTCAAGATTAATATCTTCCATTGAATACTCTTTTTTATACTTAATGAATACTATTGTACTCAAAAACATGTAAACTCTCAATAAAAGTAACTTATAGTACTCAATAATTATTATCACCTTCAATTACTGAGTACTATAAGACTCATTTAGTTGTTTGTTCTTGTCGTTAATTTGGATAATTAGAAGATTGCTACGCTGATAGCTAATACGTCTTATAATACTCAAAAGCTATCGGGCCGGTTTATTATTGAGTTGTATAATACTCAGTAATGAGCCATAACACTACGTATTGAGCATTATATAACTCAATAATCGCATGTTTACATAACATCCTTTAAATGCTTGGCTGACTAAACTTAAATAAAACGCCAAACAACAAATTGAACGCTTATTTAAGAAAAATAAATTCGACCTACACTTATGAATACGAGATAAATATCAGTCTTATCGGTATTCGTCATTGGATATTTGGATAAAATTACCCGTAAATAACAATCCATCACAAAATAAAAAGCCCCGATACATAACAGCATCAGGGCTTTTTATTTACTATCGATTAGTACCACACTTTAGGATCAGCGTTATGATTCTGCGCGACATCAATACTAATCCCCAGACCATTAAGAATTTTAAACACTGTCGAGATATAAACATCATTACCTTTTTCGACACGAATTAACGTCTTTTTGGTCACGCCACACAGCATCGCCGCCACATCTTGAGTCAATGCCGCATTGTTTCTGGTTTCTTTAATGAGTAAGCCCAAGGATTGTTGATTGAGTGCAGATGCCATAACGTTAGTCCAAAGTGTCTAGGTTGTTAAATGAGTTAAAGTGTAAGTTGTTACACTATACGATTATTTCGTGATTTGCTGATTAAATGTAATCACTACAGACTGTGAAATTGACCCGAAGATTGATAGAAATCAATATCGCTAACGACAAAATCATGTGGTATTTGCTCATCCACATCACCTTCGTGTTATCGGCCTTCGCCATGGGATATTTGGATATTTAGGCAGAAATTTTGATCTGACCCTACTTGTTACAGCATACAGGCTCGCCATGACCTATTTGTTTCATTAGAAGTCGTCGACACGCAGCGCTTTTGATTTAAATCAGAGTCATCCGCGGCTCTTGATTTCAAATACAGTCGAACACCCCGTCGATGGGTCGGACGGTCATCTCGCAAACATTCATGCCTCACCTTCTCAGCATCAGCGTAACCTGCTGACTTTAGAGCTTACCTCCAAGATTTAACAATGCGTGGCACTGTTAAATTCGTTACTGAAATAGCCTTGAAACACTATCTAATAATTGTGGCGCACCAAAATAAGTCATTATAAAAAAACCATAGCTTCTAACAGTTTTTGTAAGGCTATAGAGTTCTTTGATTACTATTTTTAGCTGCCGTAAATGTGCTGCCCAACGCTCACCCCAATCGGGAGTTTTATTAATTTGCTTTCGTAATGTCATTATATTCGCCCATCTATGGGTTAACATACAACCTGATAAAAATCAGGAGCGAAAGCAGTATTTGTAAATAAAGCACGGCTTTACCCACTGTCACGGACAAGTTGATTAAACAAATTCTGCAAAAGTGTAGCGAGGTACGACCTCAAAAGAGTTTACAGGCACGGCCTGTAGCTAAAGCACGGCTTTAGACTTGAAAGGGGCGAAGTACGACTTCTTTTTGTGATTATACTCGGGCTAATTTTTTATGCAACTTGTGGGCAATTACCAGCCAAAACTATGGATAAAGTAGGCTGACTCCATACTTATCGCGCATACCTCAGTTTCAAATCATTAATCGATTTTCCGGCATTTTCTTTCTTCATAGATAAGCCTTCATAACGAGAGCTCATTTCAAAATTGCTCATTTTCGGTGTGAAAACTCGAGCATTTTTCGGTGTTTTATCTGCTGTTGAATTTGCCATTATACCCTCCGCAATAAGCCTATATTATAACCTAGTCTAGCCTACTCTTCTATATAGCATAGCCCAGTCTTTATCCATGAGATAAACGCCCTTCCCCAGAACAACAAAAAAGCCTCGATACCGTTAGGTATCGAGGCTTTCTCTTTTCTTTTACAAGAAGTTTGGCTTTAAGCTTTTAGGCTTGAAACAACACTTGATCTAACGCAGGAAAAATCAGCTTAGAGCAAGGCTTTTTGTCACGAAGCGTAGTGTTTTTCTACGTGAGTGGCAAAGTAACGCCGCTATAACTGATTTTAACCAGTTAGATTACATCATGCCGCCCATTCCGCCCATACCACCCATTCCGCCCATATCTGGTGCAGAATCTTGTGGTACATCAGCAATCATCGCTTCTGTTGTGATCATAAGACCAGCAATAGATGCGGCGAACTGTAGCGCACTACGAGTCACTTTAGTTGGGTCTAGGATACCCATCTCTAACATGTCACCGTAAGTGTCGTTACCGGCGTTGTAACCGAAGTTACCGGTGCCGTTTTTAACAGTGTTAGCCACAACTGAGGCTTCTTGACCTGCGTTAGTAGCGATTTGACGAAGTGGCGCTTCCATAGCGCGTAGGGCAATAACCACACCGTGCTTTTGATCTTCGTTTAACACGTCAATGTCTTTGATCATGCTTGCTACGCGAACAAGGGCAACACCACCACCGGCGACCACACCTTCTTCAACCGCTGCGCGAGTTGCATGCAATGCATCTTCTACGCGCGCTTTTTTCTCTTTCATTTCAACTTCTGTTGCTGCGCCAACTTTGATTACTGCAACACCGCCAGCTAACTTAGCCATACGCTCTTGAAGCTTTTCTTTGTCGTAGTCTGAAGTTGAATCTTCAACTTGTTGTTTGATTTGCGAAACACGTGCAGAAATTTGCACTTGGTCGCCACTACCATCGATGATTGTAGTGTTATCTTTAGTGATGATTACGCGCTTAGCTGTACCTAAATCTTCTAGAGTGGCTTTTTCAAGTTCTAGACCGATTTCTTCAGCGATAACAGTACCGCCAGTTAGGATAGCAACGTCTTGAAGCATTGCTTTACGACGGTCGCCAAAACCAGGAGCTTTAACAGCAGCAACTTTAACGATGCCACGCATGTTGTTCACAACGAGTGTCGCTAAAGCTTCGCCTTCAACGTCTTCTGCAACGATAAGCAATGGCTTACCTGTTTTAGCTAGACCTTCAAGGATTGGCAACAATTCACGGATATTAGAAACTTTTTTGTCTACTAATAAAATGAATGGGCTGTCTAATTCAATGCTGCCAGTTTCTGGCTTGTTGATGAAGTATGGTGATAAGTAACCACGGTCAAACTGCATACCTTCAACAACGTCTAATTCGTTTTCAAGCGCTTGGCCTTCTTCAACGGTGATAACGCCTTCTTTACCGACTTTTTCCATTGCTGTTGCAATGATGTCGCCGATTGACTCGTCAGAGTTAGCAGAAATTGTACCTACTTGAGCAATCGCTTTAGTGTCTGAACATTCTTGAGAAAGCAATTTAAGTTCAGCAACGGCTGCAATAACCGCTTTGTCGATACCGCGCTTAAGGTCCATTGGGTTCATACCCGCTGCAACTGCTTTTAGGCCTTCAACAACAATAGCTTGTGCTAATACTGTTGCAGTAGTGGTACCGTCACCGGCAGCATCATTGGCTTTAGAAGCAACTTCTTTAACCATTTGTGCGCCCATGTTTTCGAACTTGTCTGTTAGTTCGATTTCTTTAGCAACTGACACACCATCTTTGGTGATCATTGGCGAACCAAAGCTTTTATCTAAAACAACGTTACGACCTTTAGGGCCTAAGGTTACTTTAACTGCGTTGGCTAGGATGTTAACGCCTGCAAGCATTTTTACGCGTGCGTCGTTACCAAATAAGACTTCTTTTGCTGCCATTTTTTGATGTTCCTTTAAATTTAATGATTAATTGGAAAGTCGATTGATGCGTGAGGCTTAGCCTACGACTGCCATCAGGTCAGCTTCTGACAGGATTAACACTTCTTCACCGTCAATTTTTTCTTTCTTCACGCCGTAACCTTCATTGAAGATCACTACGTCGCCCACTTTAACGTCAAGTGGTGTAACTGTGCCATTTTCTGAGATACGACCGTTGCCTACTGCAAGGATTTTACCGCGAGTTGATTTTTCTGCTGCGCTGCCTGTAAGCACGATACCGCCTGCAGATTTAGATTCAACTTCTAAGCGTTTAACGATAACGCGGTCATGTAATGGACGAATATTCATCTATGAACTCTCCTAATGATTTGATGCCCAAAAAGCGAGGCTATTGACTAACAAATAAGGGTTTCCCCCTTGATGCATGTGATATGGGGGTGACTGGTCACAGATCCAAGGGGAATTTTAAAAATAATTGCACTTTTTTTACGTCTGTTTTATTAAAGCAATGCTAATCCTGATAGAATTCGGCTCCTTTGAAACACCAAACGTTTGAGAATAGATGAAAGACAGACACGGGTTGCTCAGCGCACCTATTGGTCGTGTACTGCTTAACATGACTTTGCCTAACCTGATTGGGATTATGACCATTCTAGGTGGCAGTCTGGTGGACATTTTTTTTATTAGCCAGTTGGGTACAGATGCACTGGCAGCAGTGAGCTTTACGTTTCCGGTAACCTTAGTGATTACGAGCATCGGCATTGGCATTGGCGCGGGTGTGTCTACCAATCTTGGTCGTTTGATTGGATCTGGGCATGCGCCCGAATCCAGAGTGTTTTTATTTGATGCCTTGTGCATGACACTGCTTATTATTTGGGGCTTGTCGATACTCGGCTGTGTGTTTATTGAACCTATTTTTAGTTTGCTTGGTGCTAACGGTGCCAGCTTGCCATTAATTAATGACTACATGTGGTACTGGTATTTAGGTGCGCCTGCCTTGGTGCTATTAATGGTGGGTAATCAAGCATTACGTGCCACAGGTGACACTCACTCACCGGCTAAAATTATGATGCTGGCCGCCATTATAAACCTGGTTCTCGACCCGTTACTTATCTTCGGCATTGGCCCTTTTCCGCGTTTAGAAATTCAAGGCGCTGCTATTGCGACCACACTCTCTTGGGTAGTGGCAATGTCATTTGCTGGCCACTTGATTATTGTCAAACGTAAACTGGTTCAGTTTGCTGAGTTTGATGTGGGTCGATTAATTTTACATTGGAAAGTCTTATCCCATATCGCCCGCCCAGCGGCGTTAATGAATGTAATAAATCCTATTGCCAACGGCATTATAATGGCCATGTTGGCACGGATTGATCATGCGGGTGTGGCTGCCTTTGGCGCCGGAATTAGGCTTGAGTCGGTATTATTGATTGTGGTGATGGCGCTGTCGTCGAGTTTAATGCCGTTTATTGCCCAAAACCTAGGTGCCAGCCAACCTGAACGCGCCAAAAAAGCCTTATTGATGTCGTTGCGATTTGCTTTTGTATTTCAAACAATCTTGTTTATTCCGCTGTATTTTTATGCCGAACCTATCGCAAGATTGTTTACTCACGACCCACTGGTTATTGAGTGGTTGAGTTTTTATATTATGGTGTTGCCTGCCTCTTATGGGCCACTTGCCATTGTTATTATGGTTGCGACTAGCTTAAATGCTTACCATAGGCCGTTGAGTTCACTGGTGATTAACTTGTGCCGCTTAATGTTATTAATGTTACCGCTGGCGGCGCTAGGCTCGTATGTTGGCGGAGTGAAAGGGATTTTATTGGCGTTACCCATTGCGAATACATTGATGGGGATAGCTTGTTATTACCTGGCTACTCAAATTAGTGAGCCAAAAGAGATTAAGCACACGGTGCCTTGTTCAGATAACTCATTAGCCACTGACGGCGAGCAAGACGACACTAATAAACCAACCTCTCGCCTGGGCGAATATTAAACTGTGTTAATAATGGCAGCCACACTTGCTTTTTAATCTGTGTCAGTGGATTAATAACACTATATTACTTGCAATAAATCTTGGTTTAACATGAAAAAATCCATTTACGCCGCCATGCTCTCTGGCATTGTTTGCCCTGGCAGTGGCCAGATTTGGTTGGGTAAAAAGCTACTCGGCTGGGGATTTATCAGTGTCAGTATGGTGTGTATTTTGGTGATAATGGATCAAATTATTAGCCGTGCACAAGTGATTGCGGAGCAAATTTTAGCAGGCAATATCGGCAACGATTTAACTTCTATTTATGCTGCGGTATCCAACGTTGCCATCGACAGTAGCTCAACCATGCCGATACTCACTTGGATATTTTTAGCCAACTGGGGATTAAGTATCATCAGTGCATTTTGGTTTGGTGCTCAGCAAGATAAGCAACTCCAGCGGCAAGCCGATTCCGAGACAGGCGCAAAAACAAAAACAGCCAAGTAATGCATCTGCACTAGTCGGCTGTTTACGTTATATTTGATCAAGTGCTAAGCGCGGCGCTTAACAAAACACGCTCTACACATCACGGCAAATCACAGATCAAACTTGGTTTGTTAAATAAGCTGGTATTACCATAATGTGTATTAAGATGGTGTCATAAATGGTGCGTATTAAGACGGCTTGTCGTCATCTTTGGGCTTAATAGGCTCTACATCTATAATATCGTCGCGATTGTCGTCATGGCGCTTATCTTTAATGTCATCATCACGATCATTGTTAATGTCATCATCAAGATCAACTACTTCAATTTGATGGCTACGTGGACGATCATTTTTATGTTCAAAATCACCGTCGAAAGTGTTGCCCTGTTGATCAAATGGCTTTTGCCCTGCAAATGGACCGGACTGTCCAAAAGGACTTTGTCCGCCACCAAAGCCAGGGGGAATACCACCATTAGCCACAACACGAAGTTGCATACGTTTATATAAAAACGCCGCGATAGGAGCACGGGTAAATGGGGTTAATAAAATTAAGCCAATAAAGTCGGTGACAAAACCAGGAATAAGTAATAACACCCCAGCGGCAGCCAACATCATACCTTCAACAATTTCTTGCCCCGGTGCCTCACCTCGGGCTAATTTTTGTTGCACACTCATTAAAGTACTAAGGCCTTGGCTGCGTACTAATGACACTCCAACAACCGCGGTAAATAACACTAACGCGACCGTGGTCCATGAACCAATTGAGCTGGCAACTTCAATGAGTACATTGAGTTCAATAACCGGTATTAAAACAAATATTAACAATAAAATAAAAAACATATTGGCCTCTAAGGATCGCTTTTTGATAGAGTGACGACTTATAAGATAACAGAGTGGCGACCTGTAAAAAAACTGTTGCCGATGAAACTTAAATGGGGGTGAACGGGTCTCTTTTCAAGACGCGTCACGAATATCACCTCAGTTTAATGAAAATGCGTTTAAAAAAGCGTACTGTGATGACCTTGTGCATGATAACAGCATTAGCTTAAGTAAACTTTAAGACAACTTATGTATAAACCTGAACTGCTATTGATATTAACCACTTGCCCAGATGCTGACATTGCAGCCAGTATTGCGACTGCATTAGTAGAGGCAAAGTTAGCGGCATGTGTACAAATAGGCCAAGCCGTTGAGTCAATTTATTATTGGGACAATAGCATTTGTCAGTCACACGAAGTGCCAATACAGATAAAATGCATGGCAATTGATTACCATGCAATTGAACAGCTCGTGATCACAATGCATCCTTATGAAGTACCAGAATTCATTGCCACTCCAATTACCGGTGGTTTTGGCCCTTATTTACAATGGATAAAAGACAACTCACCATCATGAAAAAACTCGTCGCCATATGCCTGACATCATTGTTAATGATGTCATCAATGATACTCGCGCCAGCAGCACACAGCGCTAATGTATTGAGTAATAAATTCAGCTTTTTAAGCAGCGAACCTGAGTTAATGAAGGTTAACGATGCTTTTGTGTTTGATTACCAACAACAAGGTAATCAGCTCAAAATCAATTTTGTCATTGCAGAGGGCTATTATTTATATCGCGACAAGCTGCAGTTTTCGGTCGACGGTGCGGTGATTGGTGATATTGAATTACCTCATGGTAAAAACCATCATGACGAATACTTTGGCGACCAAGAGGTGTTTTACTCGTTTGTTGAAATCCCTATTGCGTTTAAAGAAGCGCAAGCCGATGCGGTATTTCATGTCACCTTTATGGGTTGTGCAGAAGGTACCTTGTGTTATCCGCCAACCAAGCACGATGTAACGTTAGCAGCGATTGAAGCAAATGACGGCACGTTAAGCAGTAAAAAAGTGATTGGCGCACCTGATGATGCGCAAGCATCAACAACGGCAACCGATGCACCAGCGGCACCGATTACTCAGCAAGACACGTTAAACCAAATGCTCCAAAACGATAGCCTATTATGGACTTTAGTTATTTTCTTTGGTTTAGGTATTGGCTTAGCATTAACACCGTGTGTGTTTCCGATGTACCCTATTTTGTCGGGCATTATTGTTGGTCAAGGCAAGAAGCTCTCTACCGCTAAAGCCTTCACCCTATCAATGGCCTACGTGCAAGGCATGGCCATTACCTATTCATTATTAGGATTAGTGGTTGCCTCTGCCGGACTTAAGTTTCAAGCGGCATTACAACACCCTGCTATTTTGATTTTCTTGGCGGTGATGTTTGTGCTGCTGAGCTTATCGATGTTTGGCATGTACGATTTAAAGCTGCCATCGAAGTGGCAAGAAAAAATGAACTCGATGTCGAACAATCAAAAAGGTGGCAACCTTATTGGTGTGTTTATGATGGGGGTGATTTCAGGTTTAGTCGCTTCGCCTTGTACCACGGCGCCGTTATCTGGCGTGCTGATTTACGTGGCGCAGTCTGGCGACTTACTGCAAGGCTTTTTAGCGCTGTATGTACTCAGCATGGGTATGGGTTTACCGTTATTAGTGATTGGGACTTCGGGTGGCAAAATTTTACCGCGCGCAGGAGCGTGGATGGACATTATTAAAACCATCTTTGGCTTCTTACTGATTTCAGTTTCTATTGTAATGATTGGTCGTATTTGGCCTGGTTTAGTGTCCGATTTACTTTGGTCAGTATGGGCAATAAGCTTAATCGCTTACTTAATGCATCAAAACAGGTTGTCAGAATTTAACTGGAAACAAAGCACTCGTGGGGTGTTGTTATTACTGGCTTTGATGGCAAGTTTCTCATATGGTTTCCAAGCATTAATGAGCAGCTTTGGTCATCAATCCTCAAATATGACCCAAACCAGTATTGATGGCAAAACCAACACCGAAGCCAATCACTTTATCCGTATTAAGTCGCTGGAAGACTTAGAAGTTGAATTGGATAAAGCCAGTATTAGCGGTAAAACGGTGATGTTAGATTTATACGCCGACTGGTGTGTGGCGTGTAAAGAATTTGAAGCCATTACCTTTAAAAATGCCGACGTGGAAACGCGTATGAACCAAATGGTGTTATTGCAAGCTGACGTGACTGCCAGCGATGACATTGATATCACCCTTTTAGAGCATTATGGCGTGTTAGGTTTACCGACATTGTTAATGTTTAATAGCGACGGTGAGCAGCGTGAAGACTTGCGGGTTACCGGCTTTATGGGACCAAAAGACTTTGCTGCTCATTTAGATATACTGTTAGCAAAGTAACGTAAACCAAGGCATTAGCGGCCTGATATAGTCCGCTAATGCCGTCCGCGTATTGCAGTAATCTGATTACGTACTCTCATGCACTACTCTATTCAAATAGCGATATTTTTAGGCTCTCCCCCATCAAAACCAACAACCAAAGACAACCTAAATAAAATCGACATTGAATACATTAAAGATAATAAATCAGCCTTTGATTAATGAGCTTAATTAGCCAATATAGTTTTGTCGATTAATGTCATAGCGTTTTAATTTTGATGTTAATGTTGTTGGTTTTAACCCTAATAGTTGAGCCGCACCATCATTAGCATATATTTTGCCTTTGCAGTGAATTAACGCGTTCACTAAATTCTGCTTTTCCATCAACTTATGTTGTTGGGCACTGAATAACTGCGATTGGTTAGGTGAGTTAATAGCAGTATTATCACTTGTGTTATGAATTAGGGATCTTTTGCTGTTGACTGTTAGAGCGGTACTTTGAGTAATTAAAAAATCAAAATTAACTTTGTCACTATTGGCTAAAATAATTTGTCGCTCAATAATGTTTTCGAGTTCTCGTATATTGCCGGGCCAAGTATATTGCTGCAAAATTTGCATTTGACCTAACGTGATTGTTGGTTGTGGTTGGTTTACGCGTCGACAGACTTTATCGAGAAAATGCTTTACGAGTAAAGGTAAGTCATCAATACGTTCACGTAAAGGCGGTGACTGCAGTGGGATAACGTTTAGTCGGTAGTATAAATCTTCTCGGAATTTGTTTTGCTCTACTAGTTTTTTTAAATCTTTATTGGTTGCCGATATCACTCTAATATCAACATTACGTGTTATCGACTCGCCCACTCGTTCAAATTGTTGTTCTTGTAATACTCTTAATAACTTGCCTTGCAGTTGTAATGGAATTTCACCGACTTCATCTAAAAATATAGTGGCGCCATCAGCAAGTTCAAAACGGCCGACTCTATCTGATATTGCCCCTGAGAAAGCCCCTTTAACATGTCCAAAAAATTCACTCTCAAATAGTTCAGCAGGAATGGCAGCACAATTGACTCTAATTAATGGCCTCGCTTTACGTGCGCTGACTTCATGCAATGCACGGGCAATCAATTCTTTACCTGTACCGGATTCTCCAATAATTAATACGTTAGCATTGGTAGGGCCCACCAACTCAATTTGATGCACCATGTGTTTTACTTTGGTACTTTGTCCAATAATTTGATGATGATTAAAATCAGCATTAAGCTCTTCTAATAAATAGGCTTTTTCCATTTCTAGGCGCCGCTTTAGTGCATCAACTTGTTCCAATGCATTGATCAATTCATTTTGAATTTTCTTACGTTCGGTAATATCACGAAAAACAACAACTGCGCCAATTAATCGGCCATTATCAGTCAACGGTGTGCTGGTATATTCAACCGGGATGGCTGTTCCCGCTTTAGTCCAAAAAAATTCGATATCAACACTGTGTATCGCTCCATCATTAAAAGCAGCATAAATGGGGCAATCTTGTGCATGGTATTGGCTGCCATCAAGGTGGGAATGGTGAATAACCTGATGCATATTTTTACCGGTTAATTCTGATTTACCCCAGCCTAATATTTTTTCGGCGGCTTCATTCACAAAAGTCGTATTACCTTGAGCGTCTACGCCATAAATGCCATCTCCTACTGCTTTTAACAATAGCTGATTTTGTCTTTCTATTTCTTCGAAAATGGTTTCATTTTTATTCCAATGGTCAAAACCTGCTCGATAGTTTGCTTCGCATATAGACTGATAATGACGGGCAAATGTCACCTTGCTATTTTGACAATTTAGTAAAATATTGTCTTCTATTTTTACCGCATCAACATCTAAATACGTTACTTCATTTTCGATAAGAATACTTAATTCGCTCGACCAAGCAGCACCATGATCCAATATTTCTTGAGTAAAATTAATAAGCTTATCAACACACTTTGGAAAAAGTTCTGTTGCAGCATAATCAGATAAATTGCCTTTATTTAACGTAAATAAAGATATCGCCTGCAGATTGGCTTGCAGCACTTTATTATTTAATGGATCAACTAATATCATTGCACTTGGGGCATTCAGAAACAGGTTATTTAACATAACAACTTCTTTTTGTATTTTAATCATTCACA
The DNA here is from genome assembly GCF_040309945.1 of Shewanella sp. AC34-MNA-CIBAN-0136. Classification (NCBI taxonomy): domain Bacteria; kingdom Pseudomonadati; phylum Pseudomonadota; class Gammaproteobacteria; order Alteromonadales; family Shewanellaceae; genus Shewanella; species Shewanella sp. AC34-MNA-CIBAN-0136. Next base: position 258,162 of record NZ_JBEOPJ010000003.1, on the reverse strand, counting down.
ATCAGGAGTGATGACTGAATACAATAATCGCGCCATACCACGAAAAATCGTTACAACTGCAACGACAAATCGTTATCAACGAAAAATCGTTATCACGTAAATAGTAGTAAAAATAAAAAATCATTAAATTACAATGCATTAAAAAAACAAATTGATTGGCATAGTTCTCGCAATGTTAAATACAAATCGAATTAACCAGAATCATTAACTCGTCTTAATTGTGCACTACTCAGTATATTCGCACCAATTCAGCGCACAGATTCATCCGGAAATTCAAAATTGATTGGTATTAACTAACGTGGAGAAAGACATGAATAAACTAGATGTGACCGAAGCTATATTTGCCATTAAAAAAGAAAAAGATCTCACCTGGGAAAGCATTGCTGACGCCGTTGGCATGTCAATGGTTTGGGCAACATCAGCTTGCTTAGGTATGAACAGTTGTTCTGAAGAGTGTGCGACAAAACTGGTTGAGTTTATTGGTTTGCCCATTGAAGCAAAAAAAATATTGATGGAGTACCCAACAAAAGAATGGGACCAAGCTATTCCACAAGATCCACTCATTTATCGATTATACGAAGTGGTGGGTGTTTATGGAGATACCCTAAAAGAAGTGATTCAAGAAAAATTTGGTGACGGAATTATGAGTGCTATCGATTTCTCCATGTCGGTAGATAAAGAAGAAAACCCTAAGGGCGACCGCGTAATTTTAACCTTAAACGGTAAATTTTTACCTTACAAAGCGTGGTGATCACTCATGGTGCAAAAGACACATTAGTTTACAACAATTGGCTACACACTTTTTAAACAATACAAATATAAACAATTACTTACTTATCTGGCGCTGTTTTTGCTACTACAGAAGTAATGTTAACTTAATACCTAATCAACCTTTAACTTTAATTACCAGGAAAATTTATGGCTTATATAGAACCTAGTGAATTTGTGACCAAGATGGTCGATGCTGGTGAACAAAAAGTTTACATGTCGACAAAAGATACGTTAATTCGAGCCTTTATGGCGGGCGCTATTTTAGGTCTTGCTGCAATATTTGCCATTACGGTGGCCGTAAAAACCGATAGCCCTTTAGCTGGGGCAATTTTATTCCCAGTGGGCTTCATTATGTTATACCTAATGAAGTTTGACTTATTAACGGGAGTATTCACCTTAGTCCCTTTAGCGCTTATAGATAAGCGTCCAGGTGTCACCTTTGCTGGCGTTATGCGCAATTGGGGCTTAGTTTTTGTTGGTAATTTTGCCGGCGCTCTAATGACCGCCTTCTTTATGTCCTTTATCTTAACCTATGGTTATTCCACTGATGGTGGTGCAATAGCTGCAAAGGTGAGCACAATAGGTGAATCGCGAACCTTAGGCTATCAATCACATGGTTTAATGGGTTGGATAACTATTTTTATTCGCGGCATGTTGTGTAACTGGATGGTTTCTATGGGGGTTGTTGGTGCGATGATTTCAACCTCTGCTGGCAGCAAAATGGCGGCCATGTGGATGCCTGTTATGTTGTTCTTCTATATGGGTTTTGAGCATTCAATTGTCAACATGTTCTTATTTCCATTCTCTATGATCATGGGCGGTGACTTTACTGTTACTGATTATTTGTTATGGAATGAATTGCCAACTGCACTAGGCAATTTAGTCGGTGGTCTATGTTTGGTTGGCTTGCCGTTATACTTCACACATGTGAAAACATCACCTGAACGTAAGATTAGTTAGGCAAATTTACAGCCATGATTTAAGACTTCACAATGCTGATTGTGAAGTCATTTTTATTGGCTGACTAAACTCTTAGGAAATACCACAATGAGTGAACCGCTTAGCGTCAGTATTGGCGGTGCAACAAATAAAGGCATAAAAGCTGTTAATCAGGATTTCATCGGTAGTATTGTGCCTAAAGAACCGCTACTCAGCGCTAAAGGCATTGTGTTAGCGATGGCTGATGGCATAAGTTCAAGCAAGGTGAGTCAAGTTGCAAGTGAAGCCGCGGTATCCTGTTTTCTCGAAGATTATTATTGCACCTCTGATTCTTGGTCGGTCAAATCCTCGGTACAAAAAGTTGTACAATCGATTAATTCTTGGCTTTGTGCCCAAACACGTAATAGCTCGTACCGCTTTGATAAAGATAAAGGTTATGTTTGTACCTTTAGTGCTTTAGTCCTTAAATCTAACTCTGCTCATATTTTTCATTCTGGTGATACACGCGTTTATAGCGTAGTAGACCAGCAACTCGAACAGTTAACAGAAGATCATCGACGCATTTTATCAACAGATGTGACCTACTTAACCCGTGCCCTTGGCATAGAGCAAACCTTAGAAATTGATTACCAACACCACACTATTGAACAAGGCGATATTTTCGTTTTAGCAACCGATGGTGTTTATGAGTTTATTAATGGATTGCAAATAACTCAACAAATAGCGACCGCAGACTCTTTAGACATTGCCGCTCATAATATTATTCAACAAGCGCTAGATTTAGGCAGTAATGACAACTTAAGCATTCAAATAGTGCGTGTGGACCATGTACCTGATTACCAGCTAAATGAAGTACATCAAATGACTAGCTTGCCTTTGCCGCCAAGACTAGCACCAAGGATGGTATTTGATGGTTACGATATTCTACGAGAAATTTATATTAGCAGTCGGAGTCATGTTTTTTTGGCCAGGGATAATGACAGCCAACAAACGGTGGTGATTAAAACCCCCTCAACAGAGGGCTGTAATGATAATGACTACCTTGAACGTTTTATGCTTGAAGAGTGGATAGCAAAACGAATTAATAATCCCCATGTTGCTAAAGCCATTATCCCTAAACGTAAACGTAATTATTTATACCTTGTTTCTGAATATATTGAAGGCTGTTCGCTCAATCAATGGATGTTAGACAATCCTAAACCCACATTAGAACAAGTACGTGCCATTATTGAACAAGTTGCCAAGGGATTGCAGGCTTTTCATCGACAAGAAATGATTCACCAGGATTTGCGACCAAACAATATAATGATCGATAAATCTAATACGGTGAAAATTATTGATTTTGGTTCGACCTTCATAGCAGGTGTTACTGATATTGCGACAGAAGAAACTATGCGTGGCACAATTCGCTTTTCTGCGCCTGAGTATTTTTTAGGTAAGGTTGGTACACAGCAGTCTGATATTTATTCTTTGGCCGTTATCACCTATCAAATGCTATCTGGAAAATTCCCTTATAGCGCAAAGATAGCTCAAGCGACCAGCATTGCTGCACAACGAAAACTAATTTACCGAACTTTAATCGATGATAACTCCAACACTCCACATTGGGTAGACTACGCCCTACAACGCGCATTAAAAATTAATCCCTTACACCGCCCTCAAGTATTATCTGAATTTATTGCCGACTTGCGCCAACCCAGTAAGGTATTTTTAACACAAACAAAACCGCCCTTAATCGACCGCGAACCCGTTAAATTTTGGCAAGGCATTAGCTTAGTGTTATTTGTTCTGATGATTATCCAACAGGTTGTGCTGGGTGGATTAGGGTAAAAGAGGGGTAGCAAAAATATTGCAATAAGTTGGATAAATTTGATAACCATCGATTAGCAATAATTGCTTTTTATGCTATTGATAATGCATTTGCTAACGCTATTTTTTGTTATCTGAACCCTTTATATTCAACAGGCTATTACGCTAACTATCACCTTGACTATTTTAGCTAAATAGCCAAATTTAATAGACAAACCAGCAGATAAAAACATGCAGTGAATCAGCATCTTTAGCCACTAAAGATGCTGTTTTTTGCTTTTAGGCTATTAAAGTCATCGAAAGTTAACTTTTTTCTTATACAATAAGATTTTGTATCCCTCATTCAAGGCGCTTTATGGAACCCGCTATCCTGATTATCACCCTACTTTGCGGAATGCTGGTCAGCCGAGTGGGTTTACCGCCGCTGATTGGTTATCTTGCTGCTGGTTTTGTATTGTTCACCTTAGGCATTGAAGACACTAGCTTACCTATTTTGCAGCAACTTGCTGACTTAGGTGTCACCTTACTGTTGTTTTCTATTGGCCTTAAACTTGACCTTAAAAGCCTGTTTAAAGCCGAAGTGTGGGCGGGTTCAAGCTTACATTTAATTGGTTCGATTCTATTTTTTGTGCCAGTGCTGAAGTTATTGGGCTTTTTAGGCATTGAACAGCTCGACGGATACAGCTTCAATCAACTGATGCTAATTTCCTTTGCATTAAGTTTTTCCAGTACCGTATTTGCGGTAAAAGTGCTTGAAGATAGCGGTGATATGCAGTCGCTTTATGGCCGAGTCGCGATTGGTATCTTGATTATGCAAGACATCTTCGCGGTGATATTTTTAACCATTTCTAAAGGTAACATCCCGTCGGTTTGGGCATTTGCATTGTTATTACTACCGCTTGCAAGACCGCTTATTTATAAAATATTTGATCGGGTCGGCCACGGCGAAATGTTGGTATTGTTTGGCCTTGTTATGGCATTAGTGGTGGGGGCATGGTTATTTGAAGCCGTCGGTTTAAAACCCGATTTAGGCGCATTGATTGTGGGTATTTTACTCGCTGGGCATGCTAAATCATCTGAATTAGCCAAATCTATTTATTTCTTTAAAGAGTTATTCTTAGTCGCATTTTTCTTAACTATTGGGTTAAATGGATTGCCGACCTTAGCCGATATTGGTTTAGCGGCGATTTTAGTTGCGCTAATTCCAGTGAAAATTTTGATGTTTGTCTATCTGCTAACTCGCTTTAAGCTGCGGTCGCGAACCTCGCTGCTCGCCTCGTTTAACTTAGGTAACTACAGTGAGTTTGGTTTAATCGTAGCCGCAGTCGCGGCACACAAAGGTTGGTTACCACCAGAATGGCTGATCATTATTGCTGTGGCATTAAGTATTAGTTTTTTATTTGCAGCGCCGTTTAATAATAACGTCAGTAATATTTATCAGCGTTTCCAGTCTAAATTAACCAAACTCGAACGCCACCCATTACACCCAGAAGACAGACAAATCCGCATTGGTAATCCACGCTTTTTGATCTTGGGTATGGGCCGTATTGGTTCTGGGGCATATGATGAATTACGCGCCAAATACACCGGCGAAATTTTAGGGATTGAACACAAACAAGAATTGGTTGATTTTCATCGAAATGAAGGCCGTAATGTTGTGCAAGGTGACGCTAGCGATACTGACTTTTGGGTCAAGCTTGAACGAGCGCCACACTTAGAGTTAGTACTATTGGCAATGCCACATCACGCGGGTAATTTGTTTGCAGTGCAACAACTGCAAAAGCTTAATTACGAGGGGAAAATCAGCGCGATTGTGCAATACGCTGAAGATGCCGAGTCATTAAAAGAATCTGGTGTTAATACTGTGTATAACTTGTATGAAGCTGCAGGTGCCGGTTTTGTAGACCATGTGATTAAAGAGCTACTCGATTCACCGCCAGAACTGGTTCCAAGTTCAGTTGCTGCTAGTAGTGATAAGCCAGATCAATCGGCAATAAATGAAACGACATCTGAGTTGCCATCATAAAACTAATCAACAATTGCAAACGCCTAGATAACTCTCTAGGCGTTTTTGTTTACTACCGCATATTTTCAATTTTGCTTCAGATAAAAAAATCTCAGTTACAGACACGGTTAAGTCATGCTATAACTCAAGTAACAAGTCTTTCCATGTCACCCTTTGTTGGATTTTTTGAAGTATGTCAAACCCTGCTCAACGCGCGACTAAATTATTTGTTCGTACATTTGGCACCAAGCCAGATGATTTATACCAGGCGCCCGGGCGAGTTAACATTATGGGCGAGCATACCGACTATAACGAAGGCCTCGCATTACCCGCCGCAATTAATTTTCATACTGTTATTGCTGTTAAGCATCGCGATGATAATTTATTTCGCGCTGTAACAACGGCGTTTCCTGGGGAAATTAAGCAATGGCACTTTGGTGAAGAAGGCCCCGTTGCTGCAGGCGATGATTGGAGCCACTATCTAAAAGGCGTTACCGCCGCCATGAACCAATCGGGGTTACGAGCCAAAGGCTTAGACTTAGCCATTGTGGGTGACGTGCCGCTGGGAGCAGGTTTATCATCGTCGGCAGCGCTTGAAATCGCTTTTGGTACTGCTATCAGTTATGCCAGCCAGCTAAACTTATCACCTATCGCTATTGCCCAATTGGCTCAGCGTGGCGAAAGCCAATTTATGCTGTTAGATTGCGGCATGATGGACCAAATCATTAGCGCGATGGCAGAGCCTGATCACGCCTTATTGATTGATTGCTTAGAATTAGAAAGCGAATCAGTGCTATTACCTGAAGAACTCAGCTTAATCGTAATCGACTTAAAACAAGACCGTCATGGTTTTACCCAACAATTTGAGCAACGCAAACAAGAGTGTAATCAGATAACCAAGTTACTTGGTCTCGATTCTCTGCGTGATTTATCATTAAGCTTACTCACAGCAGATAAAGACTTACTCAGCGATGTCCAATTTCGTCGAGCGCGCCATATCATCACCGAAAATCAACGTACGAGTAATGCCGCCAGAGCTTTGCAACAAAACAATATTGCTCGTTTTAGTCAGTTAATGGCACAGTCTCAAGCATCTATGCGCGATGATTTTGACATTATCACTGCCGACATTGACACCTTAGTGAGCATGATTGCCACTTTAATCGGTGAGAAAGGCGGCGTGCGTATGAGCGATGGCTGCGTATTGGCGCTGGTTAATCATGACCTCACCGATGAGGTGATTAACCTGGTTGAAAACCAATATTTTAAGCAAACTGGCATCGAAGCAACAATATACTTATGTTCAGCAAGTGGCGGTGCAGGACGCATCGGTTAACAATTTACAAATTAGAGAGGCATAAATGGTACGTTTTAGTGTGCTGGAACCTTGGCAAGATCCTCGTGGTGGTGAGATTGAACGGGTTAGAATTGATAATGGCATCATCGCACTTGAAGTATTAAGTTTAGGCGGCATCATTCGATCATTATGGACTCCAGATCGTAACGGTGAACGCAAAAATATCGTCTTAGGCTGCGACAATGTCGAAGATTATCTAGCTCAACAAGCCTATTTAGGCGCGATAGCAGGACGTTATAGCAATCGAATTGCCAATGGTAAAACCCAATATGATGGTCATCAATATCAACTTAGCGTAAATCAAGCGAGCAATTGTTTGCACGGTGGTGTTGAGGGCTTTAATCGAAAATTGTGGCAACTCGGTACCTTAAGTGATGGCGTTCGCTTAACCTTAACAAGCCCTGACGGCGACATGGGATTTCCGGGTAATTGTACTGTGCAACTCGATTACCGTTTAGTGGGTAATAACTTGTACATTGAAATGCTGGCCAGCACAGATAAAGCCTGCCCCATTAGTTTAACCCAACACAGCTACTTTAATTTAGACGGTAATCGCAGCGACACTAATAAGCAACATACGCTGCAAGTGGATGCTAAAAAGTACCTCACAATGAATGATGTTGGCGTACCTACCGCAATGCAACCTACCGCAGGTAGCGATTTAGACATGGCAAAAGCCACGCCGATGTCGGTACAAACCGAGCGCCCAGCATTAGCTGCAACCAAGGGTTTTGACCATTGCTATGTGTTAGATAATCCCGGTGCAGATTTACAACGATTTGGTTGTTTAGCCAGCCCGAATAGCGGCCGTAATATGACGGTTTATACTAACCAGCCTGGGGTGCAGGTTTACGGCGCAAACTTTTTGCAAGGCACTGTAGGCAAAAAGCAGCGAGTATTAAGCGATCATCAAGCTGTGTGTATTGAACCGCAAATGCTACCCGACTCGCCGAATCAACCTGACTTGCCCGGCGATGTGTGGGTAACACCTGGCAAGGTTTATCACCACATCACTCGATATCAGTTTGATGCAGAATAATCAGCCAGTAAAATCCAGTTTTAATGCCGAAGATATTGGTCAAATTGCTGTTGGGGCTTTTGCCCTGTCGGTGCCGATTGCATTTTCTGAAGAAGCATGGAGATTGTCGGCCAGTTTGCCTGCATTAAATTTGGTATTGGTGGTGGTATTGTCGCTGGCATTTATTACTCTGTTTGCTTATCAGAGTGTGTTTCAGGCAAATATTGTTAAGCGCAGACGAGCATTTTTGTTGCGGGTAATTGCAGCGTATATATTAACGTTATTGGTGGTCAGCATTGTGCTATTGGCATTAGATAAATTGCCATTAATCACCGACCCAATTTTAGCGTTAAAACGGATTATTTTAATCGCGATGCCCGCGTCCATGGGTGCGATTATTGTCGACAGTTTCGACAAGGAATAAACCACATAAGGAATAATAAATTATTCCTTATGTGGTCAGTTATCTATAGCAGATATAAGCAGGATAATAACATAGACCACGCAATACACTGAGCCAGAGACTCAATGTTATCTGCAGGTTTAATCGTCTACGCTATCACCCATGTCATCAAAGCTATCATTGTCATCATCTGAATCATCAAATTCTGGAATGTCATCATCGGCGTTAATCGGTTCATCTGGCTCTGGAGCCGGTTTAGCCTTACGCGGTGGCGCTGTATCGGGTACTTTTGATAAATCAATTCGTAACTGATGCTTTGCCATAAACTCACTACGTGCCACCTTCCAAGCATCGCCAAACTCAGCCATAGCGGCTTTTGTTTGTTGCTCGTCTAAGTCGTGTAAGTTAACTTTAACGATGTCTTCTACGTACTCCACAATCGTATTACGGATAGTGTTGTACATGAAAATGCGCCCTGGTGACGCTTCTGGCAATTGATTATCATGAACGACGATAGTGTTACCTTTCGATGTTCTTAATTCACCAAACCAAAGTTGTTTTTTTGCAGTGTTATACATATATGCTAACGCCCTTAATCAACACATATTCTAAAAATGATGCAGGATTATTGAAGATAACATCTTCATACTGCGCCACGATTATCTGTTCTGTATTTGTGTGGGTATTTAAACAGAATATTTCTGAGAATCAATGCCTAAAACGATGAAATTTTCGAGTAATCGCATAAAAATGTTGGTTGTCGTCAATTTTTAACACTTTATCGTCATTTTTCTCACAAAATAAACGCCTCACAAAAGTGATTAACCCGTTTCAGGCCAATCACTTTGTGATCACGACTTTAGCTTAAAAACATCAAGCTTCAAGTTTTTTATCAAAATATATCGCTGATTAAAACCACAATATTAATATGTGTATTGATAAGGGTATTCATTTACTTAACGAGGATCAGCTTGTAGATCTAACACTATCTTGCCTTTGTGTGTGCCCGACTCCATTAGTTCATGTGCCTGCACCACTTGCGAGAATGGGAACACACTATCAATTGGAATGCTCATTTTACCGCTATTTAATAACGGCCATACGAACTCTGCCAAACCTTGAGCAATAAGGGCTTTATTCGCCACGCTTTGTGGTCGTAACGTTGACCCTGTCCAAATCACTCGCTTAGCCATAATACGGAAAATATCCACGTTTGCCTGTGGACCACGTTGCATGGCAACCGACACCATACGTCCGTCGGTTGCAATCGCTTTGAGGTTTTCGTTAATAAAGTCACCACCTGCAATATCCATAATCACGTTAACGCCTAATCCATTTGTTGCTTCTAAAATCGGCTCAACAAAGTGCTGCTCGTTATAGTTAATCGCTACACTAGCACCTTGATCAAGACAGTATTGGCATTTCTCTGCACTGCCAGAGGTCGCAAATACCGTTGCGCCTAAACGACTCGCCATTTGAATTGCGGTCGTACCGATACCGCCAGAACCGCCATGAATAAGCACCGTTTCACCCGCGTTAAGTCCACCACGAATAAACAAGTTACCCCACACGGTAAAAAAAGTTTCTGGCAACGCGGCAGCTTGTACAAAACTGTAACCGGTAGGAATGGGTAAACAATGTGCTGCGTAAGTATTCACTAACTCGGCATAGCCGCCACCAGGCACTAAGGCACACACTTTATCGCCCACTTTCCATTGGGTAACATCGTCTGCCACGGCAACAATTTCACCAGCCACTTCTAGCCCGATAATCGGGCTGGCATCTGCTGGCGGTGGATAAGCGCCAACGCGCTGTTTAATGTCAGGCCCATTAACTCCAGCGGCATGCACCTTAATCGTCACCTGGCCTTCTGTCGGCATCGCAAGTGTCGATTTAGTCATGGTCATCGCACTGGGTTCGCCAGGCTGCTCAACTACTACATGGGTAAATGTTCTGTTTAAAATTGCCATAAAAATATCACCTTGGTTAATTGTTATTAAAATGTAACTATAATGAATAGCCTGTTACTGGCACCGGTTACCTGTTTACAAAATCGGCATGTTTGTTAGCAAAACATAAAGTAGTATTTTTTTTAATCAAAAAAGATTGCCTATACTCTTTAAACCATTAATATACCCGCCCGTTCAACACATGGAGCAAAATACTTGTTAAAGTACCTGTTCGTTTTACTGTCTATTTTCAGTATTCACGCCCATGCTACACCTATCCGTATCGCATCTGATATTTGGTGTCCTTATATCTGCAACAACCAAACAGGCTACGTTGTAGAACTCACAAGTCGCGCTTTTGAAATCCAAGGCCAACCGATTGAATTTCAGATTCTTCCTTATAAACGCGCACTGATTGAACTGCAAAGAAACAACATTGATGCTGTACTGGCATTGACGCCGAACGCCATTGCCGAAAACCAATTGATTAATGCTGATGTGATTGTCGGCTATAACAGCAATGACTTTTATACTCTTGTTGATAGTAATGAAACATTTGAGCAGATTACCGACCTTAATAGCACTCAACAAGCTGCTGTCGTCAGTGGCTATGACTATGGTGTTGAGCTCGATGCTTGGTTTGCTGCACATTCTAATACCTACTTTGCCTCGGGTAGAGATCCATTAGCGATGAATATTATTCGGCTGGTAAAAGGACGTCATTCGGTCATCATCGACAACAAAAATGTCATTGAGTACACCGCGAGTCAATTAAACTTAACCAAGCAACTTCGCTATGCAGGCACTATTGGCAAACCGGTGCCGTTATATGTTGGCTTTAATCCACGTAATAAAGCTTATGCCGTCACCTTTGCTAAAGGCATCGACATGCTAAAAGCCAATGGCGAATATCAACAGATTATGAGTAAATACAAAATATTACCGGCACTGACCTCAGATGAGGCCCGTCATAAAAACCTGCAAAAGTTCCTGCCTAGCTTTAATTAATCTTGCTTACAGTTGTTATGCCATAGGGAATTGGCATCAGTAAAGTGCAAAACTTCGTAACACTCTTATCACTGCATAACAGAGTCAATTTAGTTACACTCCGCCTACAAAAAATATAACAAATCATCATTTTGGGATTATTGGCATCAGCTTGCTGACGTCAAAGGAGTATTTATGCGCGTGTATCGTCAGCTGCTGTTACTGGCATTAACCAGTTCAGTTATTATTACCAGTTCGGCTTCTGAAATTGTCCAAAGCAAAGGTCATTTTGTAGACAAGTTTCGTCAACTTGAAGAGAGCCTCCCAACACCAAACGATTACCGCAATGCTGCTGGCGAACCAGGTAAAGACTACTGGCAACAACAAGTTGATTATAAAATCGATGTCACTCTGGATGAAAAAAAGCGTCGCATTCAAGGCGAGCAAGTGATTACTTATCACAACAACTCACCGTATACGCTTAAATATCTATGGTTACAGCTAGAACAAAATCGTTTTAAATCAGATTCGATATCTGAACGCAGCGCCGCATTTAATGGCGTGGATGGTAGTGTTAGTGCTAACAACACTTACGGTGATAATGCCTTTGCCAAAATCAGTTTAGGTGATCTTCGTCGCCAACAATTTTTAGCTGACAATAACTTGGGTTATCAAATAGCGGCTGTTACTGACACTAATAATAAGCCTTTAAAATACACTATTGTCGGCGCCCAAATGCGCGTCGATTTACCCACCCCGTTAAGCCACAATAAATCGACGCAGCTACACATTAATTATGGCTATAACATTTTAGAAGAAGACGCCGTTGGCGCGCGTTCGGGTTACGAGCACTTCCCTGACGACAAACGTAAAGGCGGTAATGACATCTTCTTATTAGCGCAGTGGTTTCCGCGAGTTGCCAGCTATTCCGACTACGAAGCGTGGCACAATAAAGAGTTTTTAGGCAGCGGCGAGTTTACCCTCGAGTTTGGTAATTACGATGTCAGTATGACCGTACCCAGCGACCACATCGTCACAGCCACTGGCGTATTACAAAACAGCAAAAAGGTGTTATCACCTGAACAAATCAAACGTTTAGATAAAGCTAAAACAGCCAAAAAGCCTGTATTTATTGTCTCAGAAGACGAAGCACTTACTAATGAGTCAAGCACTGCTAAAGGCAATAAAACCTGGCATTTTAAAGCTGAAAACGTACGCGACTTTGCTTGGGCATCTTCACGTAAATTTATTTGGGATGCTCAAGGTTACCAACAAAAAGGCAGCCAGAACCCACAAGTGATGGCGATGTCGTTTTATCCTAAAGAAGGTGGAGAACTTTGGCAGCGTTATTCAACTGCATCGGTTATTCACACCCTTAAAGTCTATTCGCGCTTTACCTTCGATTATCCCTACCCTGCGGCCATTAGTGTAAACGGCCCTGTTGGCGGCATGGAATACCCGATGATTAGCTTTAATGGTCCACGCACCATTTGGCACGATGATGAAAGCCGTACTTATACCTTGTCGGAAAAACAATTCTTAATCGGCGTAGTAATCCACGAAGTCGGCCATAACTATTTCCCAATGATTGTGAACTCAGACGAGCGCCAATGGACGTGGATGGACGAAGGCTTAAACAGCTTTTTAGACGGCATAGCCACTCGCGAATGGGACCCATCGCTACCGTGGGGGCGTGAGCCAAGTGACGTTATTGAGTACATGAAGTCTAACGTGCAAGTGCCGGTGATGACGCAGTCAGACAGCGTGTTACAGCTTGGTCCAAACGCCTATATTAAACCTGCTGTGGCACTCAACATTTTACGTGAAGTGGTATTAGGCCGTGAGCTATTCGATTTTGCCTTTCAAGAGTACAGCCGTCGCTGGATGAACAAGCGCCCTACTCCAAGCGACTTTTTCCGCACCATGGAAGAAGCCTCTGGCGTCGACTTAGATTGGTTTTTCCGTGGCTGGTTTTACACCACAGATCATGTTGATATCTCGCTAGATCGCATTTATAAACTGCGCTTAGACAGCAATAATCCTGATATTGATTTTGATCGTCGTCGCCAAGATTATAAAGACAAACCCATGCCTTATTCGGTTGAGCGTAACCAACAAAGTGGCCTAAAAACCTGGGTAGAACTTAATTCAGATAACGTTGATTATCATGACCAATATGATCAATTTAGCGTGACCAATAAAGAGCGCAACAAGTACAACAAAAAACACGCCGAGCTAGACCCGTGGGAGCAACAAACACTCGCACGCGCACTCAAAGAAGATAAAAACTATTATGTGTTTAACTTTGCCAATTTAGGTGGCTTAGTGATGCCAATTTTACTCGAACTCACGTTTGAAAATGGTGATACCGAGTCATTGGTGCTGCCTGCAGAAATTTGGCGACGTTCACCGTTTGAAGTCAGTAAGCTCATTGTTACCGACAAAGACAAAATCTTAGTGTCTGCCGTAGTTGATCGTCGCGGCGAAACAGCCGATGTCGATATTGAAAACAACTATTACCCAAGACAAATTATTCCCTCACGCATTGAAGCCTTTAAAGAAGAGGAACGTAAGGGCAATAAGTATCGCGACATTATGCATGACAATAAAGAAGCCCTGAAAGAGCCTGAAATAAAAGTGAAGAAGAAATAATGCGTCTATCATTTTATGCAGGATTCATGGCTATCGCGTTAAGTTTGCTGGCGGGCAATGTCACGGCCCACCAGCAAAAAGAAGCTTACACCAGTATTGTATTTAATCAGCGTAGCGGCATGCTAGAAGTCCAGCATCGGTTTTATTTACACGATGCTGAACACGCAGCCCAACAAGTGATCGATAAAAGTACCGATCTGATCGGCGATCCCGTTGGCCGTGAAGCGTTTGCTTATTATGCTATTTCGACGTTTTCGATGCAGAATCAGCAGCAACATCCGTTAACGCTGACCTATGTTGGCACCGAGTTACAGGGCAAGTATTTGTGGGTTTATCAGGAAACGCCGATCACCACTAATATGGACGGTTTTTATCTTAAGATGACCGCACTGCAAGAGTTGTGGTCAGAGCAAACTAACCACATTAATGTTGAGCGGAATAAACGTGTGACTTCAGCAAGGCTGCACATTGCAGACTCTTGGCATTATATTGAAGTGGCTAAACCAGCCCAATAACTGACAAAACGTTATCGCAGCTAGTTTATCGAAAACACCATACTGGTTTGTCAGCCTTTATGGTGTTTTTAAGCTCCAGCGACCACATCGTCTAGCGCACCTGCCAAGGTTGAATACGTCACGCACTGCACGCCGTCAGGCTTAAAGCCTGCTTTGGCCAAGGTTTTAAGTGGCTGAAATTGAAAATCGGCCAACAATACCCGAGTATTATCATGCTTACATTTAGCAATAAACTTATACAGCGCCGAGACACCACCAGAATCTAAAAGCGATACCCCATCAAAATACAACACCACCCCATCTTGGTCGCCACTCAAATGCGCCAACTCGCCAAAGACACTGTCGGCGGCAGCAAAAAATAATGGTCCATTGATTTTAAACACTTTCCAACGCGGCGGTAATTCAACATGAATGTGTTTCTTCTGCTCGCTAATGTCTTGCACCTTGGTCATATCAGCCACTTGCTTCATGAATAATAACGACGCCAAAATGATCCCTGCACTGATCGCAATCACCATATCGAAGAATATAGTCAGTAACAAACACACCATCAACACTAACACTTCGCTGGCAGGGGCTTTTTTAACCAGATGGACAATTTTAGGCGCTTCGCTCATGTTCCATGCCACCATGATAAGCAGCGCCGACATGCCCGCCATGGGGATATAAGCTAAAACAGTACTGAGCGATAATAAAGACACTAATACCACCACCGCATGGATCATGGCCGCGATTGGGCTTACCGCGCCCGACTTATAGTTAGCTGCCGAACGAGCAATAGCAGCAGTCGCGGTAATACCGCCAAAAAATGGCGCGATAATATTACCGATACCTTGGCCAAGTAATTCGCTATTGGCGCTGTGTTTTTTACCTGACATGCCGTCTAACACCACTGCACACAGTAACGATTCAATGGCGCCTAACATGGCAATCGCAAAGGCGGCAGACAATAGGTCACTGGCTAATTGCCAAGTGAGTACCAATGGCACTTCACCGGATTGCGCGCGAAGCCAAGGCCATTCAAAGTCAGGCAGCATAGAGGGAATGCCCGCCCCGATTGAGCCGTCGGCTAAGGTAAAGCTGAACGTAGAACCAATGGTCGCCACATGAAAACCGAGTTGATTTAGTACCAGCGCCACAATGCTCGCAACAACCACGGCAGGAAGATGTGCGGGTACCGCCAACTTGAGTTTGGGCCACAGAATAAACACTACTAAGGTGCTTAATCCCACCAGCAATGTTGGCCCAGAAAACCCTGGTATTTCTTGAACCAAGGTAGCCACCTTACCGACAAAACTTTCTGGCATTTCGCTAATGCTTAAGCCAAAAAAATCCTTCACTTGTAATACTGCGATAACAACAGCAATACCACCGGTAAAACCCAACGTGACCGACTCGGGAATATATTGAATAAAACGGCCTAAGCGAAACAACGCCATGATAATCAACATTAGCCCGGATAACAGGCTGGCAAGCAATAACCCTGACAAACCATATTGATGCACTATGGGATAAAGGATCACCACAAACGCGGCGGTAGGGCCAGACACGCTGTAACGCGAGCCACCGGTGAGCGGAATAACAAACCCAGCAATAATGGCGGTATATAACCCGTATTGCGGCGCGACCCCAATGGCAATCGCAAGCGCCATTGCTAATGGAATAGCAATAATGCCAACGGTTAAGCCGGCTAATAAATCTTTAGTGAATGCATTGGCATTGTAGGGAGCGTCTTTTAAAGACTCTCGGAGTGCATGCCCGATACGAAGAGAAAATAAATGTGTGCGGTATTTCATTGCGGCGATCCCATAACCTAGTACGGCGTCAAGATACCCCTCATTATAGGCCGATTACCTTACAGTACAATCGAATTAAGTTAACACCTGATGATAATATAATTATCATCATATTATAATGCACGGTTTATCTAAATCCGTTAATCAAACTACAAATTGCATCGGCGCATCTTGAGTATTTGATGCAGCCAATAACGGCTCAATCAAACGCTGACTCGTATCCGCCTCAGCTTGACTGGCTCGGTCGGCGTAATTGACATTATCGACAGCGCTACAGCCCAACAGGCTTATGACCATCAGTGCCAGCATCGCCTTTCGTAAGGTCGGTTTTACCATCATCAACTGCATCTCCAAACGTGTGTGTTACACCATATTGGAACAAGCATACTGATGGACGGGTTTAGGAGAGGTTAAGGTGGGAATAAATAGTGAAATTGAATACAGAGATAAAATGTTAGAATTAAACATCAATATGGTTCAATAAAACCATAAGCTAATCATGATAAATAGCAGCTATATGCCCTCTACAGAACATATAGCCACCAAGATAAGCATGTTAATAATGGATACCATTATTATTACTAAGCAGTTATCGAACTTGGCTAAAGGGCGCGTTAACGATTATCAGCAATAAACTTAACCACAACCTCGGCTAGCACCTCACCTTGCTCTTCTTGTAAGTAATGACCAGCATTGATAATCGTTGTATGTTTTTGCCCTTTTGCACCCGGTATTATTTGTTGCATCATTTTATCTCCGCCAGCAGTGATAGGATCTGAGTCGCTAAACGCTGTCAAAAAAGGTTTTTCCCATTGAGATAATACTTTCCATGCTGCACGGTTTTTCAGTGTTGCTGGATCATCAGGCGTAATAGGCACTAACAAGGGAAATTCACGAGCACCAGCTTTGTATGTTTCATCAGGGAATGGCGCGTCATATGCAGCAATAACTTCATCTGATAAATTTGAAACAGATGCACCATTTATCATCTGTCCTGTAGGGAAATGTACTACTTCTTGCGAGTAATTAAACCATTGCATAAATGCATCATTAGTTCCTTCATCACCTGTGGGTAACATGGTGTTTGCTGCAACAATACCGGTATAGCGCGGAATATCTTCAGCTGCCATACGCAGCCCGATTAAGCCGCCCCAGTCTTGGCATACCAAAGTAATGTTGGTTAATTCAAGTTGTAAAACGAATGATTTTATCCAATCTACATGACGTTGATAGGTATAATCAGAACGTTGACTTGGTTTATCTGAACGGCCAAATCCAATAAGATCTGGGACAATAACTCGATGACCTGCTGCAACAAGGATCGGGATCATTTTACGATATAAAAAACTCCATGAAGGTTCTCCATGTAGTAATAATATTGGCGCAGCATCTTTGTCTCCTTCATCAAGATAATGAATCCGTAACTGGCCTCCTTCACTATCGTCCACTAATAGGTAATTAGGTGTAAACTGATAGCCTGGTAAATTAACAAAGTAACTATCATCAGTTCGTAAAAATTCCATAATTTTCTATTTCCTATTTTTTATAAAATGCATCAACTCTATGAGTCAGCTTCTAATTGCATGCACTTCAACACTAATAATTAAGTAACGAAGAGTGATTGAGATTTCTAACACTAATTGAACTTAAATGACTTTCGTGTTTTATTAACTACACGAAACTTCTATCGTAGAAAAGTTTTTTATGACTAAGTAAAAAGATCAACTTCAACCCATATTACATTGTGATTTACGATGTTCTTTACGAACTATTTCAAGCCGAGACATTGCTGTAATAATATGAGCACTCTTTTGAAGATCACTTATATCAACATTGTCTGGTTGTTGATTTATCTTATTGGCGAAATAAACTGAAATAGATAGAATTAACTGTTCAGCTTGGGTCAAACTGTGATGTTCAACTTCTTTAATAAAAAGCAAATGAAAACATTGAAAAAAACAATCGAAAATTGAATTTTGATCTATTTTATATTTTTCATCATGTAGTTTTATCGGTGACTCAATCATGGCTGCAATAATATTACATATAGTAGCTTTATTTGTCGCACCCACGAATAAATCGTTGATAACTTGCTCTTGACTTAAATAGATATGTAATTGGTGAGCAAACTCTGCTTTATGCCATTGTTCTGAAACAGACCTAATCACATTCATATTAAACACCTTATTTAACGAAATAAACGCATTGGCATAGGCACCACATTCATGGTGGAAGCAAGTACTGATTCAAAATCTTGGGAAAGCAGAGCAATAGCCTTATAAAAATCAGTTTGTGCATATTCAATTGCTAACTCATGGCAGCGCCCAGACCATGGCAGCATATGTTGCTGTAATAATATGATTAATGCTTCTTTTGCCAATTTGTTATTGGGTTCATCTAATAATTGCTGTAACAGCTGATCGATTACTGAATAGAATAGAGAAATATGATCTATTGGTTGGTTGTACTTTAAGTCAAAGCTAATACCAAACTTTTTATAAAAATTCATCAATTGAATGGTGGATTGATCATTAAGAATTTGTTGTTCACCTAAATATACCGAGCCCCATGGCATTGCATTAGGTTCTCCGGGTCCAAAATATAATTGGCCATAATCCAGTTTCACTTCGTTAATTTGGTCTGGTTGCCATTGCGATATAAATTGACTTAATAAAACCTTACCTTTTTGGTTCGCTTCAGATCCTATCAATACTGGCCAGTTTTGATCAAGCTGGTTATCATTGAAATACTGGATAGAATCTACAGTCGGATAATCTAAAAACACATTATGTAATAAGCGAGCAATAGCATGAAGTTCAAGATATATATTCGTTGTTGTGTCGGTCATTATGCCTTCCTTTATATAGTATGATGCCCATGGGGGCATCATACTTAATGATTAGTATTAAACTTCAGAGTAGTTCAACACTTCACCTTGGCGGCCACCGTTCTTGTTTGCTTTTATGATCAAGTTTGGTGAAGTAATACTTTGTGGTGGTAGTGGTGCTATATGTCCGTCGCCATTACCATACTTAGCACGTAAGTTTTCCATCGTATCAAAATCCAATGCACGTAATGGGCATGAACCGACACAAATGGGCTGCTTTCCTTGTGCTAATCTATCGTAACAACCATCACACTTAGTCATTACTTTCCGTTGGGGATCTAATTGTGGAGCGTCATATGGGCAAGCCTCAGCGCAACTATTACAACCAATACATAAGTCTGTATGAACAAGGACTAACCCATCCTCACGACGCTTATGCATGGCACCAGTAGGACATGCTTTTACACATACAGGCTCGTTACAATGATTACAGCTAATAGAGGTGTAATAAGAGAAAACATTTTGCTCGAAACTACCGTCAGCATTTGTTGACCAATCTCCTCCACCATATTCATATACTCGGCGCCAGTTAATACCTTCTAATGCCGGTACACCTTGTTCAATTGGATTAGTTTTGCGAATAATATCACCTTGTCTATCTTTACAAGATATGTGACACGCTTTACAACCTGTGCACTTGGTGGTATCTAAATAAAAACCATATTGAGTTTGTTCTGTCATTTTTAATTACTCCATCAAGCGCTAGCAATTTGTACGCGATTTGTGTGCTGTGGATTACCTTTTGCCAAAGGGCTAGGCTGGTAACGGGTAAGAGTGTTAATACATCCACCAATATCAATAATATGGCCAGATGGACCGACTCTTCCTGAAGGATCTGGTGTGTACCAAGCTCCTTGGCCAAGAGCGAGAACACCTGGCGCAACACGAGGAGTTACTCTGACTGGGAGTTCAATAGTACCGCGTTGACTCCAAATAAGGGCTTTTGATCCTTGAGTTAAGCCTTGCTTGTAGGCATCTGCAGGATTCATCCAAACGGCATCTTCAACAGCTTCACGTAACCAAGGAACATTATGATAACTAGAGTGAGTACGACCTTTTGTATGATAACCCACTAATTGAAATGGATAATCCTCTGATGTTTCACTGTCCTCATAACCTTCCCAAGTCGCTTGGTACATAGGTATGCTAGTAATGTAATTGCCTTTTACTGTGCTATCAAATTCCCAGTCTGTACCCTTTTGAGCTAACTCAAGTGAGAAAATTTCGATTTTCCCTGATGGAGTATTTAGCGTATCGGTGCCATTTATATAGTCTTCTAATGCAACGACAGTTTTACCATCAAATGCACGGAAGACGCCTTGTGCTTGTGCTTCTTCATACGTACTAGGAAGAGGAGGAATTGCATTAGCATTATTACTATTTGTACGCGTTTTTTCATAAAGCTCAGTTAACCATCCGGCCTCATCTTTACCTTCTGTGTACTCGCCAAGTTTACCCATTTTCTCAGCAATCAAAGCACACATATCGTACATTGATTTACATTCCCATAACGGCTTAATGGCGGCTTTCATCGCAACTAAGTAGCCCATGATGCCCGAAGCATAACTGTCATTCACTAAATCGTTTGACTCTAACCAAGAGGTATCTGGGAGTAGAATGTCAGCGAATTTAGCTGATGATGTCATCCAACAGTCACAAACGACGATGAGTTCACATTTAGTTTCATCTTCAAGAATTTTAGCTATGCCATTAGAATCTGAATGTTGATTAATTAACGCATTAGAATTAATCGCGAAAATTGCTTTTGTATCAGCGCCCAATGGCGTATCTAAGTCAGCAGTTCCTCTAATCCCGTCTTTTCTAGTGGTCATTTCATGACCACGTTCTATTGCGTCAGGAAAAGTGAAGCAAGAAATGGATTCTTTGATCGGGTTAGATAAGCCAGACATTCCACTTCGGCTGAGACTTCCTTGACTTGGAAGAGCACCATTACTTACACCTGGTTGACCAACCTTACCCGTTAAGAAAGATAACATGTAGCAAGATCGCATGGCTTGTTCACCATTCGCATGTCGGTTTATACCTGCACCAGCAACAATGAATGGGGCACGAGCATTCATCAATTTTGTCGCAATTGATTTAATATGTGTTTCAGAAATACCACAGATCTTAGCTGCCCAGCTCGGTGTTTTAGGGCCAGTTGAAATAAACGTACCCTCACCTAAAATATAATCTTTGTAATTATCATTAGGATTAATGTATGGGATATATGCTTTTTTTTCAGGATCTTCAGAGATTTCGAATTCAGCTTTTAAATTAATTAAGGATTCTTTATCGTAACCAACACAGAATTTATCTAGAAAGTTTTTAGAATGGTTATCTACCCAACCAGAGCTAATCATTTCATAGGCAATACCTTCACATAGCGCTGCATCAGTACCTGGACGAATTGGGAACCAGTTATCCTCCTTCCCAGCCATTGAGTCGGTATATCGAGGATCAATCATGATCACTTCTAAACCATTGTTCTTTTGCAGTGCATTTAAAAAGTCATAACCTTCACCAGATCCAGACTGACGCATCTCACTGGGGTTATAGCCTAAGCCAATAAATAAATCACTATCATTTAGTGCTAGCAAGTTAGAGCCTGAAGTACTACTAAACCCTGTTGCAGCGGCAGCTTCAGTTTGTTGTGCCCACGAATAGTTACCATAAATATTCAGGAAACCACCATTGATATTTAACACACGATTAAAACAACTTGAGCTAGAGAATCCATAATAAGCACCTGTACCATATATCTTTAATATGGACTTATTGCTGTATTCATTTGCAATACGTTGTAATTCACTTGCAATAGTGGATGCTGCTTCATCCCAGCTTATGGGTACAAATTTTCCTTCACCACGCTTACCAACACGTTTCATCGGTGTTTTTAAACGATCGGCAGCATAAGTGCGTTGTCGTAAAGAACGTCCACGAGCACAAGCGCGAATTTGATGATTAACACCATACTCGTCAGTCGTTTCGTTATCCGCTTCAACACGCGTGATAATCCCATCGCTGCTAAATACCTTAACAGGACAATTTGAACCACAGTTAACTAAACACGCAGACCAAGTAATGGTTTCATCACTGACTGGCGGTGTCGGAGGTATGACATTGGCATCATCAGAACTTGTGTTACAACCAGTAACAGTTGCAACACAGCTCAGTGCGGCACTTGCTTTTAAAAAACTTCTACGTTCCATAGATATATCCTCTCGTAGCATGAACGATGCGTCTTAGCGCAATTTGTAGGTAAACGCCAACATCACCTGGTGTGCGTTGTAGTTATGATTGATATCACCCAAGGTAATCATCCCTGCAATATCATTGACCCCTACGTTGGCTGCATCAGTATCGAAATAGCGTTCATAGCGGTAAGTTAATTTAAGTGCCATTTGCTCATTTAGGGCATAATCTGCATACATGCTGGCACTGTGACTATATGAATAATAATCGCCGTAAGTGCTACGCGTATCTGTAGAGCCAACGTAGCTGTGAACTAGGGTGTCACTAATGGAATTACTGAATAGATAATCGATCCCTACTATCAGACGGTCTTGCATTAAACCGCTGTAGCTTAAACCCGTACCTATATTGATAAATTCATCTTCAATATCGTCTTGCCAATCAGATGAACTAAAGCTTTGACTGCCTGCTTGATTAGAGTTAATCCATTGCTGACTCCCAAACAAATAACCATCTATATACTGATTAAATTGAATATTTACATTAACGTCATATCCGTAATCTTCTGATTCAGTTAATCCAATTTTAGTATCGTCATATTCGTCTTTGGCATAACGAGTTGTGATACCCAGATTCATCCAATCAGTTGGGTTATGCACAATCTTGAATTCGAGTGCATTGCGGTCACGATCTGCTAAGTAGTATTTACGCAATAAGCTGTTGTTTTCAGATGAGGTTAGGTCGCTTGCTTCATACTCAGATCCACTGCGATTGGCATGCTCAACTTTAAGATTAACGTTAACGTTATCTAGTGCGCGAACATTGAACTTCATCCATAAGTTATCGTCATTGGTTTGTTCTCTGTCACTAAAAGTACGATCAACGTCTTTGCGATCATAACCAGCTTGCAAGCGATAACCGCTGGCGATGCGATAGCTTGCGTTGACTTTATAAGTATTACGTTCCAAATCACGAGGGGTATTTTGTCTAAAAGCGCCGGTTAAACTATTAAAGTTATATTGAGCAAACTCGGCGGTAGAGCTTTGATTATCTCGCTTGGTGTAATCAATACTGCCACCTAAACGTAATCGATTAGTTATCATTGAGGTCAGAGCGAAACGACCATCTAGCGTATCGATTTGACCATCCCAATTTTGCAGTGGATTACCCGCCATTTGGATAAGATCTTCATCTTGGATCATACGTCCTGCGACAATACGTCCATTCATCACAGTGCGGTGGAGCTGATATTGACCTGATAACGACACTTGATGAGCTTGATTATCTGGTGTCGCCGAATACACGTCATTAACGTATGGAAGGCTTAGATTGTCGATGTTGTTTTCATAATAGCTGCCAAAGTAGCTCAGTTCAGTTAACCAGTTATCACCCGACAAGTGGATGCCAGCATCCAATTGTTGAGTGGTAGAATCTGTCGGTAAACCAAAATTTATTGGACTGGGTGATACGAGACTACTAGACTTGTAACCCGTTTTATCTTCTTGGCTATATTTAACAAATACACCATAGAAATCTTGATCAAATTCAAACCCTAAACCGACTTTTTCACGTTGTTGATTTAGGTCAAATTCATTAAGACTGTCACTAGGCGTCAACATACCGTTGTTGTGCCAAAGCGAACTTTGAACATCGCCAGCTTGATAGGTTTTGATAGAATCAATATCTAAGTTAAATTCATACAAGCCAGCTTGACCGCCAGATAGATGAGCAAAACCATTATCCATACCTAACTGATAAGCTTGAATCTTCGCTTCATAGCCTGACTCACCTTGGTATTTGATATTTCCACTCACTGCCGCAATACCGCCGTTATTGTCAGTACCTAAGGCATTAGCCGCATGAATATCATTAATGTCGTTATAACCCGCAGCAAGCGTTACCTCACCTTGGTACCCCGCAGAACTTATACAACGATTACACTCATAATTTTTTGTATTCACCGAATCCATGTTTGCGTTACCAACTGCAAAATTAGCAGCCATAACAGGTGATGACATGGCTATCATGGATATGGTGATCAGATTCAATTTAAATGACATAAACTTGCTCTCCATTAACGTTGTAGCAAACTGCCAGCAGGATGATTAGAACCATGAATTTTGCTATGACAATTCAAACAACTTTTGCCGCCACCAAATGAATCAATACCAGGTTCTGGGACAACACGGCTAGCATGACCGTCATTGGCATGACATTGCTGACATAATTGTGGTGCTCGGCTTTCAAGCATATTGTCATTGACACTGCCATGAGGGTTATGACAAGAGACGCAGTTTTCTGTTACAGGAGCATGTTCCCACAAGAAAGGTCCACGTTTTTCAGCATGGCAGCTATAACAAGTGTCATTTACCGTTGGTTTATTGAGTGCGCTTTCGCTCATTGAGCCATGAGGAGAATGACAATCAATACAGGTCATTTGGTCCCACTTCATTGGATGCGATGAGCGCTTGTTCATATCCGCTTTTTGTTGGGTATGGCATGAGGTACATGTGTTATTCACACTCAATTTATCTAGTGCGGGGTCTTTCGCTGTATGAATGGTATGGCAATCACTACAAGCAATTTCTTCTAAGTTATGAGTGCTGGTATGCCACGCCATTTGTTTAGGGTCATTATGACAACCTTGGCAAACAGTATTTTGGGCTGGAGCAGATAGCTTGCTGTCTTTACCAAAAGCTATCATCGGCTCTTTACCACCGCGATTATGATTACCTTGTGGGCCATGACATGCCTCACACTGTAAGCCCGCCATTGGAGATGCCTCTGAAATGACCTTTCCGTGAGTTCCCTTAAATAAATCCATCACCTTTTCATTTTTTTTATGACACATAAGACAAGAGTCTGCCCCTTTAGGAGAATATTTCCCGTCAGTAAATTTTTGTTGTAATGTTGTATCTAACTGCTCTGCGGTTAAATCGTCCCACGGTAATGCATGAGCACTTTGCATTACCAATAATCCGCAACCAATGAGCATGGCGAGTTGATAGAGAGACCTCATTGTTAAATACCTCCTTAAATCTGAGTTTTTTACCTTCATGTCTTTACCTGTTGAATAATTACTTCATTAAAGTAAGTTTCTATATTTATTGTAGAAAATAAAATCGTAAACTTATTTTTCATTCTTAAGATCCAAAATAAACAATACTAACTAGCCGGGACTCTATTTGGTTTTCAGTTAACATCTATAAATCTATTGAGCCAATTTAATCAGAACATGCGTTCAAATACCTACATATAGGTATAAACAATGATAAATAACATGTGATTTACTTAACAAAAAAACAAACCTTATTTGCTTATCAGTCACGCATCACAACTAAAATAAATATGTGACAAACACCACATAAGTTGGATATAAATAGGGTTTGAACTTGTTATATAATGTTTGGTTTTAAATGTTAGAATGTTAGAATGTCAGCTTAATACAATGGAAATTTAAGGTATTACTTTATGGCTTTTGCTATGTCTCTAAGTTCTGAAAAAAAAAGCAGGTCTACTATATTCTTTCCTGACGTAGTCAAAACCGACATAATGAATTTCATTAAAGAAAATGGTGAGCTAAAAACGTTAAAGAAAGGAGAGTTGATTTCTAAAGATATTTTACTTAATAATTTTATATATTTAAAATCTGGATTGTTATTTTATATAAAAAGGACCAACAACTACACCAAACCTAAATTTGTGAATGTCATCATCCCTAATAGGTTGACTGATTATCATTTATTATTAGAAGACAATTGTACTTGCTGTAAAAGCATTAAAGTTGCTCGCGATAGCGAGATAATCCTTATCGATAAGTCTTTGATTAAAGGCTTAATAAAAAAAGATATTGAGCTTTTTACTCATTTTATGTTTGATGCCAACTATTTTACAGAAAGACAAACTGCATTGGCTATTTTTTTATTAACATCATCACCAGAAGATAAACTGATTAAGTTTCTATTCGATATTCTCGTCGCTTTAAAGACAGCGTTTTCATCAAAGTGGCTTACGATCAATTTAAAATTAACCCGCGAAGAAATTGCTGACATATTACATATTAGCGTTATAAAGTTAGACTTAATGCTGGGAAGCTTAAAGAAAAAAGGCATGTTAGCCAAAGAAAAAGGGGTTTTTAATATTAATACAACATTATTTAATGAACTTTCTCCTTGTCCTTTAGGTAGGGAAGATGCGCAAGGATGCAAATCGAATAATATGTCAAAATTTAAAGTAAAAAATATGATTGAAATCAAAATTTATTAATTAAAAACTTATAGATAAACGTTAAAACTAGCGCCTTAATTAGAAACATCACAACTACTTAAATGAAACATAAAAACTACTTCAATGAAATATCAAAACTACTTCAATGAAACAATAATAACACAACCACTAACTAGTATGAGTTGATAGATTATGATGTAATCGGGTTTTATGTAAATAAATTAAAATTGGGATTAATTGAAGACACCTATAAAGTAGAATAACACATACATTTGATCATTTTCCCTTCTCGATTTACAACGAGGTTTGATATAGTTGTAAAAATCGCTTTTCAACTAGATATCCGCTCACATATTTTAATAATAAATAAGTTGTATTTAAATTAACATCTAATGCCCTTTAAGTCGCCTACTTAATGCACTTTGGCTGATACCCAGTATTTGCGCTGCTGCAGTTTGGTTATTAGCGGTACGGCTCATGGCTTCGTCCATTAACGCTTGGTTCATCTGTGCAATGGTGGGCAGTTGTTTGGGAAAAATAATTCGGTCTTGCGGCGTTGCAGTCAATGACTTGTGTTCATTAATGGCTTCCATAAAAGCAGAGGTGTTAAGCGCTATGCCATCGCTGCGGCTTACAGCATCAAAGACCATGCCTTTAAGTTCATGTAGATTACCGGGAAAGTTGTAACTGGCGAGTTTTGACGCTAAGTCGCTTGGTTGAATCGGCGCAGGCAGATTCATTTCTGCTGCGGCAAGGGCGATGAAATGATTGATCAACATAGCAATATCTAACTGCCTTTCAGCTAACAGCGGTAATTTAATTTTATGTGCCCGTAAACGATAGAGTAGATCGCTCCTAAACTTACCTGCTTGATGAAGCTTGAGTAAATCATCTTGAGTTGATACCACAAACTTACATTTTACCGGATAGGCAGTGTCGCTACCTAAAGGGTAATATTGTTTGCTTTCTAACAGCGCTAATAACTTAATTTGGGCATCCAGTGGTAGCGTGCCAATGTCGTTAAGATAGAGTACCCCACGGCCAACTTGATGCAATAAACCTGCAACCGCTTCTAGCTCGCCATTATTGTGATGATACAGTTGGCCACACATTTTTTGCTCAAATGACTCGCAACTAATACCAGCAAGATTAATACTAACGAAGGGTTCATTAGGGCTATAAAGCGCATGGCAAGATTGAGCAAACTCGCTTTTACCGGTTCCGCTGGCGCCATAAATTAACAAGGGTTCAGGGCTACACGATACGGCTTCAAGATAACGAAACTGATCTAATAGCTGTGGCTCGCAAGTTAACATGTTATTGAATGCATGCGGATTATCTAAGGTTCGGCTTAAAAATTTCTCTTTGATGTAAAGGTAGTTTCTTTCAAGCCCGACTACTTCAAGTGCGCGGCGAACTGTACGAGCAAGTTCATCGACATTGTCTGTTTTAATAAAGTAGTCATAAGCACCATTTTTAATGCAACGAACTGCTGTATCAACCTCATTTACCCCTGTCACTATAATGACTCGAGTGTTAGGGAAATCACTGCGGATCATCGCTAATAACTCTTCACCGGAGTGAAATGGCATGGTGAGATCGACTAGCACTAGCGCATAGTCGCCAACCTGTAAGCGACTACTCACCTGGCGACTGTCGACACAAGTGTCAATTTCAGCTTCGGGAACTAGACGGTTCAGAGTTATCGCGAGTGTGCGTAACCATGCTGCTTCGTCGTCGATTAACAGAATATTTCTGGCTAGTTTCATGGGCTAATCCTGTTGTGCTAATGCAAAAATAAGTCGAATTTGCGTGCCTTTGCCTAAGGTAGACTGAATCTGCATTTCGCCTTGATGTTCTTTAATTATTTTACTGCACACCGATAACCCTAAGCCGCTACCACCTTCGTTGCGCCTAGTGGTAAAAAAGGGTTCGGTAATACGCTTTAATGTGGCACTGCCCATCCCGCAGCCATTATCTTGGATACTCAAGATGGCCATATTGTTTGCAACATGTGTGTCTATCACTATTATCCCTAGCTGAGTTGAGCAAGCATTACACGCATTTTGAATGAGGTTAATTAACACCTGATGTAACTGTTGAGCATCGCCTGTAATGCTAGGGCTGGGTTGACATAACAGGGTGCTGATCTGATGAGATTTTGTTTGATTCGCGGTGAGGCGCTGGGCCACTTGAACCACATCATTTAAGCTCACTCGGGTATATTGATCGGCAATATGCGGCATGGCGTAACGTTTTAGGTCATTAACAATTCGACTGATACGTTTAGCACCCTCTTCTATAGAGCCACAACTATACTGTAACTCTTCTATCGCAATGTCTGGATTTAGCCCTGCAATTAACCAGAAAGGATTTTGTTTCTGATACTGCTTAGCGGCAGGCGTTAAGTCTTTCATGGCCGCGGTAAATAGTGATACAGCATGCACAATAAGTCCGGTTGGATTATTGATTTCATGGGCAATTCCCGCAGACAACTCTCCCAATGAAGCTAAACGACTGGCTTCTTCATTAGCTTGGCGTAATCGATGCTGCTCGGTTGATTCTTCAAGTAGAATCACCACCTGATTGTTGGCAATGGGATGAATTTGTAATTGCCAAAATTGCTGCTGATACCGCATGTCGGCAGTAAGCGATTTTTGGGTCGATAACACCTCCAATACTGCGGCTTTAAGCTTAAAAACATCGTTGTCGACATAGTAAAATCCATCTGAATCTAGCAGGTGAATATTGTTATCGTTACTCCATAAATGCTGGAGTTCCTGGTTTACTATGGTCACGCCATTAGGAAGCCCATCGAGAACGGATTGGAACTGTTGCGACAATTCAGATATTTCAACTTCAATCCGCTTTCGTTGAATTAATTCGGCATCGAGCGCTTTAGTATGACGGCGTAAACTAGCGCTTATAAATCCGGTGAAAATCATCCCAATAGCAGACATAATCGCCACTAAAATTGCGAGGGCAAACATGCGCTTTTCGGAAGAGGTTAAATCAACTTTTTCACGCCCGGTGCCAAACCATTTATTAACCAGTTTGTCGTATTCGCCCGATAATTTTAACTGCCTAAGCGCCTCGTTAATTTGGTACATCAGTTCGGTTTTTGTCTCATTCGCGACAAAATTAAATGCCCCGAAAATTAACGCATCACTGGAACTTCGCACCGATGGATATAGCGGAAGTAAGCGCCGCGCAACAAAACTCTCGGCAATAACCACGTCGACTTGGTTTTTTATCAGTAATTGAAAACCGGTTTCATACAAATCAACATCCACGCGGTCGAAATTTTGCAGATGGTCAGATAAAAACACATCAACAAAGGCACCATTTTTAATAGCTACCCGCTTACCAACAAGATCTGCCCAATTGTTTATTAACGCCTTACCCTGCAAGGTATAAGCTTTAGCATGGGTTGCATATATAGGATCAGATTGAGCTAACTTGCGATCCATGTTCACCGGGCTAACCACAGTAATCACATCGATATCGCTGTCAGGATCATGAACATCTTTTACCAATTGTTGAAAACTCTTTCGGCGTACAATAATGCGCTTATTGGTCAGCTGGCCAATTCTATCCATCAACTCGATATTAAAGCCTTGATCAACACCGTTATTACGCCACTCTAATGGCGCTGTTTTTGAGTGTACGCCAAAGACAATGCTGTCTTGCGCGAGCACAGGCATAGTGATGATGATAAGTAATAGCAATAGAGTTTTCATGCCGCGATATTACCTATTTTCTCCACTTGAAACTGTGCAGCAATACCCGAATTAGCAAATCATTATGTACGTTTTCTTATGATGTTAACTCGATGTGATCTACCTCTACATAAGCTATGCAAAATTGCATATACCCCTTTATAGCTATGCATGTTTGCATAGCGCATTTTTAGGCTTGTGATTGAGTTGTCATTTCTGCCCTCTATTCTGGTTATCTGGTTGTTGATTGCGCCCCCTTAGGCAAAGATTACATTGAGCGAAAATAATAGCTGATCAACTCGATGCTAATTTGGACCGTATTTTTAAAGTGAAGTGAAGTCAGTTTCACTTCAGCCTAACTAAAACAATAAGAGGCTTCTATAGTTAATGAATAAACCGTCATTACGTATAGAAGGGGGAGCAAAAATGAAAAAGATCAATCTTGCAGTCTGTATTGCTACATTAATGGGCACAGCAGGCCTAATGGGCAATGCTGTTGCCGCTGATAACTTAGCTGAATTCCATGTACAAAACCAAGAGTGTGATAGCTGTCATACACCAGATGGTGAACTGTCAAATGACAGCTTAACCTATGAAAATGCCCAATGTGTATCTTGCCATGGCACACTTGCTGAAGTAGCTGAAACCACAAAACATGAACATTATAATGCTCATGCTTCCCATTTCCCTGGCGAGGTAGCCTGTACCTCATGCCACAGCGCCCACGAAAAATCGATGGTGTACTGTGATTCTTGCCACAGCTTCGATTTCAACATGCCTTATGCTAAAAAATGGCTACGTGACGAGCCGACTATTGCTGAATTGGCCAAAGACAAATCAGAACGTCAGGCTGCTCTTGCTAGCGCCCCACACGACACTGTTGACGTAGTGGTTGTCGGTTCTGGCGGCGCAGGTTTCTCTGCTGCAATATCTGCAACAGATAGTGGTGCTAAAGTCATTCTTATAGAGAAAGAGCCTGTTATTGGCGGTAATGCTAAGTTGGCTGCAGGTGGCATGAACGCTGCTTGGACTGATCAACAAAAAGCTAAAAAAATTACTGATAGCCCTGAGTTAATGTTCGAAGACACCATGAAAGGTGGCCAAAACATAAACGATCCTGCATTGGTTGAAGTGTTAACTTCGCACTCTAAAGGCTCTGTTGATTGGCTGACCGCGATGGGTGCCGATTTAACCGATGTTGGCATGATGGGTGGCGCATCTGTTAACCGTGCACACCGTCCAACTGGTGGTGCTGGTGTTGGTGCCCATGTTGTTCAAGTACTTTATGATAATGCAGTGAAACGCAATATCGACTTACGCATGAATACCCGCGGTATTGAAGTGCTTAAAGATGATAAAGGCACTGTTAAAGGTATTCTGGTTAAGGGTATGTACAAAGGTTACTACTGGGTGAAAGCCGATGCGGTAATCTTAGCAACGGGTGGTTTTGCTAAAAATAACGAACGTGTCGCTAAACTCGATCCTTCGCTAAAAGGCTTTATCTCTACTAACCAACCTGGTGCAGTAGGTGATGGACTGGATGTGGCTGAAAATGCGGGTGGCGCATTGAAAGACATGCAGTATATCCAAGCTCACCCAACACTATCTGTTAAAGGTGGCGTAATGGTCACTGAAGCGGTACGTGGTAATGGTGCGATTTTAGTTAACCGTGAAGGTAAGCGTTTCGTTAACGAAATTACTACTCGTGATAAAGCATCTGCCGCTATCTTAGCGCAAACCGGTAAATCAGCTTATTTGATTTTTGATGATTCTGTGCGTAAGTCACTGTCAAAAATTGATAAGTATATTGGTTTAGGTGTTGCACCAACGGCAGATAGCCTAGCTAAATTAGGTAAAATGGAAGGTATTGACGGCAAAGCACTGACTGAAACTGTCGCGCGTTACAACAGCTTAGTGAGTAGCGGTAAAGACACTGATTTTGAGCGTCCAAACCTACCGCGCGCACTTAACGAAGGTAACTACTATGCAATTGAAGTCACACCTGGTGTTCACCACACTATGGGTGGCGTGATGATCGACACTAAAGCTGAAGTCATGAATGCTAAGAAGCAGGTTATCCCTGGCTTGTATGGTGCTGGTGAGGTGACTGGCGGTGTTCATGGTGCTAACCGCTTAGGTGGTAATGCTATTTCAGACATCATCACCTTCGGTCGCTTAGCGGGTGAAGAAGCTGCAAAATATTCTAAAAAGAACTAATCGATTTAGAATTCACTGACTCGCTAGTATCAGTAAGCCACAGTTCATTGCTGTGGCTTTTTTTATGCGTCTATATCTCCATACCTATCGAATTAACCTCAACTAGGGGTAGAGATGAGAATAGAATGATAAAGATATTAAGCTTAGCCATTAACCGCTCTCAAACTTGTCATTTGTTTTACTAACAAGGCGAATTAACCCGTCAATAGCTGGTCTATTGCAAGTCTTCTCATGTAAAAAATAACACAGTTAGCAAGGCAAAAGGCTGTTTGCGAGGCGTTTGTTATCCCGAGTTCTGGTTAATTAATGCATAATCGACGGCACAGTAAATTTGCATTAACTCACTAGCTAACTCAATGGCTAATTCAATGGCTAATTCAATGGCTAATTTACAACGCTATCAAAGGATAATAATGAAACAGTCTATAGTTCACATCGCGCTAGTAGTGAATGATTACGATGAAGCCATTGATTTTTATGTTAATAAATTGAAGTTTGATCTAATTGAAGACACCTATCAAGCAGAACAAGACAAACGCTGGGTTGTGGTGTCGCCTCCGGGGTCAAACGGAGTGTCGTTGTTGCTAGCTCGTGCATCTAAACCGGAGCAGCATGATTTTATTGGTAACCAAGCCGGCGGACGGGTTTTTCTTTTTTTGAATACCGACGATTTTTGGCGCGACTATAACCGCATGCAACTCGATGGGATTAAATTTGTGCGCCCACCTCAAGAGCAAGACTACGGCACAGTTGCGGTTTTTGAAGATCTGTACGGCAATCTTTGGGACTTACTGCAGTTAAATGATAAGCAGCCAATATCAATTAGAGCATCAATATAGCGCTGTTTGTTATGTATTTTTTGATAGCTTTTTAGGCAAGTAAAATACTGATGAAAAGCTTTATACACTTTCACATTATGGCCATCAAGCGCGATACCGACTGATTGATGGCTACAAACAATGGCAGTTCTGCTAAAGAGCTAATTTAAAAAGCTGATTTAAAGTCAGAAATATCTCGCATCACAAAACTTAGCATAATAATCGTTAGCAGCTGTATCTTCGATTAAGCATTTAAGTTAATTAACCGTTTTGTCGTCATTAATAAAAAGGAGCATTTTATGCTCCTTTTTATTGGTTAAAACCTGCTGCATAATTTATTCAAGACTCAGACTATTCAGCAAACCGCTGACTAAATTCTTGAATGCGTTTTGCGTTCACACCAGCATCGCCAATACCAATCCGCGACACGCTGCGTAAATCAATACGACTGCCCTGTTCTAGTGTAGACACGACGATAACGACATCATCTGCAAAATTGAAAAAAGGTGTTGTTGCCGTACTTTCAAAGCGCAGTGCTTTTGGGTCTTGAGCGACAATGGTCCAGCCCATGGCTTTAGCGACAGTTAATGCTTTTTCATAAGCCGCCTCTACCGATAAGTCTGACGCAATTGGTTGAATATTTGGAAAAGCTTGCAGTTGCTGCGCGGCAATCTCTTCTCCGCCATATACCAAACTATTTTTAGCGCCAACCCGGCTGTCAGTTAAAAACTCAAACTGCGGTGGTGATTGAGTGTTGGTAGTAATATCGTGAATAGGTGGATATTTCACTGGTTTGATAACCAACGCCATAATGCTTGGCGACAATATAGCTAAGCCCAGTAATAGCGCTATTGTAGAGGTTAATATGCCTTTGCCCTTAGCGTTACTGTCTTGCTTAATGGTAAAGCTGGTCACTAATGCCAGCACCGCAACCACCACCACTAAATAACCCAACAGGTTATTGTAATTACGACTGGCCATAAAGCCGACAATCGGGTCCCACAATCCCAGTGACGAGCCAAAAACCATCAAAGCAGCAATCGCGACTGCGACGATGGCAACCACCAACGAAATATGACCTACATAACCTTTTTGCATAACATTAATCCTTTAGGAAACTCTAATTAATCCAACTTCACTCAGTATATATAGACCAGAATTTTTCGGAATATATTACTGAAATAACAAAATATATTCTAATTAAACTCAAATCGTCATTACTGCAGAACGAGATGACTTCAGACGAGACAATTAGCCGCACACGTCACGGCTTCTTTGGATATCATTCTTAGTATGCCGCGTTAGGATCAAGCCCTAAACGACGCATGGTGCGGATTAAATTGCTTCTATCCAGCTGTAAACTTCTGGCAACAGCGGCTAAATTACCTCTTTCGGTCGCTAATACCGTCTGTATTATTTGTCGTTGGTACTCATCGGTTGAATCACGTAGTCCAAGGGTTAACACCTGCGATAATGCGGCTGCGACATTACTGTCGCTGATATTATCAACCTCGGCTATTGCTGGTGCTACTGTATGGCTCACAACAAACTCTGAACCGAGATGAACACGACTTATGTTAATGATACTGGCATGACGCCCTTGCTCGCTAATAGCCCTTAACGCAGCACGGCTAAGTAAGTGTTCTAACTCTCGCACATTGCCAGGCCAATGGTATTGGGTTAACTGATCAATGGCGGTTTGCTGTAACCTCAGTTTCGCGACGCCAAGCTGATGTTGGTTTTTTTCTAAAAAATAGCCAGCCAGTAAAATAACGTCTTTACCACGATCCCGTAATGGTGGCACAGGTAAAGGATACACACTCAAGCGATGATATAAGTCAGCCCTAAAGCGACCTTCTTTGACTTCTAACTGTAAATTACGGTTAGTAGCGGCAACAATTCTGACATCCACCACGATAATATTATCGCTGCCGACTCGTTGAATTTCACCGTTTTGCAACGCACGTAGTAACTTAGCTTGCACCGCAAGTGGTAACTCACCCACTTCATCTAAAAATAATGTCCCACCATCAGCCAATTCAAAGCGGCCGCGACGGTCACTTACCGCACCAGAATACGCGCCTTTTACGTGACCAAATAATTCACTTTCAACGATGCTTTCTGGCAATGCTGCACAGTTAATTTGTACTAGTAGTTGCTCGCTGCGACGTGATTGCTGATGAATACTTTTGGCAACCAGCTCTTTACCCACGCCAGTTTCGCCAGTGATTAATACCGATAGATCGCTGGCTGCAACGGTATTTATCTCAGACAATAAATCCGTAATTGCGACACTGTTTCCAATAATACTCGACGGTCCAGCAGTCGCTAACATGCACTGCGCCACTTGATGATTACGTTCAACTTGCACTTCTAACGCTTCAATATGTTCACTGGTACTAATCGCAGCGGCCACAGCTGCAATATAAGCACGGGTTTCGGTTGGGTTAAGCGCATCAAAGCTACCGGCTTTCATGGCGTCTAAGGTTAAAACGCCCCACGCTTTACCATCGATATAAATGGTACTGCCCATGCAGTCATGCACGTGCAATTGTTCACTACCATCATCGACTAAACCGTCGTAGGGATCGGGCAGTGTTGAGTCGGCATCAAAGCGGGTAATATGTGGGTTAGCTAAAATTTGCTGTAAGCGTGGATGGTGGTTGATCGAAAACTGTCTAGCGAGGGCTTGTTGCTTTAGCCCTACAACAGCCACAGGGACTAAATAGTCATGTTTAAGTTTCAACAAGGCCACTACGTCACATGGTATAGCGCGCTGAATCGCTAAAATCAGTCGTAAGTATCGTTCCGATTTTATCAGGTCACGATTTAAGTCTTCTACAATATCGATAAAGGGAACAATATTCATAATATGTCCAATTAACCCAATTTAGGTTAATTTGACATATATATTGATCTAGGTCAAATTAACCCTTATGAAAATTATACCTGCTAAATCAGCTAGATAAATATTGGCGTGTTCTGTGCAATGTATGGGTAGACAAGGTAATTGATTGAAGCTTATCGCTATTTTACTCCCTAGAAGGAAATCATTAATGTTAGACACTGCAACTGTTCAAATTATTAAAGCCACCGTTCCGGCTCTGCAAATTTACGCTAATGACATCACCAGCCATTTTTATCCATTACTGTTTGCACAGCATCCAGAAGTATTACCATTTTTCAATCAAACTAACCAAGCCAAAGGCACTCAGCCTAAAGCACTGGCAAATGCGGTTATTGCTTACGGTGCCAATATTGATGAATTGGGCAATTTAAGTGATGCCGTTAGTAAAATCGTTCAAAAGCATGTTGCATTAGGCATTTTACCTGAACAATATGACGCTGTTGGCAGTTGTTTAATACAAGCCATTAAAGCCGTACTCGGTGATGCTGCAACAGATGAAGTGATTGATGCTTGGACCAAGGCTTACGGCCAATTAGCCAACATATTGATTGCGGCGGAAGAATCAATTTATATAGCTAAAGAGCAACAACAAGGTGGTTGGCGTGGCGAGCGTGACTTTATTTTAGTCAAACGTGTAGATGAAAGCTCAGTGATTACCTCATTCTACTTTCAACCTTTTGATAATAAAGGCTTACCAAACTTTGACGCTGGGCAATTTTTGACCTTAGTATTTGATGATATCGACGGTGTATCAATGCGTCGTAACTACAGTCTATCTGACGCGGCAGGCAAAGATTACTTAAGAATTAGCGTCAAGCGTGAACCTAATGGCGTGGTTTCAAATCACTTACATAACAATATTCAGTTAGGCGATAAAGTGAAATTACATGCACCCAGTGGCGATTTCATCTTACGAAAAAACACCAAGCCGTTAATATTATTGACTGGCGGTGTCGGTATTACTCCTGCGATTAGTATGCTCAATACTGAAGCGGGTTCAGGACGCGATATTCGCTTTATTCATGCGGCCATAAATAGTGATGTCCATGCGTTTAAACACCATGTCGATCAACTTGCCTCAACACATGACCACATCAAACCTTTGTATGTTTACAGCCAACCAGAACAACACTGCCAACCTCATGCCACTGGGTTTATTGATGCATCAATCATTGCAGAGCAACTCCCTGCAGACCGTGATGTAGAATTTTACCTGCTTGGCCCTACCGGTTTTATGAAAGCAGCATTGGCCATCGCCACCAGCTTAGGTGTACCAGAAAGCCAAATTCATTATGAATTCTTCGGCCCAGCTGAAGCATTAACCGCTTAATAGCCCAACAAACCAGTGAGATAAAAAAAGCCCTGAGCGTTAACTCAGGGCTTTTTAGTTATTGATAAAAACAATTAAACCTGTGACTGGAGATGTCCTAGAACGGGATATCGTCATCCCAATCTTCATCTTCTCAATGATTAAATACTCAATTAGCTTAAATAAACTGGATTGCGCACATGGTCAAATCATCCTGAAACTCTGAAAAACCGCAAAACTGTTTCATTTGCTGCTCCAGATACTCCAGCATAGCTTCGGGTTCATCGGGTGCTGCGCTGATGGCTTTTTCTAAGCGATCGAAACCAAATAATTCTTTGTGGGCATTTTGCGTTTCGATGACCACATCGGTATACACAAATAAGATATCACCTACATCAACACTAACCCGGTAGGTATCCCAATTTTGCTCACGCAGTACCCCAATAGGAATGCCACCTTGATCTAAGGCAACCAGCCTGTTGGCTTTTTTCAAATAGGCGTGAGGATGGCCTGCATTAGCATAAATAAGTTCTTTCTCTTGGAAGTTATAACGCATTACTGTAGCGGTTAAAAAGCTGCCACGAGGCTTTTTAGTGAAAAAATGTTGATTGATATAATTAAGCACTTCAGAAGAACTACTGTTTAAATCTTTCGGTTCAAAGGTGCGTAAGATGGCATCTATCATGGCGGTTTCTACTGCCGCGGCAGGGCCGTGACCCGATACGTCAGCAATAATCATTCCGATATCACCCTGGATATCCGGGCGACTTTTACCAAGGTCGACAATGTCTAAATAATCACCACCAGCACCTTTCATCGCTTTATAGGTATAAGCCATTTTAACAGAGCTAAGTACGATACCTTTGTCTGGCAACATCAATTGCTGCAAGCGCGAAATTTCTTCTATCTCATCGCGGATCCACACCTGGGCAGCGTTAAGTTGTGATGACGCTTCGGAAAACTGGAAGCTTTTTAGCTGGTACAAAAGCCTAAAATACAACGAGCTAACATGATGCGATTCAGTTCCTGCAGGTAAATTAAGCAGAATAATACAGTCAAATAAGCTCGATTCTTTACCAAAAGGCAGCACCCAACACATTTTTCCATCGTCCTTTAGAGGCACAATTTCCGTAATACTGTGTTGTAACGACAATGCTTTAAATTGTTGATAGAGCCGGGTGTAATGCTCATCACACAAGGATGAAAAATTACAGCTGACTTGGCCATTTTTTTTAATTAAGTAATAATTAAACTCACTTAATGTGACTGCCAAATTGGTTTTAAACCATAAGGTTTCATCAATAATGCTGTTAGCTAATGCTCTATCAATATTCAAGGGTAACCTTACTTTTGGGCTAATTTAGCAGCAAGGGCTTCATTCAAACCAGTGACACCGCTTTTTTTCAAAGTACTTTTATAGTCGTTACTAAAGGTACGGATCATCGATAAACCTTCAGCAACAAAATCGTAAATTTTCCATTCATTATTACGTTGATAAAGCTGATATGAAACCGGAATGATATTTTCTTTGGTATGAATTTCAGTATCGACTGATGCATACACTTTTTTCTTGATTGTTTCATTGGTGTAATCAACCGTTTGATTATCATACTGTTCTAGCAACACAATATAGGTATCGACTAATACGCCTTTTAACAACACCATAAATTGACGTTTCTCGGTATCGCTTGCCTGTCTCCAATACTTACCTAACACTCGTTGTGCAGAGGCTTGTATGTCGACGTGTTTTTCAATCACATCACTGAGTGATTGTTTTTTCTGTTCGACTGACAAGGCGCTATTTGATGCGATACTAATGATATCTGTCACACCTAATTTAACGCGTTCTGTTGGTTCTTGTGCCGCCAAAGCTAGAGATGGCATCACTAGCATCATGATTAAAAAAATTATTGATTTCATTATTTATCCTGGCTAAACATATATTTGCTTATTAACTCTTCGATGCTGATTGATGATTCTGTTTCAATAAACTCTTCACCATCTGCCATGTTTATTTCTGAACCACCGGTAGATATTTTAACAAATCTGTCGCCAATAATACCTGATGTACGAATAGAGGCTATCGAATCATCAGGTACGGTAATCGCATTATCTAATGATATTTTAACGACTGACTCATACGCTTTAGGGTCGTAATTAATCGATTGAATTAATCCAACACGTACACCTGACATTTCGACAAAGGCACCTTCTTTTAAACCTGAAGAATTTTCAAATTTAGCCACTAAGGTGTAGTTACCACTATTAGTGACCGATGCTCCACCAATGGTAATTGACATAAATACCAAGGCCCCAATCCCGAATAATACAAACAGGCCGACGAGAAAATTGACGTAATTGTTTTTCATTGAAACCTCTAGTTATAGCGCTAATGAGCTAACGATATAGTCACTAAATAACATAATAATTGCACTCATTACCACCGCCTGAGTGGTGCCATTGCTGACGCCTTCAGCGCCCATATTTTTTTGATTTAAGTGTAAATAAAAGCCGTAATATAAAGGTATCCACATAATAAACAAACCAAATACCAATGACTTTATTTGACCAACCAGCACATCTTTAAAGCTAATTGTATCCATTACACCTTGAATATATGCACCAGGACTTTCTCCTTGAATGTGTACTCCAACGATATAGCCACCGCCAATGCCCACCAAGTCAAAAACGGCCGTCAGCATAGGAACACAAAACAACGCCGCTAATAGTCTTGGCAGCATCACATAGCGGTAACTGTTAATAGCCATGCAATCAAGCGCATCAAATTGTTGCTCGTTACGCATAATACCAATTTCTGAACAGGTCGCAGAGCCAACTCGTGCTATTACCATTAATGCTGTCATCACCGGTCCTAATTCTTTAATCAGGCTCAAGGCAACTGCCGAACCCAATAAATCCACTGAACCAAATCGCACTAAGGTATCGTAAAACTGCAGTGCCACAACCATACCGGTAAAGAGCGCCGCAACAATAATGACAATTAAAGACCGATTACCAATAAAATATATCTGCTTAATCACTTGCTTAAATGACACCAGCCCAGTGAATAGGCTGCTGACGATACGCATTAAAAATAATGTTGCTAGGCCAACACTTTCAATATTTTTACGCGTTGCGGCACCTAAGTTACTGACTGAATTAAACAAGGCATTCATTATTTTTCATCCTTATTTAACAAACGATTGAGATAAACCTCACCATCATCTCTGTAAGTGTTCGGTTGACGGTTGATCATGTTTTGAATGCGTTCATCTGGCGAGTTTTTAATCTCATCAACGGTGCCATTCGCCACCACTTCACCCGCAAACAATACCACCACGCGATCGGCAATTTTAAACACACTTTCTAGCTCATGAGTGACCACCACTATGGTCATGTTCATGGCATCTCTCAAAGTGAGAATAAGCTCGTCAAGTTCAACTGCAGTTGTGGGATCAAGCCCTGCTGAAGGTTCATCAAAAAATAGTAATTTAGGGTCCATAATAACGGCCCTAGCCAGTCCTGCTCGTTTTAGCATGCCGCCTGATAATTCCGAAGGCATTAGATGGCCTGTTCCAGCCATGTTCATTAATTCAAGCTTCATCCGCACCATAATATCAATGGTTTGGGTATCCAATGAAGTGTTGTGCTCTAAAGGTAACCTGACATTATCTGCCACCGTTAATGAACTCAGTAGAGCGCCGCCTTGGAAAGCCACGCCCATTTTTTTGCGTAAGTTACGTAATTGCTTATTTTTAGCCGTAAAAATATTCACACCATCAATCATGATAGTGCCTGAAGTAGGGGTTTTAAGCCCAAGCATATGGTTAAGCAAGGTACTTTTACCAGAACCAGATCCGCCCATCACCACCAGAATTTCGCCGGGGTTGACCTCTAAATTGACGTCTTTGAGTACATGGGTATCGCCATATTGGGCAAACAAATGCTCTACAGTAATGATAGGGTTAACCATTGTTACTCACAGCACTTACTGAATCAGCTAAGTTAAACACCGTGTTTAAACGGGTTAGTTGCAGTACTTGAAGCGGTGAACCATTGGCACCAACGATATGAAATTCAGTGTCATTTTCTCTGGCTTCATTGAAGGCCTCAACCAGTGAAGCCATCCCTGAGCTATCGATATATTGCAGGTGGGTGAAATCGACAATGATGTTATTTTTACTCTTAATTAACTTTATGATGTCGAGTTTGATACTGCGAGAGTTGCTCAGATCGACCTCTCCATAAAGCTTAACCACTTGGTAATTGTTATGTGTCTCAATTTCAATATTCATTTTATATCACTCAAATTTAACCGTCAGTTCTAACCAATTACCTTTGCCTTTATGTGGGATAAGTCTTACTTTTTCAGCCACATAATGAATGAGGCAAAGGCCTAATCCACCTGGTTTACATAAATTATTTTCTGCCGGTATTAATTGCTTGTCAGTAATCTGCGAACACACATCTTTAATCACAAATAGCGCATGCTCATCATCACTGCTGACCACGATTTCTATACAGCCCTTTTTCGACATGTGATAACCATGACGAATAACATTGGCACAAGCCTCATCAACGGCCAATACGATTTCATTGACTTTACCTTCGCTAAAAGGAAAATCGCGGCATGCATCTACCACAAATTCGCGAATATTTTTTAATTCACTCGTACAAGATGAAAACGTTTTGATGTTTGACATTGGCTAGTCCGTTACCTTGTAATCAGTGTGATCGTCTGATTTGTCGTCTGCAGGTGCGTCATTTAATAGCTCATCATCTAATAGTTCGTCATCAAACTCTAGATCAAATTCGTCAGATTCAGTCTCAGCCACTTTACCGTCACTGACCAAGTGAGCATCTCGCTGCAAATAGACATCTTTAACATAGCCATAAGGATCTAACGATCCGTCTAATATGGGTTCATATTGCTGAAAATCAATCCGACTGTCTAAACCTTCCAACACAAACTTTCCGGCCCTTTGTTCAAACGACAGAATAGATAAGGGATACACAAAAACATCAACAAAATCGCCGACGGTATTACGTGCAGTACTGGCGCCATAAACAGGCCACATAATGAAAGGCCCATTGCCAATACCCCAAACACCAAAGGTTTGCGCAAATGTTTCTTCTTTTTTCACTAATCCCATATCGGTAGCAGGATCAAAAAGACCCACAAGGCCGATTGTCGTGTTGACGACAAAACGTAAAACACTGCTACCGCTGTCGGTCACTTTCCATTGTAAGAGGTTATTTACTGCGTAAAGAGGTTCACTTAGATTTGATAGCAGATT
Organism: Shewanella sp. AC34-MNA-CIBAN-0136; assembly: GCF_040309945.1. NCBI lineage: Bacteria > Pseudomonadati > Pseudomonadota > Gammaproteobacteria > Alteromonadales > Shewanellaceae > Shewanella > Shewanella sp. AC34-MNA-CIBAN-0136. The sequence continues at coordinate 215,384 of NZ_JBEOPJ010000003.1, read as the reverse complement.
TGTCACACCTTGTCGGATCGGCTTAGGGACTGTTTCATAGCCTTCAGCTGCTGGTTTTAAAGCATATTTATCCATGACCTGGTAATTAAAGTCCCAGCTTTTTCGATTAACCGCTTCGAATGGATCACCCGCTGTTGAGGTGCTAGCGCAGCCACTAAAAAATAGTAAAGTGGCGCCAATAACTAACAGTCGACCAATTATTCCCACTCATTCCTCCGGCTTTTTTCAAAAAAAATCTGCTAACTATATCGGTATTAAGCACGACATTTAATATCGTTAATGTCACTCAAGAGTGAAAATATAACATTAAAACGGTCAAAACTATTAGTACAATTTTGATTGATCGTTCAAAAACGACTTGTGTCATCTAAAAACCCGTTAAGCGATTAAGCTTAATCATTAAGGCATGACTTAATCTATATATCGGTTACTTATTGAATATTGGTCAGTATTGCTCCGCCGCACATAATTTATTCAGACTATTACAAGCCATTATGAATCATTTGTTTAATTTTGTGGGCCTTCACAAAATGATCCAATTGGTGTGTTTGAATCCACCATGTTGCCGCTTCCATCAGTAATTGAGGATTATCATTTTTGTTGGCAAAAAATGCATAAAATGACAAACCGACGTTATCGCCTTTCGCCGCAATGTTTTTATCACACACGGCAATAATTTTCGCTCTTAACTCATCTCTCATTATTCAGCCTCAACTCGGGTTAAGAAGTGGAATATATAAGGCAAAGTGACAACATTCGGCCTATTTCATATCAAATGCCTTACAACATCGTTAATATCATGTGCGGCCGATTGGCTCACTACAAATGCCGGAAAACAGCCATGTATAACGCCAAGGCATCTTCGACAATATGCCTCAATACCTGCTGCAAGTAATCAACAAAAGTGATCATAGAGAAAGCCCAGTTAACAGCGTAGACTTGATGCCTACTGTTTTTGATTCAGAGAACGAGACTCGCCATGAAATTCCTTGTTGATATTCACGCGCATACTATAGCGTCAACTCACGCTTATAGTACCTTCCATGATTACCTTTGTGTTGCGAAAGCCAAAGGTATCAAGTTATTCGCCATTACCGATCATGGCCCAGATATGGCTGATGCGCCCCATTTTTGGCACTTTGTAAATATGAGAGTGTTACCTAGAATTGTTGACGGTATTGGCGTGCTGCGCGGCATTGAAGCGAATATCAAAAATGAACATGGCGAGATTGATTTTTTTGGTGATTATTTAAAAGAGCTCGATATTGTGTTGGCAGGGTTCCATGAACCCGTGTTCCCACCATCGACTAAAGAAGCTCACACTACAGCACTCATCAACTGTATTGAAAGTGGTAATGTCGACATTATTACTCACCCAGGCAACCCTGCTTATCCAATCGATATTAAGCGCGTCGCCGCTGCCGCTGCCAAACATAACGTGGCGCTAGAGATAAATAACTCCTCTTTTTTGACGTCGAGAAAAGGCAGTACATGTAACTGTATTGAAATAGCTAATGCAGTAAAAGCAGCAGGTGGACTGCTCGTTATGGGTTCTGACTCGCATGTTGCTTTTAGCTTAGGCGAGTTTGAAAAAGCCATTGAGGTCATTGAAACAGTGGGGTTTCCAATTGAACGCTTACTGAACCGTAGCCCCGAAGCGTTGTTGAGCTTTCTGACGGCAAGAGGTCATAAGTCACTTGATGAATACTCTGTTTTAATTGAATAAAACATTTTATATCCTAAAACTGCCACAGTGATATTTACACCATAAAAATACTGCTGGCAGAGTCAGTCTCGTTGCTTCTCTAACGTAGAAAACAAAAAGGCCTGCAAAAGCAGGCCTTAAAAGTTTTAATCAACACATTGGATTATGTAATCTCTAGTGAAGATTAGAACGGAATATCGTCATCCCAGCCTTCATCTAAATCTGGAGTGAAGTTTTGTTGTGGCTGTGGTGCTGGACGCTGTGCAGGAGCATTTTGTGGTTGGAAATTACCCTGAGGTGCAGCGGCTGGCTTTGGTGCATAAGCAGGTGCAGCTTGTTGCGCTGGCGCAGATTGTTGCTGGTAACCACCACCTTGCTGGCCAGCATTAGGCTGAGCCTGGTAAGCTTCATTACCTGCAGCAGGCGCAGTTTGATTGTATTGCGCTTGTGGCTGACGAGCTTGAGGTGCTGGTGCAGGACGAGACTGTTGTTGTCCCATATTTTGTCCGGCGTTTTGCCCAGAGCTTTGACCTTGCCCTTGATACTGACCACCACCGGCATTATCACCTGAGTTGCGGCTGTCTAACATTTGCATTTCCATAGCGTTGATTTCAGTCTTATAACGGTCTTGACCGGTAGTCTGATCTTGCCACTTACTGGTTTGCAATTTGCCTTCTAAATAAACTTTAGAGCCTTTCTTTAAGTACTCGCCAGCAATTTCCGCAAGACGACGATACATCACAATGTTGTGCCACTCGGTACGTTCTTGCATTTGACCTTGTTGGTCTTTCCACGACTCACTTGTCGCTATAGTAAAGTTGGCAACAGCATTGCCGTTTGGCATGTAACGAACCTCAGGGTCTTTACCTAAGTTACCGACCAAAATCACTTTATTCACACCACGACTAGCCATCGAAATCTCCTGAGATTTTTATCTGTTTACTTTAACTGAATACTAAGCTGAATGATCTACACGATCTAATTCACAGAGCCTAACACAGCTCGCGCTTCGCTTAAATTGAATTTATCATCGACCTTTAAATAAGCCACTTTCTCTTCGAGCACCACAATGGCCTCTACAACACCGATTAACTGTGACAATTTACTGGCCATATCTTGTGCATCGCTTCTATCTTTTACTGTAGCTTCAAGCGTATAGCTTTTCAATAACACAGGCTTTTGCATGCCGAGGGTCAAAAATAACCACACACACATTAGCCCTAGCGCAACAAAAAACACCCCAGATGCGCCAACGAGCTGATAAGCTCCGCCGCCTAACATGCCGCCACAAAATGCGCCTAAAAATTGACTAGTTGAATACACGCCCATAGCCGAACCTTTATCGCCGACAGGACAAAACTTAGCAATCAAACTTGGCAATGATGCTTCAAGGTAATTAAAGCCGGTGAAAAATAGCACTACAGCCCCACTTAACACCCAAAGGTTATCGGCATACAGCCCCATCGCGGCAAGTGACACCATCATGATCATTAACGACAACTGGAACATGGTTTTGGTGTTGTTGCGTTTCACCCCAATGATAATTAACGGCACCATTAAGAAAAATGCACCAACAAAAGCGGGGAAGTACAACATCCAATGCTTTTCTTTGACTAAACCTGCATCCACCAAATCGAGCGGCAATGCAACAAACACCGCGGTTAGCACTAAGTGCAGAATAAAAATACCGGCATCTAGGCGAAATAACTGCGGGTCTAACAACATACGCTTTAATTTTGTCGGAGTGGCGACCGTATCGCCTTTAGGCGCTTGGCTAATAGGATTGGGAACAAAAAACTGCACAATTAACATGCCCAATACTGCCAGAACTGCGGTTAATAAAAACAACCCCGTTAAGCCCATGTATTGCGCCACAATAGGCCCGACCAATAATGACAAGGCAAATGAAAAGCCAATACACATGCCGATAATCGCCATGACTTTAGTGCGTTGCTCGTCTCGAGTTAAATCGGCGGCAAGCGCTAACACGGCGGCAGCTATTGCGCCCATACCTTGGACTGCGCGACCAAACACTACCCCGTAAATGTGATCCGATGATGCGGCAATTAAACTACCAATGGCAAACAATACCAAGCCACCTAGAATAATCGGCTTACGTCCGTATTTGTCGGACAAAATGCCCATTGGGATCTGTAAAAAAGCCTGGGTTAATCCGTAAGCACCAATGGCAATACCCACCCATAGCGGTGAAAAGCCTTCAAGGTGCTGACCATACAGCGCGAAGACAGGCATAATCATAAACAATCCCATCATTCGTAAACCAAACACACTGGCTAACGAAAATGCGACCTTTTTCTCCATACCCGACAGTCCATTACTGGCCATGCTGTTGCCCTTCGATAAGTAATTCAACAATATTATAAGGTGCGCATATTATCACAGCGCCAGAAATTAGCTCAAAAGGAAATCACAGTTTTTGATATAAGGTGTTTTATCTGCGCATGTTAAACTTTAGCTGAGTTTTATGCGTACCATGAAACCAACATAGTCAAAATTGATATGAAGTCCCCCAACAAACTATGCGATACTGATCGCTGTTTTGTTTTACATAAGTCATAGAGTGATATAGATGGATAAAATTGAAATACGCGGTGCCCGAACCCACAATCTTAAGAACATCAATCTAACCATTCCCCGTGACAAACTTATTGTGATAACTGGGTTATCCGGTTCAGGAAAATCATCATTAGCCTTCGATACTTTGTATGCAGAAGGCCAACGTCGTTATGTCGAATCGCTGTCGGCGTATGCGCGTCAATTCTTGAGCTTAATGGAAAAACCCGATGTAGATCATATTGAAGGCCTTAGCCCTGCCATTTCAATTGAACAAAAATCAACCTCGCACAATCCGCGATCGACCGTCGGTACCATTACCGAAATCTATGACTATTTACGCTTGTTGTTTGCCCGTGTGGGCGAACCTCGCTGCCCAACGCATAATCAGCCGTTGTCAGCGCAAACAGTGAGTCAAATGGTGGATAAAGTGTTGGCGATGCCGGCAGATAGCCGTCAAATGCTGCTTGCGCCAGTGGTTAACGACCGTAAAGGTGAGCACGTTAAGTTGCTGGAAAGCTTATCGGCACAAGGCTACATCCGCGCCCGTATTGACGGTGAAGTATGTGACTTAACCGATCCTCCAACATTAGATTTACACATCAAACATACCATTGAAGTGGTTGTCGATCGCTTCAAAGTACGCGAAGACATGAAACAGCGCTTGGCTGAGTCGTTTGAAACCGCTTTAGAATTATCTGGTGGCATTGCAAAAATTGCCAGTATGGATGATAGCAAAGCCGAAGAACTGATATTTTCAGCTAATTTCGCGTGTCCGCATTGTGGCTATTCGATGGCCGAACTTGAGCCGCGTATTTTCTCGTTTAACAATCCGGCCGGTGCTTGTCAAACTTGTGATGGTTTAGGTGTGCAGCAGTTTTTTGACCCTGAACGAGTCATTGCTAATGATGAACTATCGTTAGCTGGCGGCGCGATTAGAGGCTGGGACCGACGCAACTTTTACTATTTCCAAATGCTCAGCTCTCTAGCCGAACATTATAAGTTTGATGTTGAGAAGCCATATGCCGAACTAAGTGACAAAGTTAAAAAGATTGTCTTATATGGTTCAGGCAAACAAAATATTGCCTTTAAATACATTAATGACCGCGGCGACGTAGTGATCCGTAATCATCCGTTTGAGGGCATTTTAAATAATATGGATCGCCGTTATCGTGAAACCGAAAGTAACTCGGTACGCGATGAGCTGTCTAAATTTATTAATATGCAGCCTTGTAATAGTTGTGGTGGTTCGCGCTTACGTGAAGAAGCCCGTAACGTATTTATTGGTGAGTTAAACCTACCGCAACTGACCATTTGGTCGATTGGCGAAGCTAAACAATACTTCGACACCGTAGTGTTTGAAGGACAACGCGCGCAAATTGCCGAGAAAATCTTAAAAGAGATCAGTCAACGCCTTGGCTTCTTGGTCAATGTGGGGCTTAACTATTTAAGCTTGTCGCGCTCAGCCGAAACCTTATCAGGTGGCGAGGCGCAACGTATTCGCTTAGCCAGCCAAATTGGAGCGGGGTTAGTGGGCGTGATGTACGTGCTTGATGAGCCTTCAATTGGTTTGCATCAACGCGATAACGAACGTTTATTACAAACCTTGATCCACCTGCGTGATTTAGGCAATACCGTGATTGTGGTTGAACACGATGAAGATGCGATTCGCTTAGCGGATCACATTATCGATATTGGCCCAGGAGCCGGTGTACATGGCGGTGAAGTCATTTGTGACGGTACGCTAGAAGATATTCTTAACTGTGAAGAGTCGGTTACGGGCCAATATATTTCCGGTAAAAAGAAAATACACATTAGTGACCAGCGCACCCCTATCGATCCGAAAAAGGTGATTCAGTTATTTGGCGCATCGGGTAATAACCTAAGAGATGTTGATTTAACCATTCCAGTTGGATTGTTTACCTGTGTTACTGGCGTATCGGGTTCAGGTAAATCGACACTGATTAACGACACTTTCTTTAAAATTGCCCATCGGATGCTCAATGGCGCTACCGTGGACGAACCTGCGCCTTACAGAAGTATTGAAGGCATGGATCATTGCGACAAAGTAGTCGATATTGATCAAAGCCCTATTGGCCGCACGCCACGCTCGAACCCTGCCACCTATACGGGTATTTTCACCCCAATACGTGAACTGTTTGCTGGCACACAAGAATCGCGCACCCGTGGTTATCAGGTGGGTCGCTTCTCGTTTAACGTCAAGGGCGGTCGTTGTGAAGCCTGCCAAGGTGATGGCTTAATTAAAGTGGAAATGCACTTTTTACCTGATGTTTATGTGCCTTGTGATTCGTGTAAAGGTAAGCGTTATAACCGCGAAACCTTAGAAGTAAAATACAAAGGCAAAAACATTCACGAAGTGCTGCAAATGACTGTTGAAGATGCTCGTGGTTATTTTGATGCAATTCCATCTATTTCACGTAAATTGCAAACCTTAATGGATGTCGGCTTGTCGTACATTCGCTTAGGACAAAGCGCGACAACCTTATCTGGCGGTGAAGCTCAGCGCGTTAAACTGGCCAAAGAGCTGTCTAAACGTGACACAGGTAAAACCTTATACATTTTAGATGAACCCACTACAGGGCTTCACTTTGCCGATATTCAACTATTGTTAGAAGTACTGCATCGCTTAAAATCTCATGGCAACACTGTTGTGGTGATTGAGCATAATTTAGATGTGATTAAAACCGCAGACTGGATTATCGATTTAGGCCCTGAAGGTGGTGCTGGCGGCGGCATGATTTTAGCTGCAGGCAGCCCAGAAGAAGTAGCAGAGCACCCAGAGTCTCATACCGCGAGATTCCTAAAGCCGATGCTGGCGCTTCACAATAAACGTGTAAAGGCTAAAAAAGCCAAATAACAAGCTGAGATAAAATACCAAACCTTAGGTGAATAAGAGGAGAGCACATTATGTTTACTACTCAAATTCACCTCAAGGTATTGGCTATGATGTTATTGTGCTGCTTACTCAATGCCTGCAGCCAAACACCTCAGCAATGCTCGTCAGCTATTATGACCACTTGGTCTAGCGCCCATAGCCAAATTACTGAAGATATCACCACACTGAGTTCCACTGAATTTCAAGGCCGCAAGACAGGCACCGAAGGCGCCCGCCTCACTCAAGCGTATTTAATCACACGATTTACAGAGATGGGCTTACAACCCTGGCAGCAAACTTTTGCCGTCCCGTTTAGTTTTCAACATCAATTTTCGACCGTCTCTGGGGTCAATATTATTGCCACTATTGCGGCAAAAAATAGCTCAAACCGATGGCGAGTGATTACGGCTCATTATGATCACTTAGGTCAAACGGCCAGTAAAATGTATCCAGGTGCTGATGATAATGCCTCAGGCATTGCCGGAATGATGGCAATTGCAGCCCAATGGCAGGAAAGTCCACCGTTAGATGATGTTAATTTGATGATTGTGGCAACCGACGCTGAAGAACCAGGTTTATATGGCAGCTATGAATTAGTGACGTTATTGCAACAATACCCACAGATGGACATTGAGCTAAGTGTAAACTTGGACATGATAGGTCACCCAGATCGCCGCAGGGCAATCTACATGGAAGGGCAAAAAAATCTGCCAGATTTTGAATCTATTAAGCCGTTGTTGATGCAACAGACCCAATTATGTATTCGCACTCATCACACAAATTTACTAAGTGGGCGGATGAAAAAAAGTGACTGGCTCAGAGCGTCAGACCATTACCCATTTCATAAAGCTGGCTACTCCTGGGTGTATTTTGGCGTACCACCCCACACGCAATATCATACGGCCGACGACACAATAGCCACGTTAGACATCGACTTTATTGTGGCGGTTGCTGAAACAGTATATCAAATGCTCAGCATCGATAAGCTGACCAAGGCCCCATAAACAGCCTAATTCACGCCAACAAATGTTCATTTTTCAACCAATTAACAAATCTTAAAAATCAAGAATCAGGCCAATCTTAAACTAGAATAGGCAATTTAATGTTTATTTTCAGTTTTTACGTGGTCAACTAGCATTGTTGCTGCTATAATACGCCCCCTTATCGGCGCGGGAAATCGACACGGGGTTGATTTTCTGTCTGTGAAACTTTAGCACGAGCTTCCGAACTTCGTGCGCATCCACAAGGCTACAACTCAATGTCATCTGAAAGAACTTTCCGCGAACTCGGCCTGTCTGAGTCTTTGTTGCGTTCGCTTGACGAGTTAGGTTATGAAAACCCAACTCCTATTCAAGCTGCTAGTATCGACCCGCTTATGGCTGGTAAAGATATTATCGGTCAAGCACAAACCGGTACCGGTAAAACAGGCGCGTTTGCCCTGCCTTTACTAAACAAAATCGACATGAAAATCAATGCTCCACAGATTTTAGTGTTAGCACCAACCCGCGAATTAGCGGTTCAAGTTGCCGAAGCATTTGGTAGTTATGCCAAATTCATGAAAGGCTTCCACGTACTACCGATTTACGGTGGTCAAAGCATGCAACAACAATTAAACGCCCTTAAGCGTGGACCACAAGTGATTGTTGGTACTCCTGGTCGTGTAATGGATCACATGCGTCGTGGCACATTAAAGCTAGATAATCTAAAAGCCTTAGTATTAGACGAAGCCGATGAAATGCTAAAAATGGGCTTCATCGATGATATCGAATGGGTATTAGAGCACAAGCCTACTGACAGCCAACTTGCATTATTCTCTGCCACTATGCCTGAGCAAATTAAGCGCGTTGCAGCTAAGCACTTAACAAACCCAGTGAACATCAGCATAGCGTCTAGCCAGACAACTGTTGAGTCTATCGACCAACGTTATGTGCAAGTATCACAACACAATAAACTAGAAGCGTTAGTACGTGTTTTAGAAGTTGAAAATACTGAAGGTATTATCATCTTCGTTCGTACCCGTAACAGCTGTGTTGAATTAGCAGAAAAATTAGAAGCCCGTGGTTATGCTTCATCTCCATTACATGGTGACATGAATCAACAAGCACGTGAGCGTGCTGTTGAGCAGCTTAAGCGCGGCAAGTTAGACATTTTAATCGCGACTGACGTTGCGGCACGTGGTCTTGACGTTGAACGTATTGGACACGTAGTAAACTACGATATTCCTTATGATTCAGAAGCCTATGTTCACCGTATCGGTCGTACAGGTCGTGCTGGTCGTACTGGTATGGCAATCCTATTTGTAACCAATCGTGAAATGCGTATGTTACGCACTATCGAACGCGCTACAAACAGCCGTATTTCGCCAATGAAAGTGCCTAGCCCTGAATCAGTTGCAGAGCGTCGTTTGTCTCGTTTAGGCGAGCAAATCCAAGAAACCATTAACGGTGACTTAGATTTCATGAAAAACGCTGTAGCTGAATTATGTCAACAGCTTGAAGTTGATACCGATTTACTGGCTGCTGCATTGTTACAACAAGTACAGCAAGAGCGTCCACTACAGTTACCAACGATTACCGAACGTCAACGTGATTCACGTGACGAACGTAGTGATCGTGGTAGTGACCGTGGTGATCGCAATAGTAGCAGCGACCGTCCACGTCGTGAACGCAGTGACCGTGGCGAGCGTAGTAGCCGTCCAGCACCAAATAGCTTTGGCGATGCAGAAGGCTTAAAAGATAACCCAGACGTTAAAATGAATCGTTATGTTATCGATGTAGGTCGTGAAAATGGTGTTGGTGTAGGTAACATCGTTGGCGCTATTGCTAACGAAGCAAACATCGATAGCCGTTTCATTGGTCAAATCCAATTGTTTGATCAAGTCACAACGGTTGATTTACCAGACGGAATGCCTAAAGACATCCTTTCGCACCTAAGAAAAGTGCGTGTGTGTGGTCGTCCTTTAAACATTCGTGAAGCAGGTGATGAAGTGTTTGCTGACACGACTCGCGGCGCAGGCGCTCCACGTCGTCCACGTAGTGATCGTGCTCGTAGTGACCGTCCACGTACTGATCGCCCAGCGGGTGATCGTCCGGCTAGTGACCGCCCTGCAAGTGCAGAGCGTCGTCCACGTAAGCCACGTGACAACGGTTAATCATTCAGTTGAATGACACAAAAAATGGAGCCTAAGGGCTCCATTTTTGTTTTCAGTTTTTATTCTCTATTCTACAAAATCAGTCTAAAAAATAATTAATACCCATTAACGTGGCGATTACCTGTTTAATATCACTATTTCTAGGTTCTAGGTTCTAGGTCGCTACGCGGCTAGATGCTATAGCAAGAGCCTAGATCGCTACGCTGCTAGGACGCTGCGCGGCTAGATGCTATAAAATCTTAGCAGCGAAGCTGTCCCTATTCCTGAGATAGCAAGCGGTGACGAGAGAGATTAAGAGATGACAAGCCGAGAGCCTAGGTGCTAGACCGCTTTATCCGTGAGCGCAGCGTTCGCTTGTTATCGCTTGTTATCATTTCCTAGCAGGACGCAGTCCGCCCTAGCAGCGAAGCGACCCTAGTGATAATCCGTTTGCACAAAAGTGTTACAATACAGTCCTGAACGCTTTGGCCTGCTTACGCTTTTGATACAAGGGGACAATTTGCACGGCAAACACCGAACACACAATCATAACGATGCCAGCAAATGACAACACATCAATATCGGCACCGACAAATACCCCGCTCCACCAACCAAGATTGACCACAACTTCTGTCGCAGTAAAACTCAATACCGGTGTTAATGCCAACATGGCACTGACTTGTGCCGTGGGCCAATATTGCATTGCTTGACCAAAACAGCCATACGCAATCAAAGTATTGGCGCCGCAAAAAAGTACTATCCACCATTGATCGAGCGTCATAGCTTCAAACTGACTAAAGTCACTAAATGGCGCCATAAGCACAATGCCTAATGCGTAAATAAATAACAGTACATTACTGGGTGACAGTCGTTGGCTCACCGACTTTTGTAACAAAGCATAGCTGGTCCACGACATCACCGAAAACTGCACAATCATAATCCCAACCAACACTTGATGATCACTTGCTTGATTTAAATCGAGCTGCGGATGGAAAAACATCAGCATGCCCAGTCCAAGCGTGGCAAAACAACTTAACTGAAATGCATTAAAACGCTCTTTGAAAAACAACACCCCACCAAATGCCAAGAAAAAAGGCGCAGTTTGGAAGTTAAGCTGTGCAGTGCCTGGAGCTAGATATCCCAACGAATAAACAAACGACACGTAATTGCACATCAACAGCACGCCAGCGAGCACCAATTTCAACCATACTAATGAAGGTAAACCGACAAATTGACGTAATGCACCTAAGCGCCATTGAATTAACAAGGTCACGACTAACGCCATGACAAACCGAAACCAGGTCAGAGTAACTGGCGTAATGAATCCACCTGATAGCTTTAATGCTATAGGCAAAATACCCCAGAAAAATACTGCTATAGAAACAAATATCAGTCCTAAACGGGCATTCGCGCTTTCTTGTTCACTGTTCACGTTGGTTTATCCATCACATCATTAAGGCGTGAATTCTGCCTGAATAACCCAATAAAGTCTTTATCAAGAAAGGTTAACCTTACCCTTGATTGTTCGCATAACAAAAAAGCCTATTTCAACCCCTCCTTTTATCGTGCAAACGCTTTGAATGCAGGTAAAATAGCCGCCATAAAAACCTATGTACCCTACTACCTAAGGAACACTCGCATGAATCTTGCCGATTCCGTTCTTGCCGTGAACAATGATTTACCTATCCGTACCGACAAGCCTGTCCACAGTGGCAAAGTACGCAGTGTTTACTGGTTAACCGACACAGACAGTCGCCGCTTAATCCGCGACAAAGGTTACGATGTACCTGAAGATACTCCGCTAGCAATTATGGTGATCAGCGACAGGATCTCGGCGTTCGATTGTATTTTTCATGGCGAAGGTAACTTGCAGGGTATTCCAGGTAAAGGCGCTGCACTGAATGCGATTTCAAATCATTGGTTTGGTTTATTCGCCGAAAATGGTTTAGCTGACAGCCACATTCTAGATATTCCGCACCCTTTTGTATGGATAGTGCAAAAAGCTCGCCCAATTAAAGTCGAAGCGATTTGTCGCCAATACATTACCGGCTCAATGTGGCGTGCTTATTCAAAAGGCGAACGGGTATTTTGTGGTATCACCTTGCCAGAAGGGTTAAGCAAAGATCAAAAACTGCCAGAGTTACTGATCACCCCGTCAACCAAAGGTATCTTAACCGGCATCCCGGGCGTGCCTGCGCAAGATGACGTTAACATTAGCCGTAGCGATATTGAAGCTAACTACCAAGCCTTTGGATTTGAAAAACCACAGGATATCGACTTGTATGAAACCTTGCTAAAGCAAGGCTTTAAAGTAATTTCAGATGCGCTAGCAAAGCTTGATCAAGTGTTTGTCGATACTAAGTTTGAGTTTGGCTACGTCAATGACAAAAATGGTCAATCAAAACTGATTTACATGGATGAAGTCGGTACGCCTGACTCATCACGCATTTGGGACGGAGCCGCTTATCGTGAGGGCAAGATTGTTGAAAACTCAAAAGAAGGCTTCCGCCAGTTCTTACTGAATCATTTTGACGATGCCGACATTTTGCTAAACAAAGACAGAATGCCAGAGCGTGAAGCACTTGCTCGTAACAACGACTTACCATTAGACGCGATGATGAATGTATCGCGCACTTATATTGGTGTGGCAGAAAAAGTCACTGGTTCAAGTATTCCATTACCAGCCAACCCAAAAGCGGACATTATTAAAGTGCTACGTGAGCAGTATGATTTAATTGTATAAATTAATTTAACTGGATAATAAATAAGGCGCTAATAGCGCCTTATTTATTATTAGCTGACCACATTAATACCAATAAAAAGAAGATTATCTTCGCCCCAAAATCATCATCAGTGAATAGCTACACGACAATCAAGAAGTCTTCAACTGCCAAACACTCAGCGACGGCATCTCCTAGCAATTAATTCCTAGCGATTGAATAGTTTAGCTACAAAAACTGACTTTGCTAACACCCAGAAAATGGATTCGTTCATCGCAGTACAAAATGATAACACCTTGAAATCAGAAAAATCACCTTAACCGTGTTATGTACTATCAGTTTAACTCAACAGGCCATTGCCGCCGAGACAGTGCCTGATGAAAAGACTAAAAAAGAAAATATCGAAACAATTGAAGTAAAAGGCAGTGACATTGCTAACTATATCGCTCAATCAGCTAGCGGCGAATCACGTTAAGATTTAGCCATCTCAGAGATTTTCTCAATCTGTTTCAGTTATAACCGATACGCAATTAAAAGACGTCTAGCGGCAAGAGATTATCTCAGCACTTGCAGGATTATCTTTAGCGAAACAAGCTATTTGTTCAGCGGTTACTCTTACGAGATTTTAGACAGCGTTGATAAACTTTATTTCGGTTTTTCCGGTGGATAATTCACGCGGAGCATTTGGTGTATTGTCAGCTTAATACTAATGACATTTGCTTTTACTGGGCTTTATCAGTACTGGCATCGCCGCAAAAAATAGGTTAAATAGATACAAAATCATCGCTACAAACATTTAATACTTTAAACAGTAGTGCTCATTCTGATGAAATGTGGCATCAATCAGTTAGTGAATTCAATTTCTGCAACGAATCGTCTATCCGTTTTACTTAGTAGAGTATTTGCTCAATATCTATTGTTTATTCAGTAGATTCTGCTAACGTGTTTATAGTGTTATCTTGCACACATACTGTGCAATTGTTTGCGCCAGCGCACAAAAATGGCCATACTAAATTTATAGAGACCCACAATAACAATAAAGAACATGGAAGCGTCGATGGAAAATTTAATTAAAACTCCTGTTGAGATGTTGTCTCATTGGGTAGATACGCAAGGTGACAAAGTTTACCTTCGCCAGCCGATTGACGGTAAATATGTTGATTTCACATGGCGTGAAGTTCAGCAAAAGATGCAACAAATTGCAGGTTCACTGCGTCATTTAGGTTTAGAACGTGGCGATAAAATTGCTGTGTTGTCGAAAAACTGTGCCGAGTGGTTTATTGTCGATTTAGCATTAATGTACGGTGGTTACATTAGTGTGCCTGTTTATCCAACCGCTAATGCAGAAACTATTCGCTATGTACTTGAACATAGCGGCGCTAAAGCCATTTTTACCGGTAAACTCGATCATTGGGCTGAACAAGAAGCTGCTGTTGGCGGTGAAATTCTCCGTTTAGCCATGCCATATGACACCATGCCAGCACAATATCATTGGGATCACTTGTTAAAGCTGGGTCAGCCGCTCGTTGACGAGCCGTTCCCAACTGCAGATCAAGTCATGACACTGATTTACACCTCAGGTTCAACAGGCAAACCCAAAGGCGCGATTCAAAGCTTTACCAGTTATGGTTGGGCGTGCGAAGCGGTGATTCGTGATTTACAAACCAATACTACTGACCGACTATTATCGTACTTACCGCTAGCACACATTACCGAACGTGTGGCTATTGAAGGCTCGTCATTTTATTCAGGGGCAACGGTTTCTTTTGTAGAAAGCCTCGACTCATTTGTTGATGACATTCAACGCTGTCGCCCAACGGTGTTTTTCTCGGTACCGCGTTTATGGACAGTATTCCAATTAAATATCATCAACAAGATTGGTGAGAAAAAACTCAAAACCTTACTCAAACTGCCCATCATTAGCAGTATTGTTAAGCGTAAAATTAAGAAAGGTTTGGGACTCGACCAATCTCGCTTGAACGGCTCAGGCTCAGCACCCATCCCACCATCATTGATTCAATGGTATTACAGCATTGGCATCGATATTTGTGAAGCGTGGGGAATGACCGAAAACTGTGCTTACTCGATAATTAACTTTCCATTCAACGCCAAGAAGATCGGCACGGTTGGCCGGCCAGTTGAAGGCTGCTTAGTACGTCAAACTGAAGAAGGTGAGTTATTAGTTAAAAGCCCAGGCTTGATGAACGGCTATTACTTACAAGAAGAAGCCACCGCCGCAGCATTTACTGAAGATGGCTTTTTCCACACTGGCGATTTGTGCGAAATTGACGCAGACGGTTACATCGACATTACCGGCCGCGTTAAAGACAATTTCAAAACCTCAAAAGGTAAGTATGTTGCTCCAGTGCCGATTGAACGTAAATTAGCTCAAGACACTCATGTAGATTTAATTTGTGTTATCGGTTCAGGTTTACCACATCCGGTCGCGTTAGTGCAGCTTTCAGAAGGTTCAAAACTTCAGCCTCGCGAAGAAGTAAGAACATCGTTAAAAGAGACTCTCGATGGTGTTAATCCACATTTAGAGTCACACGAACATGTTGATGCCATTATCGTTGTCAATGATGAGTGGACCATTGAGAATGACGTGTTAACCCCGACGTTAAAAATTAAACGTCACGTACTTGAAAAAGCGTTTACCGCCAAAGTAGACGGTGTTCGCGGCGCCAAAGTACGTTGGGAAGACGAGTTGTAATAATCAGCTAACGATTATCTATCTTCAAAAAATACACGCAATATGCGTGTATTTTTTTGACATATTCTGTCAATATACCCGCCATTAACTATGCAGCGTTAACAATATCGTTGTACACCATTTATTAGGCAGAAACTCGAATGTTCATTGCGTTATCCATTATCGGCGGTTTTATTATTTTAACCATTGGCGCTGAAGCACTTGTGCGCGGAGCCAGTGCCGTAGCGCTACGTTTGGGCATTGCCCCACTTATTATTGGCTTAACCATTGTGGCATTTGGTACCAGCGCCCCTGAATTAGCCGTTAGTGTTAAATCAGCATTAGCAGGTAATCCAGGTATAGCCTTAGGTAATGTCGTCGGCTCCAACATTGTCAACATTGGTTTAATTCTAGCTATCACCGCTCTTATTCGCCCTATTACAGTGCAATCTCAAATGGTGAAGCGCGACATCCCTATCATGATTGCCGCTTCAGTATTAATGTGGTTTTTGCTGCTTGATGGTGAAGTGAGCTTTATCGACGGTGCCATTTTATTCAGCGCGCTTGTTGGCTATTTAGTTTTTAGTTATGTTAGTGCCAAAAATAACCCAGAAGATCTGGATGTTGATGCCAGCCCGCAACACCCTGGCTTATCTATCGCATTAATCATTGTTGGTATCGCGATGTTAGTTGGTGGTGGCATATTATTTGTTGATGGTGCCGTCGATTTAGCCAAACAGTTTGGCATTAGCGAAGTCATCATCGGCTTAACCATTGTGGCTATTGGTACCAGTATGCCAGAGCTTGTCACCTCGGTGATGGCAGCTCTTAAAGGTCAAAGCGACATTGCCATCGGTAATGTTGTTGGATCAAATATTTTCAACGTACTCGGTATTTTAGGCGCAACAGCATTAATCCACCCAGTTTCCGCGGCCGGATTTAACGAAATCGATTTTATCGCCATGCTGATTTTTGCCTTCATGGTATTACCGTTTGCTTGGAGTGGCTTACGTATTGGTCGTCGTGAAGGTAGTGTTCTGTTAGCTGGTTACCTTGGCTACACCAGTTACTTGGTGATGCAAGTGGTTTAAGTTAACGACAATATTACTCATACTAAGGCCGAATATTGATTCGGTCTTTTATTAACAAGTTCTGAAACTGCACTCACATTTAAGATGTGCTGCTGAAAATAAATGACATTTGTCATCTTCAATTGATGACCTTTGTGTCTAAGAATATCCTCCGTCTATCGCCATACTACACCTATCCCAACAACATATTGATTGGGGAAAACGTAAATGGAGATAGCCATGAAAACTTTACTACTGATCACCAGCTTAACCTTAGTCAGCCACACTAGCTTTGCTAACATTAGCGATATTGATGCTGCAGCCAACACCATGAACATCACTGAACTGAGTCAATACAGTGAACAGGCTATTGATTATGAAAAAGCCTATGCTGATTATCGCCTAGCCATTACAGCCAACATCATCGGCCAACGTCAACTCGCTACAGATTCATTAAACAATGCCCAGCACACACTAGAATCCCTTTTAGTCCAAGATCCATCTGCAGACCAGCAAGCTCTACTGGCTGCGGTATACGGAATGCAAATCTCGTTTGATAATAGTAAAGGTACCGTATTAGGAATGAAAACGGCGCAATTACTGCAACAAGCAAACGATCTCGAACCTAACAATCCGCGAGTCAGCTTAGTGCGAGCAATTAATGCATTTTATACCCCAAGCGTATTTGGTGGCGGCCTCGACAAGTCGCAAACATTAGCAACCCAAGCAATTAGTCAATTTGAGCAGCCTTGTAACGAAATCTGTTGGGGACATGCAGAAGCCTATACTTGGCGCGGACTAGCGAAACAAGAACAAGGCGACTTAAAAGGGGCTTTACAAGATTGGCAAACCGCCATTGAGGTTGACCCTCAGTATGGTTGGGCAACATATCTGTTAAACCAACAAACAGTAAAGCAGTAATCGACCAGTTTATTATTACTCGCATAGGTTTTAGTTAGCGCGCAGTTACTCTATGATTAACTGCGCTAGGAGGCACAATGACATCTTGTTTATCATCTAATAATGAAAAAAGTTACGAGCAAAGAACCGCTTGGGTTTACCTCATAAACTTAGGTTTTTATTTTATTCCCTTGTATTTTATGGCCGGTCAATGGTTAAAAATCTCGATCGCGATCGGATTATTAGTGCCCTTTATTATTGGCTATTTCTGGGCTTATAACAGTAGCAAAGAGCAAGCCCTCAAACCCATTGGGTTAATGTTTCTGTCAGCCATAGCGTCGTCATTCGTCACCAGTGGTGCAATATCACTATTCAGTTTTTGCTGTTTTTTTATTGGTTTTTTCTACTCGCTTCGCACTGCAATATTGAGTTTTATCGGACTGAGCATTTTGCTTTTAGTCATCGATATTAGCATGGGTTACACAGGCTGCTTTTTTACTTTTTATGGTATGGGAATTTGTTTAGGGGTGGGAGTGTTTGGTGTGATTGAACAAAATCGCCAACGAATAAAACGCCAGCAACAACAATCAAAAGATGAAGTCGCCAATTTAGCCACCGCATTAGAGCGCGAACGTATTGGCCGCGATTTACATGATGTTATGGGACATCACTTAGCCGCCATCGCCTTAAAAGCAGAACTGGCAGACAAGCTCATTACCTCAGGTAAAATCGACCAAGCGCAACTGCAAATTCATCAAGTTAGCGTGATAACTCGAGACTGTTTAAGCCAAATTCGCCACACGGTATCGGGTTATAAACATCAAGGGTTAACCCAAACGTTAAACACCTTAGCCAGCACGTTAAGAGATAACGCTATTGCTGTCAGCATAGAAGGCACATTCCCTAAACTCAGTGAACTCATGGAATCGCAAATCAGCTTGCTACTAACTGAGTTGATTAA
Source organism: Shewanella sp. AC34-MNA-CIBAN-0136 (assembly GCF_040309945.1). NCBI lineage: Bacteria > Pseudomonadati > Pseudomonadota > Gammaproteobacteria > Alteromonadales > Shewanellaceae > Shewanella > Shewanella sp. AC34-MNA-CIBAN-0136. The sequence goes on along the minus strand of NZ_JBEOPJ010000003.1, from coordinate 196,736 downwards.
TAACACCATAAAACACAGCCAAGCGACACATTGCACCTTGTGTATTGAAACAAGCCAAGACTGGCTCAAACTCAACTTTATCGAGAATGTGCCGGTTAAAATCATCACCAAAGGCAACGGATTAACAGGCATTCAAGAGCGAGTAAGCTTGCTACATGGCACAATCGACTATCAATTAATTCCCCATTATAAAGTGAGTATCCAATTGCCACTAAGTGAGCCCATTAGATGAAAATTCTATTAGCCGAAGATCAAGCGATGGTAAGAGGCGCCCTCGCCGCGTTGCTCACATTAGCGTGTGATAGCTTAAATGAAATAGAGATTGTCGAAGTCGAAGACGGCGATAAAGCGATGCAACAACTTAAAACAGATTCATTTGACCTGTTACTCACCGACATTGAAATGCCTGGAAAATCAGGTTTAGAGCTGAGCCAATGGTTACAACAACAGCGCAGCCAGACCAAAGTGATTATTTTGACCACCTTTGGCCGAGCCGGTTATATCAAACGCGCATTAGAATACGGTGTCGGTGGTTTTTTATTAAAAGACGCTCCGTCTGATGACTTAATTAATGCGATTAAACAAGTGATGGCGGGTAAACGGGTTATCGATCCAGAATTAGCTTTTACCGCTATTGGTGAAATAGACCCTCTCAACGACAAAGAAAGACGTGCATTGCGCCTGGCAAGCGAAGGCTTATCAACCAGCGATATTGCCAGTCAGTTGTTTATTGCAGAAGGCACAGTACGAAACTATTTATCGGAAGCCATCAGCAAACTCAATGCCAGTAACCGAATTGATGCTGCCAGAATCGCCAAGCAAAAGGGTTGGTTGTAATTAACGGCTTAATATTGCCTTGTATTCAAAGTCTGCTAAGATACCTTAAACATCTGTATATAATTACAGTGATTTGAGATTGATAGCTTGAAATCGCTATGGTTTTTACATCTTTGATAATCAATTTAGGTGAGCACAATTTGCTACGACTGGATCTTGTTCCGATCACCGACCTTAAAGGCGTTGCTAAAAAGGTTGCGGAAAAACTGGCTAAGTTAGGTATTAAAACAGTACAAGATGTACTGTTTCATTTACCGCTGCGTTATGAAGACCGTACGCAAATCCATCCTATTGCCGCATTACCTCCTGGCAGTTATGGCACCATCGAAGCAGAAATTCAGTCGACTCAAATCATGCAAGGTCGGCGGCGCATGTTAGTGTGTAATGTCCGTGATCACAGCGGAATGATGAGCCTGCGGTTTTTTAATTTCTCGATGGCGCAACGTAACGCCATGGAAAATGGTGCCAGCATTCGGGCTTACGGTGAAATACGCCGCGGCAATCATCATAAAGAGATTGTTCACCCAGAATATCAAATTATTCATCCTGGTGAATCGGTCACATTAAGCGACACGCTGACGCCTATTTACCCGACAACTGAAGGGGTAAAACAAGCCAGTTGGATAAAATTGACCGAGCAAGCCTTGGCAATGTTAGACCAAGGTGGATTACCCGAGTTACTTCCCAGTGCATTACAACCAAACAATATTAGCCTGCGTGATGCGCTGCATATTTTGCACCGTCCCCATAGCTCGGTGTCTCCTTTTGAATTAGAGCAAGGTCAACATCCTGCACAGCAAAGATTAATCCAAGAAGAACTGCTGGCTCATAATTTGAGCATGTTGCAACTGCGCCAGCGCAGTAATCAAGATGCTGCAGTGCCAATGCCTGCTACAGGACAATTGTTAAGCCCTTTTTTAGCGCAACTGCCCTTTAAGCCAACGGGAGCACAACAAAGAGTTGTCGCCGAAATCAACCAAGATCTTCAGCATCCAACCCCCATGATGCGTTTAGTTCAAGGCGACGTAGGTTCAGGTAAAACCTTGGTGGCGGCACTGGCGGCATTACAAGCAATTGAAAACGGTTACCAAGTAGCCATGATGGCCCCTACTGAATTATTGGCTGAACAGCACGCAGCTAATTTTGCTACTTGGTTTGAACCACTTGGGCTAAAAATCGGCTGGCTGGCTGGTAAACTAAAAGGCAAAGCGCGAGTTCAATCACTCGAAGATATCGCTTCTGGCGCAGCACAAATGGTCATTGGTACTCATGCGATATTTCAACAGGCGGTAGTGTTTAACAAGCTGGCATTAATCATTATTGACGAACAACATCGTTTTGGCGTTCATCAACGCTTAGGGTTACGTGAAAAAGGCGTCAGCCAAGGTTTTCATCCACACCAGCTAATCATGACGGCCACTCCGATCCCACGAACTTTAGCCATGACAGCTTATGCCGATTTAGACACCTCTGTCATTGACGAGCTTCCTCCAGGACGTACACCGGTCACAACGGTTGCGATTGCCGATACCCGTCGTGAGCAAGTTATTGAGCGAGTTAAACAAGCAGCTTTACATGATAATCGTCAAGCTTATTGGGTGTGTACGTTAATTGAAGAGTCTGAGGTGCTTGAATGCCAAGCCGCTGAAGACACAGCAGCAGAACTCACCATAGCACTACCCGAGCTCAAAATTGGCTTAATCCATGGCCGAATGAAAAGTGCTGAAAAACAGACGATTATGGCGCAATTTAAAGCGGGAGAGTTGAACTTATTAGTCGCGACTACCGTCATAGAAGTCGGTGTAGACGTACCCAATGCCAGTTTAATGATTATCGAAAACCCTGAACGATTAGGCCTAGCACAGTTGCACCAGTTAAGAGGCCGAGTAGGCCGAGGTGCTATTGCTAGCCATTGTGTATTACTTTATAAAGCGCCACTGTCACAAACCGCCACTAAACGTTTAGGTGTGCTGCGCAGCAGTAATGATGGCTTTGTAATTGCTCAAAAAGACTTAGAAATTCGAGGGCCAGGTGAAGTGCTTGGCACCAAACAAACCGGTTTGGCAGATCTTAAAATAGCTGATCTAATACGTGATCAACATTTAATTGCCCCAACCCAAAAATTGGCATCACACGTTTACCAGCAAGTGCCTCAAAACGTAGATGCTATCATTCAACGCTGGATAGGTGATAGACAGCAATATGTCCAAGCTTAAATAGATCTTAATATATTGTTCATTATCATCAGTTATCACTAGACAAGTCTGCTGAATATTGCAGAATGGTATACTAATCGTATTCGTTATCTGGTCGTGCAGCGGGAATTCAAATGGCTGTAATCAGGCGAAGGTTTGAAAGCATAGCCATTTTACGTTGAAAGGCTGCAACGCAGAGTTAAGTAATTAGAAACCCGTCCTTCGGAAGCGTTTCAAGCATTCAAGTACTGCGTTGCATTAACTTAAAAGGGAACAACCATTCCTATATTAATACGCCTTGAATTGAAAATCTTGAGACGCTCTGAACGGTTAAGATAACTGATGTGATTGATATTATGCAGTATTTTTCGACTCCACCAAGATATTTATATCGATTAGCAATAACCCCAAGGAATTGAAATGCAAGTTAATGAAGAAGACCGAATTACCCCACAAGCCGCTGAGAAACCAGGGTCTAACATGCTATTAATCGCTATCGCGGTAATCGCCCTGTTAGGCGCGAGCAGTTATTTCTATTTTACCAGTGATGACACTGAAGAATTTGAACCGGTTGTTATCACTCCAGTTGAGCTGCCAGAGTCAGTTCCAGAGACACCAATAGAACAAACGCCTATTGAAGAACCGCAAAACATTACCACCACAGATGATGTAGTACCCACAGGAGACTCTGAAACATCTACGGAAGCTGTAGTTGCAGAACCACTTCCTGCATTAGCTGAGTCTGATGATTTTGTTGAAGCAAAAACATTAGCTATAGCCAACGGTATGAAAATAGCGCCGATGATCTTGAAAAAAGATATTGCCCGTCAATTTGTGGTGTTTGTTGATAACCTAGCCCAAGGCGATATTGTGCGTAAAGCTAGCCCGTTAAAAGGCCCTGACACGCAATTTACCGTGAGTGAAATAACCAACAAAACATATCTTAATCCAGACGGTTATCATCGCTATGATTTGTATGCTAATTTTATAGCAGGCTTGAGTGAAAAAGACTTAGTGACTACTTACACTGAGTTAAAACCACTATTTGCCGAAGCCTTTACTGAACTCGGTTACAGTGATATTGATTTTGATAAGCGTATGCAACAGGCTTTTAGCATGATTGCTAGCGCGCCCATTATTGAAGACCCTATTGAGTTATCGTCAATCAGTGTTAACTATAAATATGTCGATCCAAACCTTGAAGCATTACCTAATGCTCAAAAATTGTTGATCCGTATGGGGCCAGACAACACGCGAAAAATTAAAGAAGCTGTCAAAAAATTGCAACAAAGCTTTGCGAACAAATAAGCTTTTACATCAAGCGGTAAAGCTATTTTAGTAAGCTATCTGTTATCAGCGCGACGGTTACCGTCGCGCTTTTTTATTTAATGGTCACTTTGTTGAATTAACAATCAGCTATTAGGCTTTTTCGTCCACACTGCTTCTTATCTACATTAACTTAGGTGTACAATTAGCAAGGTTAACGAATATTCATTATTACATAATTATTGTTAACACTTAGAAAAGGATAGCCAAGCCGTTATAGAGGGAATGTAGTGCATTTAGAATTTGAGCTTCTATCATGGGGCGCATGGTCGCCGGACTTTCAGACACCTGAGAGTTGGCTACAATGGCAGCAGCCTAACAGCAACCCGTCACCTAAGTCTGACTCGCCAGCATTGAAGCATATTCCTGCTATGCAACGTCGTCGCTTTAGTCGCTTAACCAAAATGATGCTTACGGCGGCATATCAATGCCAACCACAGAATAATTGCCGCAGTATTTTTTCATCTCGCCATGGAGAGCTCACGCGCACCTTGGGCTTGCTCAAAGATATCACTCAAAAACAGGCGTTATCGCCAATGGCTTTTAGCCAATCCGTGCACAATACTGCCAGTGGAATTTTTGGTATTGTTAATAACAATACCGCTTCGTCTACATCGATTGCCGCTGGAGAACAAACTCTCACTCAAGCACTCATTGAAGCCTACGCGCAATTAGCGCAATCGCCACAACCAGTATTAGTTGTTTTTGGTGATGATCCGGTTCCACCGGTATACAGTGAGTTTACTCACGAAGTCGAGCTGCCCCTGGCCTTAGGTTTGTACCTCGCGCCATTCAATAGCCGTGCCCAACAAGCTAAAAAACAGCTTGCAGACATCGTTTTACAACCTGCATCAGCTCAGCGAATAACCCTTAGCGTATCTGATCATCCGCTCGACAATCACAACCAAAACAACATCTGCTTGAGCGAATTAATTCACCATATTGCTAGTAAAAAGCATATCCAAGGTAAATTATGCCATTGGTATTGGTCGCTTGAACATCATGCCTAATCAACAACATACAGCACAAGCTGCTGACACTATTGAGCAAAAAAAAGCCTCAGCCCCAAAACTCAGCGGTTTACGTTATATACCTCGCTGGGTTGGTGGTGTGTGTTGTTATATTGCTTTTGGTTTAGGCGGCTTGTTGAGTTCATTCACTATTTTACCGCTATTACGATTTTGGCCGGGCGAGAAAACAGTGCGCGTAGCTCGGGCCCAAAAAGCCGTCAGCTGGATGTTTAAAGCATTTGTTGCCATGCTCAGTTTTGCTGGAGTGATAGCTGTGAGCACCAAAAATATTGAGGCACTACAGCAAACAAAAGGGAAAGTGGTCATCGCTAATCATCCGACATTAGTGGACGTGGTGGTATTGATTAGTCTTATGCCGAATGCGGGCTGTATTGTAAAACAAAGCTTATGGCGTAATCCGTTTATTCGCGGCGTGCTTGCCAGCGCTGGTTACATCCCTAATCGTGGCGCCGATTGGCTATTACATGACTGCCAGCAAGTGCTGCGCACCGATACTAATCTGATTATTTTCCCCGAGGGTACCCGAACATTAACCGGTAATATTGTTAACTCCTTTGCGCGTGGCGCCGCCAATATTGCCTTGCGCACTAAAACCGATATTTTACCTGTGGTGTTACGTACTGATGTTGCAGGCTTAACCAAGCAACAATCTTGGTACCAAATTCCACGGCAAACCATCAATATGTCAGTAGAAATTGGCACAAGCATGTCATACCTGCTGTATGATGCTAAACAAGGTAATGAAGCCAAAATGGCTCGACAGCTGACGCGCGACTTACAGCAATTTTACCTTGATACACTTAAACAGCCTATCAAGTCACATTGATAGCCATACTTATAAGAAAGACAAAAAATGAACTTACACAATCAAATAAAACAACTGATCATTGATTGCTTAGATCTAGAAGATGTCACTGTCGATGATATAGAAACCGATGCGGCCTTATTTGGCGAAGGTCTGGGCTTAGACTCGATCGACGCACTTGAATTAGGCTTAGCAATTAAGAAAGAGTTTGATGTCAAAATTGAAGCCAACTCTGATGCGACTAAAGCACACTTTTTCAGTGTTGCTAGCTTAGCTAGCTTTATTGAATCTCAACGTGTTTAGGAGTCAGCATGCAAAATCGTGAACAAATCCTTGAGATGCTAAGTGGCATTTTAATTGATGAATTTGAAATAGAGGCAGCAGATATCACGCTTGAAGCTTCTTTGTATGAAGATCTAGATTTAGACAGCATTGATGCGGTAGATTTGGTGATTAAATTGCAACAGCTGACCGGTAAAAAAATTCAGCCAGAAGCATTTAAAACCGTGCGCACAGTCAATGATGTCGTTGATGCCATAGAAGGCTTAATAAAAAGCTAATGCGGTTAATCCTGCATATTATTACGACCTTGGTGATTATTGCTTACCCTATTGCGGTGTACTTTGGTTTGCAGTATTTACCACCAGGCACAATCGCTTTGCTGCTGTGTTTGTTATTATTGCTACGGTTTATGGTCACTAAGCAGCAAGTAAAATCCATGACATTGCCAATACTGGTGGGCATAGGATTAACCGCGGCCAGTTTCATTACTCAACGTAACGACTGGTTACTGTTTTATCCGGTGGTGATAAATCTGAGCATGTTGGGATTATTCAGTTATTCACTGATTAATGGTCCAAGCATGATTGAGCGCTTGGCACGTTTAAAAGAGCCGGATTTACCAGACTCAGCTATACCTTACTTACAAACCATCACTAAACTTTGGTGTGGGTTATTTGTTGTTAATGGTGCTGTGGCTGCCTATACCGCCATAGCAACAAGCATTGAAATATGGACGCTTTACAACGGACTGATCGCATACCTGCTTATGGGGTTGCTGCTCAGTGGTGAATGGATTTATCGTCGCTTTTGGTTGAAAAAACATGAATAAGCTTTTACTCAATTGGTTATCAACAGGACCTGCCACGCAGCAGTTAATCAGCTTTGACCATCATGACATCATGACGGGATCGTTGTTTTGCGCGCAAGTGGCCCACTTACATGCTCAGCTGATTCAAAGTGATGCTCAGCGCTGGCTGCTTGCTGCAAAGCACAGTGACTTATTTGCCGCTGGTTTATGCGCAGCCTTGTTAGCCGGTAAACAAGTGATATTGCCTGCCAACACCCAAAGCGGCACCTTGAGTGAGCTCAACCATGAGTTTGATGCCATTATTGCCGACACGCCGTTATGTGAGGTGCGTGAGTATATCGCGCTCAAAAAAGAACTCAGTTTACCCGCAGCAACTTGGCCTAAAACCAAGTCATTAGGTGAATTAGTGTTATTCACCTCGGGCAGTAGCGGCCTGCCTAAAGCGATCAAAAAAACACTGCAACAACTGGATGCAGAAGTCAGTATTCTTGAGCAAACATTTGCCGAGCATTTGCCTCATTGTTCAGTGGTATCGACTGTTTCACATCAGCATATCTATGGTTTATTGTTTAAAATTTTGTGGCCTTTGGCCGCAAGCCGAGCATTCTTAAGTGAACAAATCGACTTTCCTGAAACCTTAAGCTATTACTTGGCCATCATGCCAAATTTGTGTTTAATCAGTAGTCCAGCTCAATTGACCCGCTTGCCTGATGCTCTAGAAAATCAAAAACAACAACGTATCCCAAGCTTAATTTTCAGCTCTGGTGGTCCGTTAAATTTTGATGCCGCCCAAGCGGTTAAACAATGCTTTAATCAGTTGCCCATTGAAATATTTGGCAGCACTGAAACCGGCGGTATTGGATATCGACGCCAACAGCAACCCATGCAACCATGGCAAGCATTTACCCAAGTGAATGTCGATATGGACCCGCAAGATGGCGCGCTGATGCTGCAGTCTGTTTATTTAGACAATCCAACTCAATGGTTAAAATGTGATGACAAAATTGAATTGTTAACAGATGGCCAGTTCCGTTTATTGCATCGCCTTGACCGCATTGTAAAAATTGAAGAAAAACGCTTATCGTTAGCGCAAGTGGAGCATTTACTGCAAACTCATCCTTTTGTCAGCGAAGCGGCCGTCACGGTTTTAGAACAACCGCGTACCATGTTAGGTGCTGCAGTCTGTTTAAGTGAATTAGGCCAGCAAACACTCAAAGCGGAAGGGAAATTAGCGGTTAATAATGCCTTAAAAAACCATTTATTGAGCCAGTTTGAGCGCATCACCCTACCACGACGCTGGCGTTACCCGGCACACTTGCCACTCAACAGCCAAGGCAAGCGTACCCAAGCAGAAATTGTCGCTTTATTTAGTCATGATTAAGTCAGAATTACCGCATATTGTTAGCCATGAAGGCGGTAACAATCTCTATCAATGGCGTTTATTTGTCAGTGCAGATTTAGCCTTTTTCGATGGCCATTTTCCTCAACAAGCCGTATTACCAGGTGTCACTCAATTAGATTGGGCGGTCAAACTTGGCTGTGAGGCGTTTGGTTATTCAGCCCAAGTGGCCACATTAGAAGTGCTTAAATTTCAGCAACTCATTTTACCCAACACCTATGTTGATTTGGTCATTGAACATCAGCCTCAAAAAGCAAAACTGATCTTTAGCTATCGGGATCAAGATAAACGGTTTGCCTCTGGCCGTATTGTGCTTAAGCCAGCAGTAGTGACTACTGCGCCGACAGTCAATGAGATCGCCTCATGAAACTAGCCTTGGTTATTCCCAATTACAATCATCATATTGCCATTGAACAAACCTTAACTGACTTGGCAAAATTCAATCTGCCTTGTTATTTGGTTGATGATGGTAGCCAAGATGAAACCCGTTATATTTTACAAGCCATGGCAGAAAAATTTAGCTGGGTAACGCTCATTAACCATCCTTTTAATCGTGGTAAAGGTGCGGCAGTAACCAGCGGCCTACGCCAAGCTTACCGCGATGGTTTTAGCCATGTATTACAGGTTGATGCTGATGGACAACATAATTTAGACGATATCCCGTTAATGATATCGACTGCAGAACAACAGCCACAGGCATTAATATCTGGCCAACCGATTTATGATGACTCGGTGCCTAAAGGGCGTTTATACGGGCGTTACATCACCCATTTTTGGGTATGGGTTGAAACCTTAAGTTTCGACATTCAAGATTCTATGTGTGGTTTTCGGGTTTATCCATTAGAGGCTACCGAACAGTTATTAAGCCAGCATGCACTGGGTGAGCGGATGGACTTTGATATTGAAATCATGGTCAAACTGCACTGGCAAGGCACTCCAGTGATTCATGTGCCGACCAAAGTCATCTACCCAGAAGACGGTATTAGCCACTTTCAAGGCTTGCAAGACAATGTACGCATTAGCTGGATGCACACTAAATTATTTTTTGCTATGTTGACTCGCTTGCCACAAATTCTGAATAAAAACACCCCCCATCAACATTGGTCATCAATGGGAGAACGTGGCAGTTATTGGGGCATAAAATTACTGGCAGAATGCTATAGATTAGGCGGCCACTGGTTGTGCCGAGCCATTATGTATCCGGTTATTGGTTATTTTTTTCTAACCGGTGCTTCTGCTCGTCACGCGTCGATGAATTTTCTTACCCGAGTGCAGCAACAAGTTCCAGATCATCCAGATTTACATCAACCCACCCATTGGCGCGACAGTCTAAATCACTTTATTGCTTTTGGTAATGCTGCTCTAGATAGAATTGATGCTTGGTGCGATCGTATCAAACTCAATCAAGTCGATTTTAACGATCGTCATATTCTGGCAAACCAAGTGGCTTCTGGTCGAGGAGCCGTGCTGATTGTGTCGCATTTAGGTAATTTAGAGTTATGCCGTGCAATTTCAATCCACCAGCAGAAAGTAAAAGTCAACGTTATGGTATTGACTCAACACGCCGAAAACTTTAACAAAGTATTACAACAGCTAAACCCACAAAGTCGCCTTAATCTTATTCATGTTAATGAACTTGATCCCAGTACTTCTATGCTGTTACAGCAAAAAATTGATATGGGCGAAATAGTGGTTATTGCAGCCGACCGCACCTCATCAAACAGCCAAGGTCGGGTGGTTTACCTCCCCTTTCTCGGTCATGAAGCGCCGTTTCCGCAAGGACCATTTATTCTTGCTAGCTTGTTAAATTGTCCGGTTTACACCATGTTTTGCATTCGCCAACAAGGCCGTTATAAAGTACATGTCGAACACTTAAGTGATAGTTTAAAAGGCCCGCGAGCAGGGCGCATTGCACGCTTAACTGATGCAATGAAATTGTACAGCCAACGCTTAGAGTACTTTGCCAAACAGGCACCATTGCAGTGGTTTAATTTTTACGATTTTTGGCATAAAGACGAATTGATTGATCGTCCGCTGTCGCGCCCCGCTAGTGCTGTCAATACGGGTACAGCACCTAATACTAGTAGTGCACCTAATACTGGTAGTGCACTTAATACAAGTGCTGCGTCAAATACAAATACTGCACCCGCTAACAGCACCACTTCACCTAGTCAGGATAACTAATTCAATGAGCAACACTTCTTCACAGTCATCAGCCGCCGAAAAAACGGTGCATTTAGGCCAAAGCTACCTGAGCCTTGAACAAGTGGTCGCAGTCGCCAAGGGCGCAACGGTCAAACTGGCGGATGCTGCAGACTATGTTGAATATATTCAAAAAGGCGCCCGTTTCATCGACAGTTTGCTGCATGAAGAAGGCGTGGTATATGGCGTCACAACAGGTTACGGCGACTCCTGCACAGTCAACGTCAGCTTAGACTTAGTCCATGAACTACCGCTACATTTAACCCGTTTTCATGGTTGTGGTTTAGGTGATGTATTTAGCCCAATGCAAGCCCGCGCGATTATGGCTTGCCGCTTAAACTCATTGGCTGTGGGTAAGTCTGGTGTCAGTTATCTGCTGCTGCAGCGCATTGAATGGCTACTCAATAATGATATTACCCCGGTAATTCCTCAAGAAGGTTCGGTTGGTGCCAGCGGCGATTTAACCCCGCTATCTTATCTTGCCGCAGTACTTGTTGGCGAACGTGAGGTGATATACCAAGGTAAACGCCAAGCGACCAAAGATGTTTATCTGAAATTCGGCATGATGCCATTAACCCTGCGCCCTAAAGAAGGCCTCGCGTTAATGAATGGCACCGCGGTGATGACAGCACTCGCCTGTTTAGCCTATGACAGATCGCAGTACTTAACTCGCTTATCAAGCCGTATTACTGCCATGGCATCGTTAACGCTTAAAGGCAACGCAAATCATTTTGATGAAATTTTGTTTGCCGCCAAACCCCACCCAGGACAAAACCAGATTGCCAGTTGGATCCGCGAAGATCTAAACCATCATGCGCATCCACGTAATTCTGACCGCTTACAAGACCGCTATTCTATACGCTGTGCACCGCACATCATTGGCGTACTGCAAGATGCTTTACCCTTTATGCGTCAGTTTATTGAAACCGAACTCAATAGCGCTAACGACAATCCGATTGTCGATGCCGAGGGTGAACATATCCTCCATGGCGGTCACTTTTATGGCGGCCACATTGCCTTTGCCATGGATGCGATGAAAAATGCGGTGGCCAATATCGCCGACTTAATTGATCGTCAAATGGCCTTAGTCATGGACCCTAAATTTAACAATGGTTTACCGGCTAATTTATCTGCCGCAGAAGGCCAACGTCGCGCCATTAACCATGGCTTTAAAGCGGTACAAATCGGTGTTTCAGCTTGGACTGCTGAAGCATTAAAAAATACCATGCCTGCCAGTGTGTTTTCACGCTCAACTGAATGCCACAATCAAGACAAAGTGAGCATGGGCACCATTGCCGCTCGCGACTGCATGCGGATATTACAACTGACTGAACAAGTCGCTGCCGCCGCATTACTGGCCATGAGCCAAGGTATTCAACTGCGGGTGATACAGAAAGAATTAGACCCTAATTCGCTAACACCTTCACTTGCCACCACACTGGCTCAAGTCAGTGAAGATTTTGAACTGCTTACCGAAGACCGTCCATTAGAAGCAGTACTACGCCAAACAGTAGACAAAATTCAACTGGGTCTGTGGGAGGTGTGCTAAATGAAAGGTTTATTACTCACAGAAATGGAAATGGTGATCCCGTTTCACGATGTCGACTCGATGGGCATTACTTGGCACGGTAATTACTTACGCTATTTTGAGGTTGTGCGTTGTCAATTACTGGATAAACTCGGTTATAACTATCGCACTATGCAAGAGTCCGGTTATGCATGGCCCATTGTCGATGTGCAAGTAAAGTATGTTAAAAGCAGCACCTTTGACCAAAAAATCAAGGTTATCGCCACCATTGTTGAATGGGAAAACCGCTTACGTATTAACTATCAAATTGTTGATGCCGACACCAACGCGCGCATCACCAAGGGCTATACCATTCAAGCCGCGGTTGAGATTGCTACCCAAGAATTATGCTTTGTTACTCCTGAAGTGTTTCAGCAAAAAATTCGCCCATTACTCGATGCGAGCAAAGTGTAATGAGTGCCCGCAGCAGAGTAATTGTTAGACTTTTTACTAGCCTATTTATTAGCGTATTGGCGCGAGTAAGCAGCATCATTCTGCTGTGTTGCCTGTGTATAGCAGCCACCTCGGCTAGCGAACATCCACCAGCAAGCAATAATCAAACACTTACTCCAGAGCTGACACAGCCAAAGCCTCAAGCTCTGACCAAAGATCAATTAGCAGATATTCAGACTCTGTATACTCAACCAGCCAGCACTGAGGCCCTCAGCGCGCTAGCGCAACGACTGAATCTACAACTTGATACTCGTGGTCAGTTTGTTCAATTACGCCATTTACAGGTGCTTAAAAAGCCCTTACTCAGCCAAGGACAGTTTATATTTAGTCCAACGCAAGGATTGGTATGGCAGCAGCAACGTCCGTTCAACACCTTGATGGTGCTTAAAGATCAGCAGTTGATCCAACAAAACAGCCAAGGCAAAATTCAACACTTTAGTTCTGGGGCTAATGGCAACCCGATTGCACAGCAATTACCGCGTTTATTACAAGCCATTATGGCGGGCGACATTGCTGCTTTAAGTGCCGATTTCAACTTATTTATGCCAGCAACTCAGTTAGCAACTCAGCCCGAAAATAGGTCATGGCAACTGGGCTTAAAAGCTAAAGACCCACAAGTGCAATCGTCTATGGGTAACATTACCCTCAGCGGCGACACGCTTATACGTTCACTAATGATGACAAGTAACCAAGCGGATGTTCGCGACTATACTCAAATTCAATTTACCCTGACCCAACAAGGGCCGCTGAGTGAAACTGAGCTGGCGTTTTTTAGTCTTGGAAATGAGTCCGCTAAATAATGCAGCCAATATCGCTAGCCGCTTTGTTATCTCCTATTGGGCGTTTTGTCTTATGGGTATTATTGCTACTGACAATGTTAGTCACTGGCTTAATACAATGGCAACAGGGCGCGCATATTCAAACTGATATTTTGGCGATGTTGCCGCATTTACAACAAGACAAACTCACTGAAACAGCATTAAACAGAGTTGAACAGCAACTCGCTAACCAAGTGTATATTGCAATAAAAGCCGATGACGACAACCAAGCTATCAATGCCGCACAGCAACTGATGGATGCACTAGATAAACAGCCACAACAGCCCTTTATTCACATTCGTAGCGGCGCGGATGATCATCTGCAAGACTTGGCTAAAGTGTATTTCGAACATCGCTTTACCCTACTCACTACCGAGCAAGCTAAAGCGATTGAAACAGATAATTGGCGCCAACTGCTTAACGCGGCCCAAAATCAACTTTATAGCGCATTTGGTTTTGCCAACAGCCAGCTGCTCAGCAATGATCCGTTACTGATGTTTCCAGCCAACTTACTGGCGTTATCACCTAATAGTGCGCTGCGTAGCCAACAAGGCATTTTACTCACCGATACTACCGATGGTGTGGCTGCGATTGTCATGGCCAAAGGGCGCGACAGTGCGTTTAGCCCGACCGCTCAGCAACAGCAAATTCAAGCATTAGATGCTGCATTTAGCCAAGTGACTCTGCATGTCCCTGATGTCAGTTTTCTTAAGGCTGGTGCGCTTTTTCATGCGATTGCCGCCACTGAATCTGCCAAACAAGAAATCAGCCGAATTGGCTTAATTTCCATGTTAGGGATCATCTTATTAGTCTGGTTAGCCTTTCGGTCGATTATGCCGTTATTTGCCGCACTACTGACGTTAACCACTGGGGTGGTGTTTGCGTTTGTCGCCACCTTAAGTATTTTCGGTGAGTTGCACTTACTGACACTAGTGTTTGGCACCAGCTTAATTGGTGTCGCCATTGATTACAGCTTTCACTTTTATTGTGAAAAACAAGCTCACCCTAATAACAACGCCAGTGACACCTTAAAGCAGATTTTTCCGGCGCTCACTCTCGCCCTTGCAACCAGTGCCAGTGCCTTTATCGTCATTGGCTTTACGCCATTCCCGGGGATGCAACAAGTGGCCGTCTTTTGTGCTGCTGGGTTAATTGGTGCATACCTAACGTTGTTATTGGTGTTTCCATTACTGGGTAACCATGCGCTTAAACCAACGCCAGGATTAACCCTCGCCCAAGGTTATTTGGCGCTATTACAACGTATTTTCACCCCTATTCAATTGTGGCAAAAAATAGCTATAGCGACTTTGCTCATTGGTTTGGCGACAATATTGTTTTTCGGTTTGTCACAAACGGATTCTAACGATGATATTCGTCAGCTGCAGCAAAGCCCTGCAGCCATCACCACCGAAGAGAACCAACTACGGCAACTGCTCAGCGGCGGCACCGACAATCAATTTATTTTAGTCAGCGGTCCCAGTGAACAAGCTTTATTACAAACGTTAGAGCAACTGGTACCAGTACTGGATAAAGCCATAACTGATGCTGAGTTAGACCAAGCAATCAGTCTCAGCCGCTTTATGCCCAGCATTGCCAAACAACAACAACACTATCAGTTACAGCAACAGCTTTATGGGCAACATTTAGACGAAATCATCAGTGAAATGGGTCTCGATGACAATATAAGCACCAGTCTAATGGCACAACTTAATCAAGCCGAATCACAATGGTTAACCCCAACCATGGTAATAGCCCAAGCCAATGATGATTTACAAACCTTATGGCTTGGCGCAATCACAACAACAGACAAACCCCTGCAATTTGGTGCCATAGTATTACTCGGTGGCATCCACTCATTAGCCTCTCTTGAACAACGATTGACTGAGCATAAATGGCCTTTAGGGCAAGTTCGGTTAATCGATAAGGTCGGTGATATATCCCATTTAATGGGCAAGTATCGCCAACTAACATTACAGCTATTGATGTGGGTATTTGCTTTAGCCAGCCTACTGTTTAGCATTAAATACGGTATTAAGTTGGCATTCGCTATCGTCGCTGTCCCCGCTTTATCAGTACTGCTCACGCTAGCTTGTTTAGGGCTTGTCGGCTCGAGCATTAGCTTGTTTCACGCCTTAGCGCTTATTTTAGTCTTAGGCATTGGTATCGATTACAGCCTATTTTTTGCCGAAGCCAAGCACACCAGTCGCGGAGTGATGATGGCAATCTTTATGTCAGCCTGTTCAACACTGTTGGCTTTTGGTTTACTGGCGCTGAGTCAAACCCATGCTATTCACTTTTTCGGTTTAACGCTTCTTTTTGGGATCAGTTTTTCATTTTTACTGGCACCGTTTATTTCATTTATTACTAGGAAAACTGTAAATGCCATCTAGTCATTCACATACAGTCAGCAACATGGACGTTGACGTTGCCATCATTGGTGCAGGCCCTTCTGGTGCCATTGCCGCAAGCCTATTACGCCAACAAGGGCATCAGGTTGTTGTTATTGAAAAACAGCATTTTCCACGTTTTTCGATTGGCGAAAGTTTACTGCCTTGTTGTATGCAGTTTCTCGAACAAGCAGGCATGCTTGACGCCGTTAATCAGGCTGGATTTCAATTTAAAAATGGCGCAGCATTTCAACACCAAGGACGCTACACCACCTTCGACTTTACCGATAAATTTACCCCAGGCCCTGGGACTACGTTTCAAGTTCAACGGGCGGATTTTGATAAACTTCTAGCCGACACGGCTATCAGCCAAGGGGTTGAGATCCATTTTGGTCATCAAGTTGATGCGATTGATTTGACTCATAATCCTCGCTTAACGGTAACGAATGACCGAGGTGCACAATATCAAGTGAATGCTAAATTTGTGCTCGATGCTAGTGGTTTTGGCCGAGTATTACCGCGATTACTGAATTTAGAACAACCATCAAATTTAGCGCCACGCAGCGCCATTTTCACCCATATTGAAGACAACATTAGCGATCCCCATTTTGATCGTAATAAGATCTTAATCAGTGTTCATCCTCAACATAAGGATATCTGGTACTGGTTAATCCCTTTTAGCAATAACCGTTGCTCAATTGGCGTGGTGGCTGAGCCACATTTACTCGAGCATTTATCCGGAAGCCTTGAACAACAATTGTTAGCGGTGATTAATGAAGAGCCAGAGCTACAGCAGTTACTGAGTAATGCCAATATTGTTCAGCCTTGTGCCACGCTCAAAGGTTATTCGGCTAATGTCACCACCTTAGCAACCAATAAGTTTGCTTTACTGGGTAATGCTGGCGAGTTCCTTGACCCGGTATTTTCATCTGGGGTGACAATTGCCATGCAGTCAGCATCAATGGCTGTCGCCAGTTTGAATAAGCAACTTAATGGCCAAACAGTTGATTGGGATAGCGAATACTCTGCGCCATTAATGCAAGGAGTTAACACCTTTAGAACCTATGTCCAAGCTTGGTATGACGGGCGCTTTCAAGATGTCATTTTCTATCAACAAGCTGACAACAAGATTAAACAAATGATCTGCTCAATTTTAGCAGGTTACGCTTGGGACATGAGCAACCCGTTTGTAAAAGAGTCCGAACGACGCCTCAATACCATTGTTGAATTATGTCAGGAGCCAAAGCCCAATGTTGCTTAATCTGCTGGGGCGTTCTGCGGGGATAATATTGCTTCGCGTGGTGGCGCTATTACTGCTAAGCCTATTAAGTGCTTGCAGCCAACAAATCGAGCGGCAAACTTGTGTCCCACTCGCCAGTGAAGCACAATATTGCCTAAGCTCAGCCTCTGCGCTGTTAACAACGTCACCGCAGCAAGATATCAGCTTAAGCCAAATGGTCAGCTTTACCCATGGGCAAGAAAATCATGAGTTATTAACCCAGCTGGAGCTTAATTCACTACAGATGACGTTAGTGGGATTAGCGCCACTTGGGCAAGCATTATTCACGTTAGTATACGATGGCCAAACCCTGCAAAGTCAGCAAAGTCTGTTATTAGGTGAGCAATTTAAAGCAGAGTATTTAATGGCAATAATGCAGTTAATTTACTGGCCAACGGAGCAAGTTAATCAACATTTAACCGGCGGTGAATTAGTCACTATGGCATGTGATATGCCGTTATGTAAGCAACTTATCGATGCCAGTGGTGCCTTAATCACGATAACGTATAGCGATATCGACCCGTGGTTAGCGCAAGTGAATGTAGACATCGACGCCGCCGATATTCATATGCAAATAAACCCAATTGACTAACTAATTAACTAACTGATTGAATAACAGATTGATAAACAAGTGCTCCAGCATAATCCAATAAACCGAGATAAATAGGCCATCAAACTAAACATGAACAGTCGCATAGCAATAACTCACATCGGATTGTGTACACCTCTGGGCAACTCGCCAGAAGAGGTGCTGCCGCGTCTCATTAGCGGTGATATCAGTGCTATGCAATGGCGCGATAATTTATTGTTCGATGCGCCTACATTAGTCGGTTGCGTCGATGACAAACGGTTAATAGAAATTGCCGATCATCTCAGTTTATTTGCTTGCCGTAATAATCGTTTATTAAACACTGCCGCCCAGCAACTTGTGCCCGCAATAGAGCAAGCTAAGCAGCGTTTTGGTTCCCATCGCATCGGAGTGGTTTTAGGCACCAGCACCTCTGGCATTTCCAAAGGCGAAGCGGCATTAAAATATCAGCTTGAACATGGCCATTTCCCCCCGAGTTACCATTACTCGCAGCAGGAACTGGGTAGCCCCAGTGATTATTTAAAACAGTTGTTTGAACTGTCAGGCCCTTGTTATACCGTATCTACAGCGTGTTCATCGAGTGCCAAAGTGTTTGCCAGTGCTCAGCGGTTACTCAATGCGAATATGTGCGATATGGTAATTGTGGGGGGTGTAGACAGCTTGTGTCAGTTAACCGTTAATGGCTTTGCCGCATTAGAATCGGTATCCAAAGGCCATTGCAATCCGTTTAGTCGCCATCGTGATGGAATTAATATTGGTGAAGGGGCTGCTTTATTTACTTTAGAGCGTGGCCAAAGTGACGTCATGTTGGCGGGGATCGGCGAGTCTGCCGATGCTCATCATATTTCAGCGCCACACCCGCAAGGATTAGGTGCTATTGCCGCTATGCAACAAGCCCTGGCAGAAGCCAACATTACGGCCGAAAAAATCGATTATCTCAACCTCCACGGTACCGCTACTCCCAAAAATGATGCCATGGAATCGCGTGCGGTCACCGCAGTATTCAGTCATTCATCACCAGCCTGCAGCTCAACCAAGCCGCTCACGGGCCATACTTTAGGCGCAGCTGGC
This sequence comes from Shewanella sp. AC34-MNA-CIBAN-0136, assembly GCF_040309945.1. Taxonomy (NCBI): domain Bacteria; kingdom Pseudomonadati; phylum Pseudomonadota; class Gammaproteobacteria; order Alteromonadales; family Shewanellaceae; genus Shewanella; species Shewanella sp. AC34-MNA-CIBAN-0136. The sequence continues at coordinate 177,687 of NZ_JBEOPJ010000003.1, read as the reverse complement.
GCGATTGAAGCTGCCTTTTGTTATTTGTTATTAAGCCCACTTAACCATGAAAAGCGTTTGCCGCCGCACATCTGGGATGGGCAGCAAGATACTAATGACCCGAATATCGCTCTCGTTAGTGCCAACAACAATACTGGCCTTAGCCAACTCAACTTTATTATGAGCAATTCATTTGCCTTTGGCGGCAGTAATGCCAGCCTGATTTTTTGTCGAAAGGATGCCTAGTTCCATGTCAATAGTCACTGCAACGCCGGCGATGTTAGCGCAAGATATAAGTACTTTTATTCCGCATCGAGCACCGATGATCTTGATTGATAATGTCTTAGAACATCGCCCAGACTGCTTAATCACCGCAACCCATATTAGCCCTAATAGTGCCTATTTCGACGCTCAACTCAATGGCGTGCCTAATTACGTTGGCATCGAGTATATGGCCCAAAGTATTGCTGCATTAGCGGGTGTTGAAGCCTTACTGTGCGACGATACTATCCGAGTCGGTTTTTTACTCGGCACCCGCAAACTGCAAATGCATATAGACACCTTTACCTTAGGTGAGTCTTATCGCACCAAGGTCACTCGGCTGTACCAGGAAGAGTCTGGATTAGCGGTATTTGACTGCCAAATTTATCATCACCAAACGTTAGTGGCGGCAGCTAATGTCAATGTATTCCAACCACAAGATACCCAGGCTTATATTGATGAAAGCCAAGCTGACGGCTAAGCATGATCAACAAACCTTTTGACACCCCATTGGAGTTCCTCGAATCAATCACGGAGAGACATTTTGAATAATAGAGTATTAGTTACCGGTTCAAGCCGAGGAATAGGCAAAGCCATCGCCATTAAATTAGCCGAGAATGGTTTCGATATTGCGCTGCACTTTCACAGCAATCATGCTGCCGTAGCGCAAGTACAAAAAACCTTATTAGATCTTGGTGTGCAGGTTAGTTTACTGCAATTTGATATTGCCGACCGCCAAGCGGTCAAGCTTGCTATCGAAACGGACATTGCCGAAAATGGTGCCTATTATGGCGTTATTCTTAATGCGGGTATTAATCGCGACACCGCCTTCCCTGCGATGACCGAAGATGAATGGGACAGTGTGATCCACACTAACCTTGATGGTTTTTATAATGTTATCCATCCTACAGTGATGCCAATGGTGCAAGCACGTAAAGGCGGACGTATTATCACCCTAGCCTCAGTGTCAGGCATTGCAGGTAATCGTGGCCAAGTGAACTACAGCGCATCAAAAGCGGGAATTATTGGCGCAACTAAAGCCTTGTCGCTTGAGTTAGCTAAACGAAAAATTACTGTCAATTGTATCGCACCAGGGTTGATTGAAACCGACATGGTCACAGATATTTCAACAGATATTGTCAACCAACTAGTGCCGATGAAGCGCATGGGCAAACCCAGTGAAATAGCCGGGCTAGCTAACTTTTTATTATCAGACGATGCCGCCTACATAACTCGCCAAGTGATCTCCGTTAACGGAGGCATGATATGAAGCGTGTAGTCGTTACCGGTATGGGCGGGATTTCCGCATTAGGCCAAGACTGGCAACAAATTAAAGCCAGCCTATTAGCCAAACACAACTGCGTTATTCGTATGGATGAATGGGATCGCTACCCAGGTCTAAATACTCGACTGGCAGCGCCAGTGACTGATTTTTCTTTACCTGCCCATTATTCACGTAAAAAGATCCGCTCTATGGGGCGAGTATCCATGATGGCGACACGAGCCAGTGAATTAGCGCTTGAAGATGCAGGTTTGTTGAACGACCCCATCCTTAATTCCGGTCAAGTTGGCGTTGCTTACGGTTCATCTACAGGCAGTACCGATCCCATTATGGGCTTTGGTGACATGTTAAAAACGGGCGAAATGTCGGGGTTAACCGCCACCAGTTATATCCGCATGATGGCCCACACTACCGCGGTTAATATTGGGGTGTTCTTTGGCCTGCAAGGCCGTATTCACACCACCAGCAGTGCCTGTACCTCTGCCAGTCAAGGCATTGGCTATGCTTATGAAGCGATTAAATATGGCATGCAAACCATTATGCTCGCGGGCGGCGGTGAAGAGCTTTGTCCTACTGAGGCGGTGGTATTTGATACTTTGTATGCCACCAGCACCCAAAATGAAACTCCAAAGCTAACGCCACGCCCATTTGACCAGAGCCGCGATGGTTTGGTTATCGGTGAAGGAGCTTGTACTTTGATATTAGAAGAGCTTGAACATGCTCAAGCCCGTGGTGCAAATATTTATGCTGAGTTGGTTGGTTTTGGCACCAACTCAGATGGCCAACACGTCACTCAACCCAATGCTAATACCATGGAAGTAGCGATTCGTTTAGCCTTAAAAGATGCCCAACTATCGGCACAAGACATCGGTTATATTAGTGCTCATGGCACCGCTACTGATCGCGGTGATATAGCTGAAACTGCCGCGACTCATGCAGTATTTGGCACAGAAACGCCAATATCGTCATTAAAGAGTTATACCGGTCATACCCTAGGAGCCTGTGGTTCATTGGAAGCATGGACTAGTATTAACATGATGAATGAAGGCTGGTTTGCACCAACACTCAATCTTAATCATGTCGACCCAGAATGCGCCCCGCTCGATTACATTAAAGACGATATTCGTCATATCGACACCGACTATATTATGAGTAATAACTTTGCTTTTGGTGGCATTAATACTTCATTGATTTTTAAACGTTGGCGTTAATCATATAAGGGTATAGCTCCTTTGCAGCCATATAATGCAGGCGAAAGCGATGCTTTCGCCTGTGTTTTTACACCTTGTAAGCCGCAGCTTTGGCTTGATAGTCTTGAGTAATCCGTTTCATTTCTACCGCGCCACCAGCCAGCTTTTGAACTTGCGCCGATAAAAGTACAACGGCTTGGGCGTTATCCAAAATCTCCGCACCTATTTGAGTCAATCTATCTGCTTGTTGTTGTGTACCATTTGCCACATTGTGGCTCAAGGTAGCCACTTGACCTATTTGAGCAGAACGTTGCTCAAGCCCTTGAGCAATGCTACTGGTGTGGACTACATTTTGCGTCGTACGTTGCTTGCCTTGATCCATCGACTCAACGGTTTTTAGCATGCTGACATTTAAACGACTCAGTACTTTTTCAATACCATCGGTAGACTGACTGGTACGCTTTGCTAAAGTGCGAACTTCATCTGCCACAACGGCAAAACCACGGCCACTCTCACCCGCTCTAGCCGCTTCAATCGCCGCATTCAACGCAAGTAAGTTAGTTTGATCTGAAATACTGCGAATGGCCTGCAACTGTGTGGTAATAGCACTAACATCAGTGGTTAAATCAGTCATTGATTCAGTTACTTCAGTCATATTAGTTTCTAGCGCCTGCATGTCTTTCATAATGCTTAATGCGTTCTGGCGATCGCCAAGACTTGAGGTTGCCCCCTCTCTTGCTTGATCCGCTGAAATTTGGCTGTCATGAGCCATTTGCTGAAAACTGTCAATAACATGTTGAGTCGATTCGGCAATCAATCGCGCTTGGTTATTTTGCTGTTGTACCGCATGTTGAGCTTGATCGCTCAGGCTCATTAAGTTGTCGGAAGTACTTGCCATTTTCACAGCAATATCGCGATAGTCGTTAAACAATTGCGACAACTCTTCCAGCATCAAATTAAAGGACATTTCTGCCTGAGTATCGGCTGAAGGTAACCGAATCGATAAATCTTTATGCTGTGAAATATGTTGAATTGCACCAGCAATACGTTGATTGGCAACTGAGTCTGCACGCATAAATAAGGCAATACGAATTAAAATACCGGTTTCAGTTACGGCAAACAGCGCATGAACGAGCATGATACTCCAGCTACACTCGCCAGCAAAAATCATCACTGGCGTATCAAATAGTTCAACACCTTGTAATTGGATATAAGTCATTAAGACGTGATGTATCGCCACGGTCAACAAAGCGGCCACTAACGGCTGCCAACGCAGGTAAATAAGAAATATCCCCATGGTAGCAAAGATATGAAAGTGCATTTCAATCATGCCCATTTGGCTTTGAACTAATAGTCCCGATACTGTCATCATAATCACAGCAGCCACAATGCCAAACAACTCAGTACCTTTTAGCAAAACATAACTGAGCTGTGATATTACCAATACTGCTATCGCGGCGGTGATACTAAATGTCAGCATTTTAGCGCCGATAAAACCACTCGCGGCTAGCAGTGGAGCCTGCAGCAACAATAATCGATATATATATGAATCATTTTTTTTAAGCAGTGTTACTGTTTGATTATCATTCATACATATCCCTAGTGTTGAGTTGAAATAATATGGTTTAGGTCGATGAGCATTTTGGATGTTGAAAGCTGCTTAGCAGTGTAAATACGCGCGATTTTTCCGTAAGGATCCAACAAAAATAGATTACCTACATGATTTATAGTTGCGAGTTGTCGATTGATATTGTCAGATAAGCGTAACTCAAGTTGATGTAAATCTGACTCGGACAATGACGCACTGACAAAACGTTTAGAGCGTGCATCGATCACCGCTTGGCGCACGGCTAATGTGTCGTTATCAGGATCGATAGTCACAAACATAAATTGAACCTCAGCTTTATTTATCGAAGCATCCTGCTGTATTCGTTGCTCAAGTTGATCTAATTGCTCAATGCGTATTGGACAAATTTCTGAGCACGACAAAAAGCCTAAAAATAAGTAGGTATATGTTCCCGCGGACGCAGGGTACTGGTGAACTTGTTGATTAACGTCTTGCCACCGAAAATGAATCTGTTGGCCGTCATTTCCGGTAATGCCATAAGCCTCTGTATCTGAAGCCCACTGATTGATCAGCATCAATATAGGCATAAGACTCAAAGCGAGCAAGATTAATACTGACGCGATGACAATTTTTCTGAGTTTCATAAAAAATAAATGACAGCATGACGGCTTTTCAACGGTAAACCCGTAGGCTTTTGTTAATGAAACTACATTTTTGAAAAGTAAAATTGGCATCAATCTAGATACTGGTTCTACTAATTATACGCAGTAAATACTTTTTTGGATTAATAAAATAACAACAAAACACAAAATAAAAAAACGCTTAATGAACCTTTAAATGTCAAAGGTTCATTAAGCGTTAACTATACGAATTCGTGGCGTTATCTAAACATCTATAAAATGATTAGAGTGCTATTGCATCAATATCAAGCTTAGCTTGGCTAATACCTGCTTCGGCTGCATCTGGGCCCATATTTAATGATTCAGCATAAATGGTTTCGACGTTGTTAATTCCAATGAAGCCCAACACAGTTGTTAAGTAAGGTACAACATGATCTGTAGACCCGCCTTTATGCGCTCCACCACGAGTCGTCACAATAATGGCACGCTTACCTTTGATTAATCCAACGGGTCCTGTATCGGTGTAAGTAAACGTTACACCGGCACGAGCAATAAAATCGATCCAATTTTTTAACGTTGTCGGTATGCCAAAGTTGTACATCGGCGCTGCGATAACAATGGTGTCATGATCGTTAATTTCAGCGACTAATTCATTCGATAGTGCCACTGCAGATAATTGACGTTCGGAAAGGTTATCGCCGCCACGTAAACCAGAAGCTAGCTCACCATCTAACATTGGCAAGGTATTTTTACCTAAATCACGCACTGTAATTTGTGCACCTTTACTGCTCCATTGCTGATTTAAATAATCAACTAATGCTGAAGACTGTGAATAACTGCCTAGAATGCTTGATTTTAAAATTAATACTTTTGCCATTGTTAAGTCTCACCCATATGTTTGTTGGGTCATATGCTATGTGCCTGACCAATGTAGCTAGTATATTGACCTATAAAAAAGAATAATAGCGCAATAATTATGCAATTATATTCGATAAAATCGAAACATATTTACTTGTTCAACGCGAATATGTTAATCAACGCGACCATTTTTTGGCGGTAAAGATACAAATTGGCCGGTAAACGTAGCACACATAATGTCATCACAATATAACGCCACTTCTAAGGTGATTTTGACTCGCCGGCCTCGGTTTAATGGGTTCAAATCAGTATAGGGCCAAATAACTTTGGCATAGGGCTGTTTAGTCACCGGTTTTAAATACCTGACTTTTGCATCAGCTAATACAATATCACCATGGGCTTGTGACAATTGCTGCTGTAACCACACCATTCCCCAGCCTGTTAATGTCATTAAGGTATAAATACTGCCAGCAAACATGGTGTGATGTAAGTTAACGTTGGGCTCTAAAGGTGCAGTGACTTGTAGGCTATCTCCATTAAACAACACTGGTTTAATGCCCATAAATTGACTAACAGGAATCGTACTATGCCAAGTTTCACACAAGGTCTGCAGTAAAGCATTGACCTTGGCATCTGATTGCGCTTCTGTGAATGAAATATCAAACATAACGGCATCTCTCCGATGATGACTGGTTAACCTCTACTGACAATAATAGAATGGTAATAAATTAAGGCCTTATACCTGCAGATTAAAGGTCACTGGGCCATCATTGACCAACTCGACCTGCATATCTGCACCAAATTGTCCTGTCTGTGTCATAACCCCTTGTTGGCGACAATATTCGACAAAAGCCAAATAAAGGCGATCGGCTTGTTCAGGAGTTGCAGCGCTCGAAAAACTGGGTCTTAAGCCTTTGCCGGTATCTGCTGCTAAGGTAAATTGCGACACCACCAATAATTGTCCACCGACTTGAGCCAGATTAAGATTCATTTTTCCGTTTTCATCACTAAACACCCGATAATTAATGACTTTTGTAGCTAACTTAACCATTTTATCAATATTATCTTCGCGCTCTATGCCTAGTAATACTAACAAGCCTTGGTCAATTTTGCCGACTATTGTATTGTCGACCGCCACTGACGCGCGTTTAACTCGTTGAATTAATGCAATCATAACTGCCTTAAACTATGCTATTTGATGATGCTTATTGAAGAAAATAAAACAAGGCCAACTGAGAGACCACAGGTAGCAACATAACTTGCTACTTGTGGCCCATACAGACTAGTTGTTACTGAATACATTGGCGTAGAACACCAATGCCACTTAAGATTTATCAGACGACGAAATGGATTTATCGACCACTAGAGGATCGTGCACATTATTGAGATTCTGGCTTTTAGTCTCAGTCTCTGTAAAAATTTCAGCTTTAAGATCATCCGCGATAACCGCTAAACTTTCCAGATACTCTGGCAGTGCGGCAGTAATTTCTGCACCGAGTAATACAATCATCCACGATAAATATACCCATACAAATAAAATCGGCACTACTGCCAGTGCACCATAAATGGCTTCATAACTCGGAAATTGGGTCACATAAAACGCAAAACCCTTTTTGCCTGCTTCAAATAATACCGCTGCTACAATCGCTCCCAATAGAGCATGTAAAAAATGGATTTTCTTGTTAGGCACGACCATATACAACAGTAATATAGATGCCACAGAAAACAGCAATGGTAGACGCTCAACAATCCACGGGACTAATCCAGACAACTCACTGCCAGTTACCACCTCTAATGAAACAACATAAGAGGTGGCCACTAGACTTGCACCAATGAGTACAGGACCTAGAGTTAACACCATCCAGTACATCGAAAATGACACCACGTAAGAGCGCTTTTCGGTAATTCGCCAAATGTTATTCAATGCTTTATCGATAGCTGAAATCAGCATAATGGCAACAAACACTAACGCAACAATACCGACAAAGGTGCCTTTAGATGCATTAGCGACAAACTCGTTGATATGCACTTGCACCGTATCACCCGCTGCAGGTATAAAATTATTATATATAAAGCCTTCAATATTGCCGCGAATACCTTTAAACACCGGAAAGGCCGATAACATCGACATGGTGACAGCCAACATAGGCACCAATGACAACAAGGTCACATAGGCCAAATGACCTGCTCGTATATTAATTTGGTCTTCAGCAAGCCGTTGTTTGAGATGGAGTAGAAACTGCCAAATCCCACTAAAAAAAGCCGCAATAGGGCTGTAATCAAACTTTTTGGGCATAATAATCCTTATTTCATACCACGTTAGTGGAGATAACATTTGTATTAAGTCACTAACTTCGTACAATGTTATAACATATTAGTCATCGAATAATGGAGCAAATTGATGTCACAACAAGGTTCGGCGGGTAATATACTCGCAGCTGTCGCGAGCTTATTTTTCCCAGGCCTAGGTCAGCTTTTACAAGGGCGTATATTAGCGGCTTTGTTATTCTTCTGCATTACTGCTGTTTGCTATTTCTTTTTTGTGTTGGTCATCCCAGCCATTATCGGTGGTTTATTCCATTTATGGAGCATCATCGACGCAGCAAAATTTAAATCAGGCAGTTAACTCATAAGGTAGTTAACCTCAACGAGGACACTTTTCGCCTCACACAATAAAAGAGACACATTGATGAAAAAATGGATATCACTGGCACTATTAAGTAGCAGTTTACTGTTGAGCGGTTGTCAAAGCGCCTATTACGGTGCAATGGAAAAAGTCGGCTACCACAAACGCGACATTATGGTCGATAGAGTTCAAGAGGCTAAAGAGTCGCAGGAAGAAGCACAAGAGCAATTTAGCTCTGCATTGGAAGAAATGCAGGCGCTTTTGGCATTTGATGGTGGCGATTTAGAAGATGCTTATAATAAAGCGAAAGATGAATATGAGTCTGCTCAATCTGCAGCAGATGAAGTGAGTCATCGCATCGAGAAAGTCGAAGATGTCGCGGATGCATTATTTGACGAATGGCAAACTGAAATCGAAGAAATCAGCAAAGCCAGTTTACGTCGTAACAGCACCAGCAAGCTCAATGAAACCAAGCGTTCATATAAAACGCTAGTGAGAAGCATGCGTCGTGCAGAAGCAAAAATGCCACCCATTCTAACTGCGATGAAAGATAATATGCTGTATTTAAAACATAACCTAAATGCGCAGGCTATTGGTGCAATTAAAGGTGAGTTTGCCAATTTACAGACTGATATCTCTAGCCTGATTAAAGAAATGAACAAATCGATTGCCGAATCGAACAAGTTTATTGCCTCAATGGAACAAGGTTAAACCTTACCTAACCTATCAACTTAACGCCCTTAGCGGTAACCTATGCTGTCATAGTCTATGACGGCCTAGGTGCTGCTTTTGGGTATTTATATGTGCCTATTTGCGTATTTGCGTATTTGCGTATTTGCGTATTTGTGCTTATTCGATCGGTGACTGATCCACTGGCAATGCCGTACGGCTAAATATTTGCTTCAAAACTACTGTAGTTTCAATGCTGGCGACAAACTTGAGGTTGCCGAGCGATTTTTTGATAAATTGCTCATAAGAAACCAAATCTTTGGCGACTATTTTGAGCATATAATCATAAGATCCAGTTACCACGGCGCATTCCATCACTTGAGGTAATTGTGCCATGGTTGACTCAAATAACGCTGTCGATTGATCAGTATGTTCCGTTAAGCGTATCGACGTATAAACCACAACATTGAGACCCACTTTAAAAGGGTCAACTTGGGCACCATAGCCTAAAATCACTTTATCTTGTTCAAGCTTTTTGACTCGTCGTAAACAAGGAGTATCCGACATATTAACCTTATCGGCTAATTCAGAAACAGCCATCCGGCCCTGACGTTGTAAAATCTCTAATAGCTTGAGGTCTTTCTTATCCATTGAACAAATCGCTTTTTAGTGAGTGATTAACGGTATAAATATCATATTCCTGAGTGAAATCCTCTACAAATTTACGTTAATCACAAATATTTCAAGCAAATGGGAGCCACAAAACAATAAATGCCATAAAGTTAACATGGCATTTGTCTAAAGAGGGTAATTTGAGGTGATACTCGCGAATAACAAGAGCACTTAACACTCGTCAATATCGACGACAACTAACGGTGACTCTCCTGCAACTTGTGGCTGAGAGTAACTAATTTCACATTTATTCGCAGCATAATCCGCATTGGGACGAATACGTAACCCGCTTCGATTATTAACATCGTATGTTGTGATGTTAAATTCACCACCGCTACCGTTGTCGGCAATGTTAATCATCCTGATGATACCTGCTGAGGTATGACGCGGATATCCGTAAGCTAACGTTACTGATTAGTCTCACATCTTTTGAGCAATAAAAAACCCGATAATCAATTATCGAGTTTTTTATTGGTTTGCTTGTTTAAGCAATTGTATTCAAAAATTACAAGCTGTAGTACATCTCAAACTCAAGTGGGTGAGTAGTACGTGCAACACGTTCTGCTTCAGCCGTTTTAAGTTGGATATAAGACTGGATAAAGTCTTCGCTGAATACGCCGCCTTTAGTCAAGAACTCATGGTCAGCTTGTAAATGTTCAAGTGCGTTTTCTAATGACGTTGCAACCTGTGGAATTTCAGCAGCTTCTTCAGGAGGTAAGTCATATAAATCTTTATCCATTGCTTCACCTGGGTGGATCTTGTTTTGAATACCATCAAGACCAGCCATAAGTAATGCTGAGAAACCTAAGTATGGGTTTGCATGTGGATCAGGGAAACGCGCTTCGATACGACGGCCTTTAGGGCTTGGTACCACTGGAATACGAATTGAAGCACTGCGGTTACGTGCAGAATATGCAAGCATTACAGGCGCTTCAAAATGTGGCACTAAACGCTTGTAAGAGTTAGTGCTTGGGTTAGTGAACGCATTCAATGCACGAGCATGCTTAATAATGCCGCCAATGTAATAAAGCGCTAAATCACTCAAACCAGCATACTTATCACCTGCGAATAAGTTTACGCCGTCTTTAGCTAAAGACTGATGCACGTGCATGCCGCTACCGTTGTCACCAACGATTGGTTTTGGCATAAATGTCGCTGTCTTACCATAAGCATGCGCCATGTTATGAACAACGTATTTTAGAATTTGAATTTCATCAGCCTTCTTAGTCAACGTGTTGAAACGTGTTGCGATTTCGTTTTGACCCGCTGTTGCTACTTCGTGGTGATGCGCTTCAACTACTTGACCCATTTCTTCAAGTACTAAACACATTGCCGAACGTAAATCTTGTGAAGAATCAACTGGTGCAACTGGGAAATAACCACCTTTCACCATTGGACGGTGACCCGTGTTACCTTCTTCATAGCTCTTAGCTGAGTTCCATGATGCTTCTTTTGCGTCAATCTTAACAAAACAACCTGACATGTCGGTACCAAAACGGACATCGTCAAATAAGAAGAACTCTGGCTCTGGACCAATCAATACTGTGTCAGCAATACCAGTAGAAATTAGGTAAGCTTCAGCTTTTTTAGCAATTGAACGTGGGTCACGATCATAACCTGTCATAGTACCAGGTTCTAAAATATCACAACGAATAAGCGCTGTTGTTTCTTCTGTGAAAGGGTCTAATACGAAAGTGGTTGGATCTGGCATTAGCACCATGTCAGATTCATTAATGCCTTTCCAACCTGTAATTGAAGAGCCATCAAACATTTTACCGTCTTCAAAGAAATCTTCATTTACTTGATGAGAAGGAATAGAAACGTGCTGCTCTTTACCTTTAGTGTCGGTAAAGCGTAAGTCTACAAACTTAACTTCTAACTCTACAAGTTGTTTTAAAACTGATTCAACTGACATTCTCAAGCCTCCGGTAGGGTAAAGGGTTGTCCCTTAAATAATCTTGCTATTCGCCAGATGATGCACCTGGAAAACGAATCTTTTCATAATTATCAGCAATAAAGCGATATTCATGCCAGATCGCTAACTAATTGATTTTATGAAGATGAGAAAGTTTCCAAATCTTCTAAACCATAACCTTGCACCAACCTCGTGCATCACTATGTTTCATCATGGTGCAAAAGTCCATAATGGTGCGTCATGTTAATGTTGCTGTTTTAGCCAATGTCACAGTTTTGTCTTACACCATGGTTATGCTTCATATATATACGTTTTATGCTGTTTATTAATCCATAGCAAGCGATAGATTTACAAGTGTTCAAAAATAATCCTATCTACAAAAGCTGCTGTGAAGTAGAATGGCACGCTTTTTTACAGTAGCTATAATCTATAACTACTGTTAGATCCTTTTTTTTTTATTTGCTGGTTTAGAGGTTTATCCGTGCTAGAGAATTTACGTAACATCGCCATTATTGCCCACGTTGACCATGGCAAAACAACCTTGGTTGACAAAATGTTGGCGCAGTCAGGAACCCTTGCATCTCGTGGAGAAGCTACTGAGCGGGTTATGGATTCTAACGATCTTGAAAAAGAACGTGGGATCACCATTCTGGCAAAGAACACTGCCATCCAGTGGAACGACTACCGTATTAATATCGTAGATACTCCTGGCCACGCCGATTTCGGTGGTGAAGTTGAACGCGTTCTATCTATGGTTGACTCAGTATTATTGTTGGTTGATGCAGTTGATGGCCCAATGCCACAAACTCGCTTTGTAACCAAGAAAGCATTCGCTCAAGGCCTTAAGCCAATTGTTGTTATCAACAAAATTGACCGTCCAAGTGCTCGTCCAGATTGGGTTATTGACCAAGTATTCGATTTATTCGTTAACTTAGGTGCCACTGACGAACAACTAGATTTCCCAATCGTTTATGCTTCGGCATTAAATGGTTTTGCAACGTTAGATCCAGATGTAGCAAGCGATGATATGACGCCGCTATTCCAAACTATCGTTGAGAAAGTAGCTTTCCCAGATGCTGATGCAGAAGCTCCATTCCAAATGCAAATTTCTCAAATCGATTATAACTCATACGTGGGTGTTATCGGTATTGGCCGTATTACTCGTGGTAGCGTTAAGACTAACCAACAAGTGACCATTATTGGCGCTGACGGTAAGACACGTAACGGTAAAATGGGCCAAGTATTAGGTTACATGGGTCTTGACCGTACTGAAGTGCCAATTGCAAATGCTGGTGACATCGTTGCTATTACAGGTTTAGGCGAGCTTAAAATCTCTGATACTATCTGTGCAGTGAATGCAGTAGAAGCAATGCCACCGTTAACTGTTGATGAACCAACACTAACGATGACATTCCAAGTAAACACTTCTCCGTTCGCGGGTAAAGAAGGTAAGTATGTTACTTCACGTAACATTCTTGAACGTTTACAGACTGAATTAGTTCACAACGTAGCACTTCGCGTTGAAGAAACAGAAAGTCCAGACCGTTTCCGCGTTTCAGGTCGTGGTGAATTACACTTATCGATTTTAATTGAAAACATGCGTCGTGAAGGTTATGAATTAGCCGTATCTCGTCCAGAAGTTATTCTAAAAACAATCGATGGTGAGCTACATGAACCATACGAAACTGTAACAGTTGACGTTGAAGAAGATCATCAAGGTACCGTAATTGAAAAATTAGGTGTTCGTAAAGGCGAAATGAAAGACATGCAGCTTGATGGTAAAGGTCGTGTACGTATCGACTTCGTTATCCCAAGCCGTGGCTTAATTGGTTTCCAAACCGAATTCTTAACAGCAACATCTGGTACTGGTCTAATTTATCATTCATTTGATCACTACGGTCCACACAAAGGTGGCGATATTGGTCAACGCGCTAACGGCGTATTGATTTCAAACGCAACAGGTAAAGCACTAACATTCGCTCTATTTGCTTTGCAAGACCGTGGTCGTATGTTTATTGGTCACGCTGCTGAAGTGTATGAAGGTCAAGTAGTGGGTATTCATGCTCGCTCTAACGATTTGACAGTAAACTGTTTGAAAGGTAAGCAGCTAACTAACATGCGCGCATCAGGTACTGATGAAGCACAAGTATTGACTACGCCTATCACATTGACTCTTGAGCAAGCTCTTGAATTCATCGATGATGATGAATTAGTTGAAGTAACTCCTAAGAACATCCGTGTTCGTAAGAGATTCTTAACTGAGAATGAGCGTAAGCGTAATAACCGCAGTTAATTACCATCAATGAGTGGCAACGTCTGCCACTCATTGAGATCTAAAAAGCCCAGATGCATGCATCTGGGCTTTTTGTTGTCTAGTCTATACAGAGGCTAAAAATATTGGTAGCAAGCGGTGACGAGCGAAAGAGCCTAGGACGCTGCGCTGCTAGTACGCTCCGCGGCTAGAGGCTATAAAGTCAACAGCTTAGCAGCGAAGCGACTCTAGCAGGACACTGTCCGCCCTAGCAGCGAAGCGACTCTAGCAGGACACAGTCCGCCCTAGCAGCAAAGCGACTCTAGCAGGACACAGTCCGCCCTAGCAGCAAAGCGAATCTAGCAGGACACAGTCCGCCCTAGCAGCGAAGCGACTCTAGCAGGACACAGTCCGCCCTAGCAGCAAAGCGACTCTAGCAGGACGCAGTCCGCCCTAGCAGCGAAGCGACTCTCGTGATACAACATGAAAACATTTAACTAGATATTTTACGTAAACGCAGATAGATTCAAACCAAGATCATTTTTAGGAAAAATATATGAGTATGTTGCAACAGGTAAGCGTCGCTAAAAAAGCCAATGTGTATTTTAACGGTAAAGTGATAAGCAGAAGCGTAGTATTAGCTGATGGTAGTAAACAAACTTTTGGTGTGGTATTGCCTGGTGAATATGAGTTTTCAACGGCTCAAGGTGAAATAATGCAGGTTATTTCTGGCAAGTTTGACGTGTTATTACCGGGTAAAACTGAGTGGGTTGCATATGCTGAAGCAAGCCAGTTTGAGCTTGCACCAAATGTGAGCTTCAGTATCCGAACAGATCAAATTTCAGAATACTGCTGCCAATACATCTAGTGTTGTTGCACCTAAATAAACAATAGCGGTTTAATATCGCCGCTTCGATTCAGCTTAACTAAACAGTTTAAGCTGATTTTTTTTATAAAAACGTCTACTCTATTAAAACTGTCGTTTTATGGAGTACATCATGCGCCTTATCATACTTATTAGTTTGCTATTATTGAGCGCCCAAAGTGTTGCTACCGTATACCGTTGGGTAGATGAAAATGGCAAAGTTCATTACTCAGATGAACAAAAAAATAATGCCGAAGCTGTTGAATTAAATGAAAACACCCAAAACAACATGACGATTGACACCCCAACAAAAATCAATGTCATCCCAACAACAGAAGCATCAATTAACTACACGATTTCGATTACCTCTCCCCAAGAAGAAGCTACTGTGCGTGACAATAATGGCGCATTTACCGTGTCAGTGAGCGTCACCCCTCAATTACCTCGTGGCGTGCTAATGACATTATTAGTCGATGGTATTATCGCAGCCCCAGCTCAAGCATCGAATATATTCCAATTAACGGGCATTAATAGAGGTGAACACTCGTTGGTTGTTAACGCTGTAACACAAAGCGGCAAAGTCCTTGCATCAAGCTCTCCTAGAAAGATATTCCTTCACCAAGCATCTGTATTTGGACCTGCAAAAAAGTCTAAATGATTAAGATAAAAATCAGTTTATTCATTAGCTTATGAAATTTTGCGTGACTATTTATCTTACAAAGTGCTTGTGTGTTCCGGGTTGTGATATGCACCAAAGTGGTGCATTATAATGGTGCAACCCTATACTAGGACGGCTAATGGACACAAATAACCTTCTCAATCACTTAGTCACCGCAGTGCTTGTTATTAATAACGAGCTCAAGCCGAGCTATGCTAATGCCGCGGCCGCACAATTATTGGGAGTAGGTAACCATAAGCTACTCGAGCAAACGCTTCCTGAGCTTTATCAACTGATGGGGGTTGAGCCACAATTACTGCGCGATGCCATTAATGCCGCCCAGGGACTCACGGTCAATACCGCCGCATTAATAACCCTAGACGGCCAACATCACACCATTGATATCACCTTGATGCCAATTGAAAATGACAATAACCTCAGCATTTTAGAATTACGTCAAGTAGACCAACAACGTCGCATTCATCAGCAGCTTAATATGGACGCCCAACAACAAGCTGCACAGTTTTTGGTACGTAACTTAGCCCATGAAATTAAAAACCCACTGGGCGGCCTTAGAGGCGCTGCGCAGTTGTTATCGCGAGAGCTCGACTCGCCCGAATTAAAAGAATTTACCAGTCTGATTATCGAACAAGCAGATAGATTACGTAATTTAGTCGACCGTTTACTTGGCCCGCAACGACCAACGCAGCATGCTGAACACAATATCCATCAAGTGATTCAAAAAGTGCTTAAGTTAGTCGAAATGGCACTGCCAGACAATATCTGCTTAAAACGAGATTATGATCCATCGATTCCAGATATTCAGATGGATCCAGATCAAATGCAGCAAGCCGTATTGAATATTGTGCAAAATGCGATACAAGCGTTAGAACATTGTGGTGGCGATATTGTCATTCGCACTCGCACTCAACATCAAGTCACCATTGGAACACAGCGCTATAAAGTGGTACTCGCCTTATCCATTATTGATAACGGCCCCGGTATTCCTGCTGAGTTAATGGATACCCTCTTCTACCCTATGGTCACCGGACGTGACGAAGGTTCAGGGTTAGGATTATCCATTGCGCATAACATTGCCCGATTACACGGCGGTCGCATTGATTGTGTTTCGGCACCAGGGCATACCGAATTTATTATTAACCTGCCATTACAATAACTAGCATGCCCTTTGTAGGCAGAATGAGGTAGTAACATGAACATTAGTGAACAAGTTTGGATCCTCGATGATGATAGTTCGATCCGTTGGGTACTCGAAAAAGCCCTTAAAGGCGCATCACTGTCAACGGCTAGCTTTGCTGCTGCAGAATCCTTGTGGCAAGCTTTAGAAGCATCACAACCTCAAGTCATCGTTTCAGACATCCGCATGCCAGGGACTGATGGCTTAACCTTGCTTGATCGCTTACAACTGCATTATCCGCATATTCCAGTGATCATCATGACCGCCCACTCAGACTTAGACAGTGCCGTGAGCGCATATCAAGCAGGTGCATTTGAATACCTACCAAAACCATTTGATATTGATGAAGCCATTAATTTAGTTGAACGCGCACTCACACATGCAACAGAGCAAGCACCACAACCCGTTATTGATACCACCATAAAAACCCCTGAAATTATTGGTGAAGCCCCGGCAATGCAAGAAGTGTTTCGTGCCATAGGCCGATTATCTCGCTCATCTATCAGTGTGCTCATCAATGGCCAATCTGGTACTGGTAAAGAATTAGTCGCTGGTGCATTGCACAAACACAGCCCGCGTAAGGACAAACCCTTTATTGCATTAAATATGGCTGCCATCCCAAAAGATTTGATTGAATCTGAACTCTTTGGCCATGAAAAAGGCGCCTTTACTGGTGCCGCCAACGTGCGCCAAGGTCGTTTTGAACAAGCCAATGGTGGCACGCTATTTTTAGATGAAATCGGTGACATGCCAATCGATGTGCAAACGCGATTATTACGAGTCCTTGCCGACGGCCAGTTCTATCGTGTCGGCGGTCATCAAGCAGTGCAAGTTGATGTACGTATTATTGCTGCGACGCATCAAAATCTTGAGGTGCAGGTGCAAAAAGGCACCTTCCGCGAAGATTTGTTTCATCGCCTCAATGTGATCAGAGTACACTTACCGCCGTTATCGCAGCGCCGTGAAGACATTGCCCAACTCGCCAATCACTTTTTAAGCACCGCAGCGAAAGAGATTGGCGTTGAACCCAAAATACTCACTAAAGAAACCGCGGTAAAATTGGCTAACCTTCCTTGGCCGGGTAATGTTCGCCAACTTGAGAATACTTGTCGTTGGTTAACCGTAATGGCGTCCGGACAAGAAATTTTACCGCAAGATTTACCACCAGAATTGCTTAAAGACCCAGTAGCAACCCAGCAGAAACAAGCTGGAGCAAGTGACTGGCAAACCGCATTAACTGATTGGATTGATGAAAAGCTGGCTGCAGGTGAAAGTGATTTACTCACTGAAGTGCAACCTGAATTTGAACGTATTTTACTTGAAACAGCACTAAGACATACTCAAGGCCATAAACAAGAAGCCGCTAAACGTCTAGGTTGGGGTCGTAATACCCTAACGCGTAAATTAAAAGAACTGTCGATGGACTAAAAACGAAACGACGCAGGGGAGCCATAATGATGTAATAACATTATGGCAATGACACTTTTATAAAAATGCTATGATCTTAACAACGGTAAGTGCGAAGATGATCTCATATTGCCGAGTTTACCCAGTTTACACATCACATCAGGGTACAAATAACCAAAAGCGCTAGAATATTTATCGAGTAAAAATGCTACATTAAAATATAACATTCAAACAAGGAACGATTTTGGATTTTGATGCTCATTATGGTGTAGTTATTCATCAAGATTTTATACCACTTTATGCCGATGATAATTATGCAAAAATCTTCGGTTATAATACAGCTCAAGATATTTTAGCGCTAAAGAGTGTTCTAGAGTTAATCGATCCCGAACTACAGGATGTAGCCACACACACTTACTACGCATTAATGAGTGGTATAGAAAAACCTCAGGTACGCAGCTACGTTAACCGTAACCGTTTAGGTTTGAAACTCAATATATTAGCTATTGAACATATAGTTGAATGGCAAGGACGATCAGCCCTACAAATCACGATTGTGGATTTAACTGAATCTACAACACTTAAACAAGCTTTAGTACAAAGTGAAAGTCGCTATCAGCAATTAGTCAATGGATCTGTACAAGGCGTATTAGTACATCGCAACTTTAGCCCGCTATATTGCAATCAGACATTAGCACAACTATTCGGTTACCCTAATACTCAAAGTATTATGTCACTCGCCTCAATTTTGGATGTGATTGAACCAAGCTATCAAGAACAGCGCCTAGACGCTAACGCTGCGTTACTCGCGAATAAAGTTAAACCTCATCCTGTTGAAATCAAATGCCTACACCTTAGCGGTCGTATCATATGGGTGAAATTAATTGAGACGGTGATCAGTTGGGAGCAGCAACCCGCTATTCAAGTTACCATGATCGATGTCACCGAATCTTATTTATTAAAAGACAAACTCGATAAACAAATCTATGTTGATTACCTCACAAAAGCCCTTAATCGACGAGGCTTAATCCATTTTAGTCAGCAATTAATGACCCATAGCACCCTTGTGCATGAACACCTTTATTGTGTCTTAATGGGTATAGATGACTTAAAGCAAATTAACCATTTGTTTGGCCATGATATGGGTGATAAAGCGTTGATTCACTTTGCTCAGCATTGCCAAAGTAAGCTTGCTGAAACTGACTTAATCGCCCGTTGGAGCGGTGATGAATTTATTGCCATCATTCAAGCTAGCAGCAAAAATATTGCACTAAAAATAGCCGAGAGTATTCGTCATAGTATCGAACATACGGAGCTAATCGAACCAGAAAGCGGTAAGCACATTCGCTTTAGTGCCTGTGTCGGGTTATCTAACTGGCAAGCTGACGACACTATCGACCGCCTTATTTTGCGTGCAGATTCAGCGTTAGAACAAGCCCGATCACAAATCACTAGCCAGCTAGTGTTTGCATAACCTAGAGTCATAAATACACTAAATTAAGCCAATATTCTGGCTAACAAAAGCCGCTATTGCGGCTTTGTTAGTATTAAAACGTCAATTCGTCACTGTTAATGATAACCGATTGATATTTAAAACAGTATGCTCAAGATACCAACAATGATAAAAGCTATGGTGCCGAGTAAAGTTTCCATCACTGTCCATGTTTTTAACGTGGTTTTCTCGTCCATTTCCATCAAACGCCCTACCAGCCAAAAACCGGAATCATTAAAGTGCGATAACACCGTTGAACCACCAGCAATGGCAATCACAATAAAACATAAATCAGCAGCGCTTAATCCAGCCGTTGCCGCAACCATGGGCGCAATTAATGCAGCTGTAGTGGTTAATGCCACAGTTGCAGAACCTTGCGCCACCCGCAAACAGGTGGCAATAACAAATGCGGCCACAATTAACGGCATACCGGTATCGGATAATGCATCCGCTAACGCTTGGCCTATACCACTGGCACGTAACACACCGCCAAACATGCCACCAGCACCTGTGACTAATATCACCGCACAAATTGGCCCTAATGAATCGCCACACAGTTTTTCAAGCGGTTGCATGCCGTAGTCTTTAGCAAAGACCACCAAACACACTAATAAGGTAATCAGCAATGCGATGGGCGTCTTACCCAGCATTCGCAGTAATTGAACTAATGGCAACTTACCATCAATAACTCCTGCTACCGCTAAGGTATTTAACCCCGTATCCATAAAAATGAGTATCACAGGTAACACCAGAATCGACATCACTGTAGCAAACTTGGGGATCTTGTCGACATCGATAATAGGTGCGGTGCTGAAGAAAACTTTCGATACGGGAATATCAAATTTTTTGCCTGCATATAAACCAAATAAGTAAGCGCCGATATACCATGTAGGGATTGCTACCATCATGCCAACAAATAGCAATAAACCAATGTTGGCGCCAAGTAAGTCTGCAGCTGCTACCGGTCCAGGGTGTGGCGGTACAAAAGCATGCATCACCGCAAATGCACCCGCTGACGGTAAAGCATACTTAAGTGGTGAGTCGCCAAAGCGTTTAGCCACGCTAAAAATAATAGGCATCATTACCATTAAGCCAGCATCAAAAAATATTGGAAAACCAAACAACAGCGAAGCGATACCTAACGCTAGCGGCGCTTTATCTTCACCAAAGCGGCTAATCAAGGTATCGGCAAGCACTTTAGCACCGCCAGTGACCTCTAAAATCTTACCTATCATAGCGCCAAGGCCGACTAATAAGGCAACTGAAGCCAAGGTGCCACCAAAACCCGCCATCATAGTCGGCACTACTTGATCACTGCTAATGCCACTTGCCAGTGCAGTGGCCACGCAGACTAATGTTAACGATACAAAAGCATGCAATTTCATTTTAATAATCAGGATCAATAACGCGATAATGGCGAGTGCAGCTATCATCAACAAGTAGGTCGGGTCTGCGATTTGTACCATTGTGTCCATACTATATTCCAAAGTGATTAATGAGAGTGCTCATTCGAATTCACAAACCTTAATGAGATCAGTAAACTCAAGTTATAAACTGAGTTACGAAAAAATAAGTCTTTAATTATATAAGCTTATATTAAGGAATGGTAAGAGAATGACAGGAAAATGCATTATTGTAATGGGTGTGTGCGCATGTGGTAAAAGCAGCGTAGGTGAACTGTTAGCAAAAATGATGAATGCCACTTTTGTAGACGGTGACGATCTTCACCCCCAGGCCAACATAGAAAAAATGGCCCGAGGAGAACCTCTAAATGATGCTGATAGAGCACCTTGGTTATCGCGTATTGGTGATCTAGCTTTAGAATTTAACAACCAAAATAAAACCGTGATTATTGGTTGTTCTGCACTAAAAAAATCCTATCGGGATCTAATTCGGCAAGGTAATCAACAGGTCGGGTTTTTATATTTGCAGGGTAGCTATGAATTGATTTTGGCACGCATAATAGCCAGAAAAGGTCACTTTATGAAACAAAACATGGTCGACAGCCAGTTTGCCACATTAGAAGAACCCACTAATGAGCCATTAGTGGTGACTGTCGATATTAACGCCAGTATTACAGACATAGTAAAGCAGGCTTTGGCGCAATTTAACGCTCTGGGATTTTAATCTCTATATCTAACCTGTGTCAGCTTAATCGCACGTATTGCTGAGCTGGCATTTGTCATCCCCATTCATCTCTATCACACCGGGTCTTGGTGAATAATCACTTCAGCATCATCAAACGCCGCTTTAATCGTCATACCCGCTTTATCTGCTATTTCATGAGCATCATGCAAAGACAAGTTACCGGCTAATTCCATGTGCAATTGAATAAATGTGGTTTTACCTGCTTGGCGAGTACGTAAATCGTGAATACCTTGAACTCGAGGGTCTTGCTTGGCCAAGGCTTTAATCTTGTCACGAGTCTCGTTGTCTAACTCGCGGTCAAGTAAACTCTGAATTGAACGATAACCTAAACCGAGTGCTTGATTACCAATAAACAATGCAATAAACACCGCAAACAAACCATCGGCCCACCACCAGCCATATTGCGCTAATATTAGCGCAAACAACACCGCTGCATTCAATAACAAGTCAGACTTATAATGCAATGAATCGGCTTCAACCAAAGAGCTATTGGTTTTTTTCAACGCATGTCGTTGCAGTAA
Organism: Shewanella sp. AC34-MNA-CIBAN-0136; assembly: GCF_040309945.1. NCBI lineage: Bacteria > Pseudomonadati > Pseudomonadota > Gammaproteobacteria > Alteromonadales > Shewanellaceae > Shewanella > Shewanella sp. AC34-MNA-CIBAN-0136. Next base: position 155,508 of record NZ_JBEOPJ010000003.1, on the reverse strand, counting down.
AACGAGTGCAAATGTCAGCACAATGGCAATAATCGACACCACGATGCCACTCATAGCATTGGTGACTGCCACTGGATGAATAAGCTTTTCGCCGCCATACAATAATAATAACGACGCCGAACCTAAAATAAAGGCCGCTTGGGCTAACGTTGCTAATGGTTCAGCTTTGCCATGGCCATAACGATGATCTTTATCCGCGGGAACAATGGCATACCGAATAGCAATAAAGTTAACAATCGAAGCAAGTGCATCTGCAAATGAATCCGTTAATGAGCCCAACATACTGGCCGAGCCAGAGTACAACCAAGCGATTAACTTAATCACAATAAGACACAGCGCAGTAGCCACCGACGCGCGGCTAGCTAATTTGACCCAAAAGTCATATTCAGAAGAGGTACTCATATAAGAATTGTCGGCTCATTTAACTGATGATTTATCTGCTATTACTATAGCAAGTTCATTGCTCGATTAGGATAAAGTTTACTAAAGTCGCTGCTGGTCTTATGCAAAGTGTGACCATTAGCAAACTTGCATGAATAAAAAAGCCATTACCCCAAGGTAATGGCTTTTATCTATTTAACCTGATGTTGTATCAGTGAATCATTAACGGCGCGGTTTGTGGCCTTTGCCTAGCTTAAATTTATCTTGAAACGTTTGTTGCTGTTCAGGCGTTAATAATTGATAAATTTCGTTTTGCATTTTCAAATGCGTCAGCATCTTTTGTAAATGCTTTTGTTGCTGTGCTTCAGCCATTGCAGTTGCTTTTGCTTCGTCAAAACCAGCGGTAGTGATTAACGCTAACATTTCTGTACGGTGCTCAGCGCGCTGCTCTTTAGTTGGGCGCTCAGGACGGTTAGCATTGTACTTATCGAAGATGGCTTTTACTTGAACTTTTTGGGCATCAGTTAAGTCCAGTTTACGAAGCATTTTATGCATGCCACCTTTGTGACCATGATGTCGGTCACCTTTAGCGGCAACATTTTCAGTTTTTACAGTGTTATCAGCTGCATCAACTGCATATAACTGGCCAGCTAATAAAGCCGAACTTGCCACTAAGGCAACTAAACTCGTTTTGATGATTGATGATGTTTTCATTGTTAAGTACCTCGGTATGAATGGGATTTATTTTCTGCCTTAGCAGATTTGATACTCAGTTTACCGAATGCAATGTCAATGAGGGTTAAGACTGAGTAAACCTATGTAAAGAACGTTTTCATAGCACTTTAGCGCCAGTAATTCATGATCAAGTTGGCATATTGAATGATAAAAATCGCAGTAATGCGAGCCAGTTAACGTAATTCAGACTTGATCCTTACAGTATTCATATTAGGGCATAAAATCTAACTATTAGCGCTTTAATGGAATACATTATGAACCGATTGATTGGCCAATTACTGTTACTTCTTTGTGTACTGATATTGGCACCCAGCTCAATAGCCAGTACCGCGGCCTCAACAGACGACTCACTTTGGTATACTCAGCAAAACCAGCAGCCTGTGGTTAAACTGCATTTCTTTTGGTCTAAAACCTGTCCTCATTGTCGTGAAGCGCATCCTTTTATTGATGCTTTAGGCGAACGTTTTGACTGGATAGAATTACACGACTACGCCATTAGCGAACCCGGCAATGTCGATAAACTCATGGAAATGGGCCAACACACTGGTGTTGAACCTAAATCGGTGCCCTACTTTGCCATTTGTGGCGAGGCCGTTGTTGGCTATAACAGCCATGATGTCACAGGGCGTTACATCCTAGAGCGCTTAGTTAACTGCTATCAACGCCAAGGTGGTAAAGCTGACATTGGTAATAAGCTCGATGATTTCTTAGGCGCTACGCCAGTGGTAAGCGCACCACTATTTGAAACCTGTAGTGACACGAGTGACGACCCAGAAGCCGAAGGTTCGTGTGGCATGTCATTTGACCAAGCCAGTGACATTATCCCTATACCAACTGTTCAGCCTGTCGACATTCCACTCATTGGTGCTGTGCACCCTGAAGAAATGTCATTGCCAGTGCTCACCTTAGTACTCGCTGGTGTCGATGCTTTTAATCCTTGCGCATTTTTCGTATTGCTGTTTTTACTGAGCATTATGGTTAATGCAGGCAGCCGCAAACGTATGTTATTGGTAGGCGGTATTTTTGTATTCTTCTCAGGCTTTATCTACTTTATATTTATGAGCGCCTGGCTTAACTTATTCCAACTACTTGGTGGCGGTGATGGCGGTATCATTATCACTTGTGCGGGGGTATTGGCATTGATTGCGGCCATAGTGAATATAAAAGATTACTTTTACGGCCGTGGCGACGTCAGTCTATCAATGTCAGTTGAAAATCGTGGCTCGCTTATTAAACGTATGGGCAAATTATCCAAAGCCAGCTCGTTACCAACAATGATTTTAGGCTCAACGATTCTGGCTATTTTAGCTAACACCTATGAACTGCTTTGCACCGCAGGTTTCCCAATGATTTACACCTCTGTGTTGTCATTATCAGATCTCGATACCATGCAGCGTTACTTATACCTCATCGCTTATAATGTGGTTTACGTTATTCCACTTGCCGCTATTGTGATTGTATTCTCAATGACCTTAGGTAAACGCAAACTGACCGAAAAAGAAGGCGAAGTACTTAAACTGATGTCAGGTATTATGATGTTAGGTTTAGGCAGCATGTTAGTGTTTAACCCTAACTCACTGCAAAATGCGGTCTTTTCTGTAGGTCTGATTTTGGGGTCTATTGTACTGACCTTTATTATTGCCAGAATTAAACGCTACATAGTGCAAAATAAAGCAGGATAAATGTAAAACTGTGCAATGTTGATATGATTTAATCTTGGCATAAGATAAGCTTAATTGATCGAAAAATCTGTATGTTAGCTTCAACATACAGATTTTCTTTGTGCCAGAGGAAAGTTATGAATCGTATTTTACTGATCGACGATGATATTGGTTTATCCGATCTACTCAGCCAATTACTTGAGTTGGAAGGCTTTGTATTAACCCAAGCTTATGATGGTGAGCAAGGGCTGATGATGGCGCAACAGCAAGACTTCGATTTAATCCTTCTTGACGTGATGCTGCCTAAACTGAATGGTTTTGAAGTCTTGCGTGCTTTACGCCAACGCAAGCAAACACCGGTATTAATGCTAACCGCTCGCGGTGATGAAATTGACCGAGTTGTCGGCCTTGAAATTGGTGCCGATGACTATTTGCCAAAACCCTTTAATGACCGCGAGTTAGTGGCTCGAATTAGAGCCATATTACGTCGAGCACAAACCACTCAGCAAGATAGCCAAGCCAATGAAATGATGCAGTTTGGTGATTTACGTCTCGACCCTACCCGCCAAGAAACCTATTGCAATGAGCAACTAATCATTCTCACTGGCACCGAATTTTCACTGCTGTTTCATTTAATCGAAAAGTCAGGCGAACTGGTCACCAAAGAATCATTAAGCGAAAACGTATTAGGCAAAAAGTTAATGCCATTTGATCGTAGCTTAGATATGCATTTGTCTAACTTACGCAAGAAACTACCAGAGCGCCAAGATGGCCGTCCACGCGTCAAAACCCTGCGCGGTAAAGGTTATATTTGGATACCGTAATGCTAAAGAACAATCCATTTAACGGGCTATTTTTTAAATTATTGTTAGGCTTTTGGCTATGCAGTTCATTGATTATTGCACTGGTGTCTTTATTGCCATTACTGCAACAAAACCATGATCGTTCGCCATTACCTGCCAGCCTTGAGCGAGTGCTTAAAAACGTTGCAGAACGGATACAAGAGCAACCTCAATTGCTCGAAGGTAAAAACCTTCAACGTCTGCACCGTAGCCGCAATAAAGAAGGTGATAGAAACCATAATGGCGGCCCATTGCGTTTATATTTAACTGATGGCGAAGGCCAAGTATTAAATACCAAACGAGTATCGCGTGGATTTAGACGTTTTCAACTCATGGCAGAAGAAGCAGACCAACCGATCAGCCATCAATTTAGAGATGAGCTTATTTTTGGCCCGTATTCTTTTGAGGTCAACAGCAAACCGTATCAATTATTTGGTCGTTTCCCCGATAATCATCCACGGCCGTGGTTCTTCTTCTTTGCCGACAATAAATTACTGACCGCAGGCTTAGCCATATTATTGTCAGGCTTATTATGCGGTTTACTCGCATGGTATTTGGGTAAGCCATTACGTTCGCTAAAACACAGTGCCAATGCCCTCGCTAGAGGTGATTTATCTAGCAGAGTTGATGCAGCTACCGCAAATCGTCGCGATGAAATGGGCCAATTGGCACAGGCTTTCAACGGCATGGCCGATGCCGTACAAACCATGATTAACAATCAGCAAAGATTAATGGGCGACATATCTCATGAACTGCGCACACCACTCACTAGGCTGCAATTAGCCTTAGCGTTAGGCCGTAAAAAAGGGCAGCAAAGTGAAGAGCTAGAACGTATCGGCTATGAAGCACTACAACTTGAAGCGCTAATAAGCGAGTTGCTCACTCTATCTCGGGTAAGCTTGGCCAGCCATGAAAATAAAGTCGTACTCGAATTAGCAGAATCTTTAAGCCAAGTGTTAGATGACGCCGAATTTGAAGCCGAGCAGCAAGGCAAACTATTACAAATTGATATACCAGAGGCGCTGCTATTACCTTTTCACCCAAAGACACTCTCGCGCGCCATAGAAAATCTGCTGCGTAATGCGATTTACTATGCCAATAGTCAGATAACCATTAGTGCAGCCCAAGTTGGCAAGCACATATTGATAACGGTGGAAGACGACGGTCCAGGTATAGAGCCACAAGAACTCGAAGCTATATTTAAACCTTTCTATCGCCCCGACACTGCCAGAGACAGGCAAAGCGGCGGTTGGGGTTTGGGCTTGGCAATCACTCAAGCCGCCATTACGTTACACCAAGGCAGTATAGTGGCAGAAAACCTTATCGGCCCAACAGGAAAGCGCGAAGGCCTTAAGCTCAGTATCAGTTTACCGGTTAACTAGTCGATATAAAAAACATAAACTTCAACCACTTATATTCTAATCGGACTGAGTAATGGCATTGTCCATAACCCCTGCATACGCAGGGAAAAAACGAGTATCAATAAACAGCTAGCTCAGCTTAATAGACGACACAGCGTAAAGCACATTATTGATAAACATGTCATTACTAGGTAAAAATTACCCCTAACTGGCAACATTTTCCGATAAATGTGAGCAGCCTGAGCCGCTTCACCATTAGGGATAATCATCTTGGCAGCCACTAGCGCTTAGCAATCACCCATACCGCGTGCACTATCCCAGGAATGTAGCCTAGCAAGGTTAAAATTATATTTAATAATAAGGTCTTACTTAGCCCCACTTGCAGGAAAACCCCAAGAGGTGGTAGTAAGATTGCGATTAAAATACGTAATAAATCCATGATATTCTCCATTTTGAATGAGCCGAGGTTAGCAATTACCCCAGCGTGTATGAACTGATTTATATTCACTTTCATAATATACAAAGCAATTACCAGACCACTATTTCTAATGTTGCTGTTCTAGATCTTAATCAGCATCGGTTTTTAAGCAACTACACGACCCCATATATTGACCTATTAGTATGCCTTTAGAAGTGAAAAAAGCCCTTTTTGCATACTCTAAAACATTAGCAGATAACACTCATAACCTTTGGTGCCTTTGAAGTTTATTTGCTAATATTGAATAATGACAGGCTAATACCTTGCGGATAATCTTATGATTTGTCGATTTTTTTAAACCGTTTTTCTCGCTGCAATCAGCGATCATCCCCAAGATTAAGTCGATGGATTCTACTATGGAGTTTAGTCTCTGTTGGTTGCCTTACCAACTTTGTGTCTACTGATGCCCAGGCTGCGCCTTCGCCCAACACTGTGAAGCAACTGATACAGATTAACGACCCAAGCAGCGCAATAGACATTGAAATACAAGGCTCTGTCGTCAATCTAAACGGCTCTGCCACGGAGCAAGCGAGTAAAGAGCGCATACTGCAAACTATAGCCGCTTTACCTGGTGTAACTCAGGTTGTCGATAATATTCACTTGCAACCTATTGCGCCCTTATCTTTGGCTCCCCTGAAGCAAGATGCTGAGCAATTTTGGGCCAAAGCCTTACTCTATTTACCGCGTTTGGCTTTAGGGTTATCGATTTTCTTACTCCTATTTTGGCTTTCACATCCTTTAGCTCGCTTATTGATTAGTCCCTTAGCTTGGGTGACAAAAAGTGAGTTGATCCGCTTAGTGATGCAGCGCAGCATCAGTGTATTGATCATCTTATTGGGACTGTATATATTTTTGCGCCTCGCTGGCTTAACGCAGTTTGCGGTCGCTATTATTAGCAGCACTGGTGTCATTGGGCTGATTTTAGGTTTTGCCTTTAAAGACATCGCCGAAAACTTTATTTCCAGCTTATTACTCAGTGTGCAGCGTCCGTTCAAATTAGGTGATGTAATCTCCGTCGAAGGGAATTTGGGAGTGGTAAAGCAAGTCACAGCAAGAGCCACCACGTTAGTCGATTACGACGGAAATCATATCCAAATACCCAATGCCACTATCTATAAAAACGTGATTAAAAACCTTACCGCCAACCCGAGAATGCGTGGCAATTTTGTCATTGGCATTGGCTATGATGCAAGTATCCGTAAGGCTCAGGACATCGCTATGGAGATCATGGCCGATCATCACGGCGTACTCGCAGATCCCGAGCCGCAGGTGCTGATAAAAAACCTTGGTTCATCGACGATTAATCTACAAGTGTATTTTTGGGTCAATGCTGAAACTCACAGTGTTCCAAAAGTGGCTTCAATTTTAATGCGCTTGCTGGTGCGCGCTTATGAAGCGAATCAGATAAGCTTGCCTGACGATGCCCGCGAACGTATTTTCCCTCAAGGGATACAATTAGTCACCAATGGACATCAGCAAGGTGAAACACCTCTGAATTCGATACAGAGCACTGAGCACAACAGCATCAAAGCCCAAGAGTCATTAGAAGATGCCCATAATGAGACTAGCGATGACATCAGCAGCGATACCGATGATATACGTCAACAAGCGGCACAATCACGAGATCCTGAAAGTGGCGCCAATATTATCTAAACGCTTATGCCGGTAGATAAATAAACGTGGCCGTTTTACTTTTCAATATACTAACGATACCGTTAAGGCATTAACGAAGTGGCCTGTATTTTATGAGACTGTTATTGCCTATGTGTCAGCGCCCTACCAGCAATTACTATCAGGGCTGTATCGCCCATTTTGATAACGTCAGCATTGATAACGCCTCGCAGTCAAACCTTGGTTAGGGTATAATTTGCCACTCTTTTTATGCTTCGTACCTAAGGTTGCTATGTTTCATATTGCCCTTTATGAACCCGAAATCGCTCCAAATACCGGAAACATCATTCGTCTATGCGCCAACAATGGCTCGCAGTTACATTTGATTGAGCCGTTAGGTTTTGATCTCGAAGAAAAGAAATTACGTCGCGCGGGACTCGATTATTCGGATCTAACCAGTGTGACTCGCCATAAAAACTATGCCGCTTTTTTAGAGGCCATGGCAGGAAAGCGTATTATTGCTTGCACCACTAAAGGTAGCCGTCCTCATACGCAAATTGCTTTCCAAGAAAATGATGTATTATTATTTGGCCCCGAAACCCGTGGGTTACCAATGGATATTATTGATGCGACGCCACTTGCGCAGCGCTTACGTATCCCAATGACCGCCAATAGCCGTAGCTTAAACTTATCCAATTCAGTTGCCATTATTAGTTATGAAGCATGGCGTCAGCTGGGTTTTGCAGGCGCTGAGTAATGAAAAAGACGCTATCACCTGAAACCCAACAAGATGCTTTAGCCATTGCTAAAGCAACCCAAAAACCTGGGCAAGTTAAAGAACAAACCAAGCTGATTGCTGCGGGCGTTGAAAAGGGGATTGCTGAATACAAAAAACGTGAGAAGGCTAAGGCTCGCGAACGAGATAAAGCCCGTAAACAGCAGCAAAAATCTAAAAGCGCGACAAGCTCAAATGATGACGATTCTGATATGTCTTACATTGAACCAGAGAGTCGATTCAACCCTTTAACATGGTCGTTGCTGGGGTTACTGCTATTGAGTTGGGCATTGTTTGCCGCTTATTTGTTTTATCGCTAAGTCACTGTGGGTGTTAAGAAGCACTCATTTTATTCTGTCGGCAGAGTATTCTTTGCCGATGGTTTAAGCAGACTAATGGCTCTAATGACTTGATACTGCTCACTGTCGTCATCCAAATAGTGCGCGCTTTGCTGCCATTGCCATCCTGCTGTTGACGGTTTGGTATCACTCATCATGGGATCGAACTGCAATTGTACTAAGGCCGGACGTTGATTAATTTCCCCCTTGCCTAAAAATGAGTAACTGCCCGCTTGCTCATAAAGCGTTAACTGTTGCGAAATATCATCGGTAATCCCATTGGCATACACCAATAAAATATGATCTTGTTGTTGCCTAAACCACCAAGTTTCACTGTTCGAAAAGCGACTACCACGGCTAACACTAATGTATAAATTACGTTTATCTGCCGAGCACATCACCGAAGTGCTTACCTGCTTAGGCGCAACATTCGGATTGGCTGCACTGCCCTGCCACTCACCCGCTAGTTGGCTACAAAACGTATCTAAGGTTACTTTCGCAGCATAAGATGACGTTGAATGTGTCAGTAACAACATCGCCGTTAGCAGTAATATAAATCGGCATGTATGTATCATTAACCATCCTCTTATCGCAATCGCGTTTAACACTTAACGGATCACAAGCTCAACATAGCAATTGTACCTGCATCTATTCTGGCTTAGCGAGCTCATTGAATCACTGAGAGACACCATGATATCTATCCATAAAAATGGCCCACTTATGTGAGCCATCATACGATACTACAGTGCAATTAACAGACTAAGTCATTAACTGAATAAGCCATTAATTGCATAAGTCATTAACCCACTAATAACTACTGACCAAAACCCGTCGCAGTGATATCAACTTTAGTCACTTCACCGTATTGCGCCGCAATATCAGCAATGTTTTCAGCGTTGCCAATCAACACAAACTGTAAGTTTTGTTGTGGGAAATATTGCTTAATCAAACGTTGAGTGTCTGCAAGGGTAAGTCCATCTACTTTAGCTTGAAATTGATTAATAAAATCATCATTAAAGCCATACAGATACATGTCAGACAATAAACCGGCTAACTGTCCACTAGTCTCATACTTAGGTGGGAACTGGCCTTTAACATAGGCTTTGGCAGAATCTAAAGTTGCTTGATCAATGCCCTTCTCCCATAAACGAGCATAGGTTTTTAAGGCTAAATCAATGGCTTCTTTAGTGGTCGATGACTTAGTAAAAGTACTGATTTGGAATACCCCAGATTGAGCATAAGGGCTAAAACCAGAACGGGCACCGTAAGTTAATCCGGCATTGACGCGTAATTCATCATTTAACCATGAAGTAAAACGACCACCTAAAATGGTGTTCACTACAGTTAACCCAACATAATCAGGATTGTCATAACGGATCCCCACGCCACCAATTAAAAAGGTGGTTTCAATTGCGTCAGGCTTATCGACCAACAGTACGTGAGGTTGGGTTAATGTTGGTAAATGTTGGCTTAAATCTGGCTGAACCACGGTTTCAGTGGTCTGCCAATCACCAAAGGCTTTATTCAGTTTAGCGGTCATGTCGGCAACATCAAAATCGCCCACCACGTTAATGGTCATGTTGTTTGGTTGATAATAGCCTTTATGAAAAGCACGTAACTCCTCAACAGAAAGTTTACCAATGGTGTCACTATTGCCTGATACCGGATTGGCATAAGGATGATCACCAAAGACTAACTTATTGAAGTAGCGACCAATCACTGCTCGAGGACTTTCTTTTTGCTGTGATAAACCCACAATTTCGCGCTGTTTTAGTTTATCAAATTCAGCGCTATCAAAGTCTGGTTGACGCAATACGTGGCTAAAAATATCGAGCACGGTATCAACATCTTTGCTCATCATATTGGCACGAATATAACTGCCTTCTAAATCAGCGTTGGTGTCTATGCTGGCACCCATAAAATCTAACTGCTGCTCGATGTCGGCCTTTGATTGACCCGCTGCACCCAACATTAAACTTTGTGAGGTAATGTAAGCCATACCAGAAGTCATATCATTGACTGCTCCCGCTCTCACTACGGCATCAATGGTCACTAATGGCACTTCTTTTTGCACCATCAGCTTAACCTTTAAGCCATTGTCTAAGGTAACAGATTGGTAGCTTGGCATAACAAAGCTAGCGGTAACAGGGTTGGCGGAGTCGGCAGTGGTTTTCTGGGTCGTCGCACAACCACTTATCCCTAAGCTACAGGCCAATGCGATTGCTGATAATGATATTTTAATGCGTGTGTGAGTTACGGTTTTCATTTGTCTGACTCCTCAGTAGCAGCGAGCACACCGACAGTTCGATTCGCTTTAATTAAATAGGTTTGCGCCACACGTTGAATATCAGCAGGAGTGACCTTGTTATAGGCTTCTGGGGCGTTAAACAGTTTTGCATAGTCGCCAAAATACAGCTCGTATGTGCCTAAAGTATTGGCTTTACCATTAATGGTTTCCATCGTGTGGTAAAAGTCCATTAACTTAATATTTTTAACTTTTTCAAGTTCTTGCTGAGTCACACCTTGCTCGGAAATTAGATCAATCTGCTCGAGGAGAGCTTTTTCTAAAGTCTCGGCACTGACTCCCGCATTCGCTACACCCAAGATATAAAACAAGTTAGGGTCAAACGACATCGGCATGTAAGTGTCGGCAGCGACAGCTAATTGCTTGTCGACTAGCGCTTTATAAAAGCGTGAGCTATTACCTTCGCTTAACATCGACGTTAATAAATCCAATGCATAGTAATCGGCATGGCTAGTTGCAGGTACATGATAAGCCAACATAATGTTTGGCGTGCTTACCGATTCTTTTTTAACAAATACCCGACGTTCGCCATTTTGTTGCGGTTCAACCGTGCGTACGGCTTTCGGTGGGGCTTGGGCCGGAATTGGCGCAAAATACTGATTAGCCAAGGCTTTCACTTCGGCTAGCTTCACATCACCGGTAATCACCACTAGCGCATTGTTAGGGGCATAGTAAGTTTTATGGTATTGCTGTAAGTCTGCTAATGTCCAAGCTGCAATGTCTGACTCATAACCAATAACCGACCAGCTATAAGGATGCGCCGCAAAGGCGACACTTTTAAGCGCTTCTTGAATCGTACGCCAGTTAGAGTTTTCAAGCCCTGTGGTACGCTCTGACTGCACCACACCGCGCTCACTCTCAACCATTTCAGGGTTGATGTCTAAATTGGCGATGCGGTCTGCTTCTAAATCAAAAATAGTTTCTAGACCATTGGCTGGAAACCAGTCGGTATATACCGTTAAATCTTCACTGGTATAAGCGTTGTTGGCGCCACCAGCCGCTTCCATCGTGCGGTCAAACATTTTAGGGCCAAACTTTTTAGAACCGTTAAACATCATGTGTTCAAAAAAGTGCGAAATACCGGTAATGCCTGGTACTTCATTGCGCGAACCCACTTTCCAAAAAATGTACATATTGGCATTAGGGATAGAACTATCCTCCAACACCATAATCTTCATGCCATTATCTAAGGTAAAACTATTAATATCTTCAGCTTGTGTCGCTGACACATTAGGTGCACTCAGTACACCTAACGTCATCAGCAACGCCATTATCTTGCGGGTCATATCTCGCTCCTTTTGAGCTATCGTCCAATGGTTTATTAAAATTGGTTTTTTAAAAATGGATTATTAAAATTGGTTTTTAAATAGGGCTATTGTGCCGCGCTTAATGCGGTTAAAGCAATTTGGGTCATGGTTTGTACGCCAACCTTAAGGGCACTTTCATCAACATAAAATGCTGGAGAGTGATTACTGGCGACGTTATTGATATCTTGGTCAGCAGGAGTCACTCCTAAGAAAAAGAACATCCCAGGTGTTTCTAATGCGTAATAAGAAAAGTCTTCCGCACCGGTAATCAGTCCTGGCTCAATCAACATATTGTCACCCACTACAGAGGCGATAACCGGGCGCATTTTGCTGACTAATTCTGGGTTGTTAACCGTAACCGGATAACCAGGTTGGATCACGGTTACTGCAATGGCGCCAACTGTTTTAGCGGCATTAGCTGCCACTTCGGCCAATTTAACTTTAATGTCGGCGCGCATATCTTGATCGAAAGTACGAATAGTACCGATAAGCTCTACTTCATCAGGAATAATATTCGATCGAATACCACCATTAATGGCCCCAAAACTCACCACGGCGGGTGCTTTGGTGATATCCACCTGACGACTAATAATGGTTTGTACACTATTAATAATTTGTGCCGAGGCCACGATAGGATCAACACCACTCCAAGGACGTGAGCCATGGGTTTGCTTACCCATCACTTTAATCGTAAATGAGTCTTCACTCGCCATTGCAGGGCCGGAACGTAGACCAATCATACCTGTAGGCATGCTTGAAGTAACATGCATACCAAACACTTGCTCAGGCTTGCGCTTAGCAAATAAGCCTTGTTTGAGCATTAACTCCGCACCGCCTTGCTCACCTTCTGGCGCGCCTTCTTCGGCTGGCTGAAAGATAAACATTACATCACCGGCTAGGCTGTCTTTTACTTTTACGAGGTTTTCAGCCACGCCCATCAGCATGGCCACATGGGTATCATGACCGCAGGCGTGCATCACACCTACTGTTTGATTTCGATAAGTGTCAGTTACTTTAGAGGCAAAAGGTAAATCAACCACTTCGGTAACGGGCAGCGCATCCATATCAGCGCGTAAACCAATTAATGGCCCAGGCTTGCCGCCTTTTAGTATGGCGACCACACCGGTATGAGCAATACCCGTCTGCACTTCAAGTCCGAGAGATTTAAGATGTTTCTCAATCACTTTACTGGTGCGAAATTCGCGATTAGATAATTCAGGGTGTTGATGTAAATCGCGGCGCCATGCAATGACTTTGCTTTCAACTTGAGCGGTTAGTTCTGCAGCATTGGGCACGCTAGCCACGGTAGTCGTGCTGTAAACACTGGTGGCAAATACACTTGAAAGCAGTAAAGCAACAGACGTCAGGCGCATGTTTATTCCATTTATTATAGTAATTAGTGCAACAAAACTACCTTGAAATGACGCTTTTGTTAAATCTTTTACCGCTTTGCTAACAAGTCAATTGTATCTATTTATTAATACCCAACACTCACGACTAAACTGGCGACTTTGGAAGGTGAAAAAACACCACATCGCTGTCGATAATTTCAAGCTGCCAACCTTGCTGTAATGCTAACCATTGAAAGGTTTCTATAGAGTAGAAATTGATATGAGTTGGGTCAATTTTATAGTACCAATTGTTAAACTTATCTAAGCTGGGTACTTGTTTGGTCATTACTGCCAATATGCCGCCAGGCAACAATAATGTACTTAACTGCGTCATCAACGCCTGCGCATTGGCAATGTGCTCTATCACTTCAGTTAAGCAAACAAAATCATATTGCTGAGAGAGTACTTGAGTATCTGGGTGGTAAAATAAATCATAATTAACCACCTTAATACCTTGCGCTGCAGCCATTTGGCTTAATACAGCACCTTCTCCGCAGCCAAAATCTAACCCTGTTGCGTCGGGTTTAATACGGGCGATTAATGGCGTTAAAGTACGAGATAAAAATTGTTGATAACCCACATCGGCAACGTCATTATTGTGGCAATCATAATGGGCTTTTTCAGCTATTTGATCCAAATGAAATGCTGCAGGAACCGATACCAAAAAACATTGCGGACAACGGACATAGGGACGACTTTTATCTTGAGAAAAAGCAACTGTTTCATGGTGACACAAAGGACAAGACGACAAAGCGAACTCCAAAATAAACCGAATGGGTCAATCAACAGCAAGACTAATCAGATTGAACTGGCTCTATACTGGTGTCTTTAGGGATTTTACGGGTTTGAGTAGCGGCCTCTTGCGCCTGTTGTAAATACTTTTGCTGACGGGTTAAACGCTCATCCGATTGAGCACGGGCTTTTTCGAGCTGCTGCGCTTCCCAATCGTTTGGCTGCGACTTAGCTAATACTTCTTGCTCACGTTCCGAGGTAGCCTTGGCTGCCTCACGCGCTTTTTGCAATTGCGTTTGCTCAAGTTCAGCCGACTCTTGGCGCGCTTGCTCGCCTTTTTCAGCCAAGGTCATTGTTTTATGTGGCTTATCAGCAGCTACTGTAAAAAACGCCAATGAACTGGCAGTAACGAGCAAAATAAATGAGCCTATTAGCCGATGTTTCATCTTGTCTATCCTTTGATTTTATCGCCGTTATAACGCTCACGAACCACAGCAGGCATGGCCGTTAACTTATGTTGCACCATTGCGTTAAACACTGCAAATATTGGCGCGATTTCAGCAGCGGGATTTAACGCAATCAACGTGTGGGCAACCGCTTCCAGAGTCGACAAGCTGTCGCTACGTTTCGCTTTACGAATGATATATTGCGACTCATCTTCACATTCTAGATGCAGTGACGGGTAATTAAGTAACCACGGATTGAGCTGCAACATTCGGTATGCTTTACGCCAAGTACCGTCGACTAAAATAATTATCGCAGCCTCACTCGCTCCAGCCTCGGCTACAGTTTGACTGTGCTCATTTGGATAAACCACATAAATCGGCTTCGTTTGCGCAGCTAAATAATGTTGCAGCTCAATAAAGTCCGCGGCAGATTCACCCACGTAAATTTTCATCTGCGGCATCACCAGTTTCAATAACCTCACGGTGTTCTTAGCATGATCCACTTCAGATGGATGCTGCATCACCACAACCTCGGTATTTGACGTCACCGGTTTGAGCGCATGACACACGCAAGCCGACTGTGGGTATTGACAATGGATACAATAACTTCTGCTCATTTTTTGTCTTATTTTTGTTGCAAATCTGTTGTTGCAAATATGTAAAGTTGAGTTCAATATACTTCGCTCTACACCATAATACCTCAAGGAAGAACCATTACTATGACTAGAACAAAGATGTCTGTGGCATTAATGCTCGCATTGGCCACAATCCCTGCATATGCAGCCCAAGATAATACCTATCACCACGAAGCAGAAATCGGTTTTTTAGACTCATCAGGTGAAGCGGATGGCCTAGTTAACGCCAATTATCGCTATTACTTTAAAGCGGTTGAACAAGCAGATAAGCCATACGCATTGGCGGGATTCTTTAATCAAGGCTCAACTGTTTCTGCGCGTTATGCCACCACTGACTTCCAAGATTTATATCACATCGCTGGAGAATACGTTTTTGACTCAAAATGGTTTTTGGGGGCTGGAGTCAACCAGTTAAATGCAGATGATGCTGTATTTGACATCACAACATACGAGATTAGTGCTGGATATTTTTTTAGCGAACACTCAAAGTTATCCTTGAACTACACGACCAACTCAGAATCAGAATCTAACAATGGCGCATATTTAGAATATGAATTTGAATCATATTTTAGCCAAAATATTGATGCTATCACGTTAACTTACGAACATTTTATTCCATTACAATCAACCGCTGGAGTGTTTATAACTGGGGCTGTAGGTTATCAAAACCCACAATATATCAACAACGAAATGCTCACTCAAGTTGATGGCTCAACTCCGACTATAGTGCAAGATTCTAAAATAAACTTTGAAAATGACATTTATACTGTTGCAGTGTTTGCAGATTGGTATATCAATAACGCATGGTCAGTGGGTGCGACTTACTACCGGACAGATGTAAATACTGATTTCAGCAGCAGTAATATTGATGACTCAAATAAAAGTAGCCACAGCAACAACATCACTGAAACGGGTTTAAATACACGTTACTTCTGGCATTTTTCAGATGTATTCTCGGCTAAGTTTTCACTAGAACATTATTTCGATAATGGTGAGTATAATAGTGATTCAGAAACTAATGTTGGCATAGCAATTAACGCCCGTTTCTAAATTTCATCATATTGAGGCAAAAAAATACCCGCGGAATGTGGTTAGCATTCTGCGGGTTAAAGGTGATATTACTAAAGCTAATTAGTCATGTTGTAACTGTTCTTGATGCAGATGGCTTAAACGGTTCATTGCCATAATGATCAGCAATACTGCACTAAAGCCCCCCATAACAACCGCTATCGCATAAGGTGCAGGTATATCTGTTAGCTGGATCAACGCCGTCAGTATTGATGCCCCACTCATTTGAATGCAACCTAACATCGCCGTCGCGGTACCAGCGCGCTCACCGAAAGCCGACAACGCCATACTGGTTGCTGGGCCAAGCAAAATAGCAAAGCCAATACATAAAATCATCATCGGAGCCATAAAGGCTATTGCGGCGGCTAATCCTTCTTGAGGGCCAGCAAAGTACATCGCGGCTTCGATAACAGCAGCAATCAACATCAACGATAATGCCACTACTACTCCCGGACGGTTACCGATACGCTTAACCAACACTGGGGCAGCAAAACATGCGGCAATATTTACCGCAGCATTAAGGCCAAATAAACCGCTGAAAGTTAATTCTGAAATGCCTAAATGACCAATTAACCATACTGGTGAATAAGACACGTAACATAAAATTGATGCCATCGCGATCATGCAACAACTGGCATAAAACATAAAATGAGGGTCGCCAATAACCGGCTTATAGCGGCTCCAACGGTATAAAGGCCCTGTACTGTCGGTATTTAACGGACGTGTTTCCGGAAAACGGAACCCCACCAAAAACAACACAAAAATGGCATACAAAGCCATAAAAATGAAGGTAGAACGCCAGCCAAACTGTAATGCTAATAAGCCACCAAATGTAGGTGCCAGTGCCGGGACCACACAAATTGCACCATTTAGATAACTGTACATCGACACACTTTCTTTGCGCGAATAGCAGTCACGTACCGCACTAAATACCACAATAGAGGTGGAACAAGCCGCTAAGCCTTGAAACACACGGGCAACCTGCAACCATTCAAACTCAACCGCATAAGCCCCTAATAAACTGCTAATGCCATAAAGTACAATCCCAAATAATGCGACAGGTTTACGGCCAAAACGGTCCGCGAGTGGACCAATTAAAATTTGCCCTACGCCCATCGCAAATAAAAATAACACTAAGGTGGACTGTACTTCACTGTTTGATACACCGTACTCCAACGCCATTGCAGGCATAGACGGTAGATAAATATCAATAGCCAACGGGCTCAAAAGAACCATAAACATTAACAGTGGCAATAAGTTACGACGCATAAACTTCTTTCTCTCAAATTTTTAATGCACAAAGGTCACCCTTAATAGGGCGCTATAATAAGTCAAATGGAGGTATGAATGAAAATGATATAAAATCCGAAGTGAATTTCCATTTGAGAATATCACATGAATTTAGACAACCTTGCTCGAATCGATCTTAATCTATTAGTCATTCTACAAGTATTACTTGAGGAGCAAAGCGTCACTCGGGCTGCCCATCGCTTGCATGTGAGTCAATCTGCTGTCAGTAAAAGCTTAAATCGGTTGCGAGAAATATTAGACGATCCACTGTTTCAACGCACAGCACACGGCTTAAAGCCAACCGCACATGCTGATGCATTAAGACAACAACTGCCGTTAGTATTACAAAACTTGTATCAACTTACGCAACCGCCAACCTTTCATCCGGCGACCAGTAACCGCCAATTTTCATTCTCGATGGTCGAAAGTGCTTATGAAACCTTAATTCCCTATTTTATCGGACCATTATTACAACAGGCACCGTTAATAAAATTAGATTCCTATGTTTGGACCGAAAAATCCATGCAAGACCTACAGCAAGGACAAATAGATTTTGGCATTGCAGGTCGAGATATTCTGCCTCAAACCGACGTCAATATTGACAACGTACCTGAAGGCATTGAATCACAAGTCTTATTTAACGATCATCAAGTTTGCTTAGTGCGTAAAAATCATCCTATTTTACAGGCTGTAAAAGATGGTCGCTGGGATCAAGCTCACTACCTTAACATGTCTCATGTACAGGTAAGATGTGAAGGTAACGATTGGTGGGCACTAGATTACCACTTAGCCAACTTGGGCTTACATCGTAACCTATCGACCACAGTGCCAGATTTTTATGGTGCTGCCAGCGTTTGTGCCAATACCGATTTAATTTTTACCTTGCCCTCTAGCTTTGCTAACCATGCACAAAAACTATATTCGCTGGTGCCCATTCCCTTACCCTTTGAGTTTATGCCTATGGCTTATGTGTTTTTATGGCATGAACGAAATAATCAAGAGCCGGGACATCAATGGTTTCGCAATATTATTTTCAGCAGCGTCGATAAAGCCATCGCGAACCAACATATTAGTAAACACAACGGCTGACATTGAGCCTAAATTGAACTTTTAGCTCGCGCAACACTCAAATAAAACGACTAGATGACAAATAATCCATCAAGCCAACCTGATGGATTATGTAATAGGGTAAACCCTCGGAGACCAGAGGATGTTCAGTTCAATTTACACTCACAAAATAATGCAACATCTGCAAAAAATGCGACCATTGGCAGCATTAACAACGGTTGCCACAGTCTTGATCGGCGGCTTGCTATTATTACCGTTAATATTACTGTTTGTGTTTGTAGGTTTCATCGGTATGACACTGTTAAGCCGCCAATACATGCGCCAGCATCGTACTGCATCATCACCCCTTTCAACAGCTAATCCCAAAGATGATATTTATCATGATCATCCAAATATTGAACGAGAAAACTCGAATCAGAAATCTCGTTTGAGTCATGCCAAATCTGCAGGGCTACCATAACTAAAGTTGAAAAATAACAGGTTAGTATTGACTCACCTATTAACCATCATGCAGCCGTTATAACATGACAGCGAAAGTAACCATCACTAAAAGCATTTTATAAACAGTATGCCTAAATCTAGTCTCGATTAACCCTTTGGCATTGTCTGTGTGGGCAATAACTTTCGCTCTCAAACTTAACACATTAACTAGGTTTAACGTGACATATTATGTCAAAACGTTGCAAGCTGTATATTAAGTCATCGTTACTAATTTATAAGTAACGTCTTTAGACACCCATATTCAGACCAAGCGCATTCAGGAGCTACCATGAAATTTAATCAATCATTCCACACTGCCAATTTGAAAAGTCGATTCTCTGCTATGAACCCCATCTTGGCATTACTGATGTTTTTTAGCATCGCATTAACCACAATTGTGCTATTACCCTTTTTATTGTTACTAGGTTTATTAAGCTTTATTACTTTACAGCTATTAGGTAAAAAAATATTGCAGAGAAACCAGTCACAAGCCCAACAAGGTGATATCTACCAAGACCGCGCTGATGTTCAGCGCGAACAAGCAGCACCTTACGCAGATATGTTTAGCCGACCTAAATCGAATCAAACTCAACACACTGGTCGCACATTTGAGCATCAGGCAGATTAACTAACCGTTAGATGCGTATAGTGACAACCTTACCGATTCTAGCCATTTGTCCAAATTGGTATTGGCTTTGTTTATTATTTATGTAAAACATAAAGAGCGGCTAAACACTAGTCACCTCTTAGGCATTGAATCGCGCAGATCAAACCCCAATGTTATTAGAAGGCGGGCAAATAGAGTAGCAAACGATGCTGCCACATTTGCCAGTAATATAAGCCAAAAATTCGATACTGAGGAGAAGATAAAATGAACAAGACACTCATTTTAGGCGCAAGCGGACAGATCGGTAACATGGCGACAAAGCAGCTATTAGCAGATGGCCAATCAGTCATAGCGTTAGTGCGAGATAAAAATAAATTGGCTGATATCGCCAGCGATAAGAAGCTAGACATAGTTGAAGCGGATTTAGAACAGGACTTTAGCCAAGCATTTAACGATTGCGATCAAGTCATTTTCAGCGCTGGCTCAGGTGGTAAAACAGGTGCAGACAAAACTATGCTCATTGATTTATGGGCGGCCTGTAAAGCCATTGATTACGCAAAAGCGGCTAATGTGTCACATTTCATTATGGTCAGCTCTATCGGCGCTGACGATCCCGACCAAGGCTCAGAACAAATGAAGCCTTACTTAGTTGCCAAACACATGGCCGACGAATACTTGATCAGCAGTGGGCTTAACTACACTATATTTAGACCGGGTTCATTAACCGATGATCGTGCCACAGGTAAAGTCCAAACCCAACGGCCGAGCAGCAAAGAAAAAATGACCATTCACAGAGAAGATGTTGCTCGCGCACTGATTTACGCTGTAGGAAAACCACAGCTAGGCGGCAAAGTCTTTGAATTATTTAATGGCAGTAAATCCCTCACTGATGTCCTAAATTAATCCATTCAGTAGGCATTCGCCTAACAACACTATAAACACTGAAATAAAACGGCCAGCACAACGCTGGCCGTTTTATTTTTAGTATTTTTTCATAGTCTTAGATAAAACAAATCAGCTATATTCCGTGGTTAGGTGCACCACTATTTAGCCCTGAACTTTAAGCCTGAAATGACATTTTTAACCATCGTACACTGCTAGATTACCGAACTGACTGGCGATTATCTAGGTGTGGAAGAGTGACCATTGTGCAAATGATAAAAGCTAATACGCTTGCTGATTTTTGGACAAAAGTGTATTTAAGATATGGCCTGCGGCCACTAACGTCGTGGCGCTTCACCCACACCAGATTAACATCGCAAGGTTCCACCTTGCTCGGGCAAAAAAGGGATCAGCAGCGAACACATTGCGACGGAAATTGATCCAGCTTCTGACTGCGTATGTAACCATCTTCGACCCATCTTGTAATAAAAAGTGAAAATGCTAACGCTTTCGATGTTACATCCTGTACCGCGAAAGCTAGCCTGACGTCCTGTCAGGCTCACGCATTCTTTTATAAAGAGTCTTCAACGGCCACAAGTTCAGAGTTGAATTTATCCATTTTCAAGCAAGGTATTTGACGTATTTATGGACAAAAGTGCGTTAGATTCCTAACTCTAGTTCGTGAGTTTCGGATTAAAATTTCTATGGGTAACGTCCAAAGCACGCGCCAAATACCGGAGCTTTGTTTTTGTGAGAGCATTTTTCGGCACGAAAACGAAGTGAAGAGTATTTGGTCGCAGTGACTTTGTTTTTAACTTTATAGTAGCTCTCGAGAAAAATTTATTACATTTTCACCAAACTGAGTAATTGCTTGCTTCTTGAGAGGGTTTAGCAGCAGCCGAACCTCAATGAGGTCATTTCCAACATCAGCAACCTCATCTTCATCTGCAGAGGTTTCGCAGATGGCAGTCATCTTGGCTTCCATTTCTGTCAGAGCCTCAAGAATAATTTTGGCTTCAGAAGCGGTTAAATCGAGTTGAATACTACTCATGCAAATTTGCCTTCTTTTTTGAACACCCGAGTGGCAATCAATGCCATTTCTTCAAGTAATCCTTTGTATTTATCAACAGGCATATTACACGCCGGTGAAATACAATAGTGATGGGGTTTATCCTGAACCATCTTTAAACCAACCGGAGGCCTAGTGTTAGGAGCGAATCGCCACGCCCAACCTGTCATTGGCGATTCGTTGATCCCAACCTTATCAAAGACGCTAATGCCTTTACCGTTTGCGATAATAACCTTAATACCGTTAATTTCGATTATATCTACGTCTCTAGCGCGTACATTGGCAAGCTTTGGACTTGTGGAATTACCTAGTCGGAAGAGCTCTTCAGGGAGGATGTAAAATTCCATTGGAAACATGATGATGTCCTTTTCATGATTAAGAGTTAACGTTTTAGTATTTATGAGTTGCGCTGTTTGCGACGCATAAATCGCTTGTTGGACTTGGTCGAAGCCACATCCAAGTTAACGGGTAACTTTTTTCTTAACGTAAGATGCTATAGGAATTCGCTTTTTAACGGTAGTGGTATTTTGTACAATCTTTTGGCTAATTTCCTGTTCTGATTACACCTTTTAAGGTGGGTTTTGTTAGCTTTCATCTTTTTCAATTATTGCCTTTCCCTGATGTACCTTGCTAACTCACTTTACTGCATAAATGATTTACATAACTAGCTTTGAAGTGGTCAGAACCAACTACGTTAGTGGCCGTAGCCAATAAAGAATAAACAGCCACTTCAAAGATTACCAGCTAAGCGAATACATGACTGGCAGTAATAGCGATAAACTCACCCAAACGATAATCGTTAGTGGGACGCCCACTCGGACAAAATCGGTAAATTTATAGCCGCCAGCATGCATTACCAGTAGGTTAGTCTTATAAGCCATAGGGGTGGCATAACTCATATTGGCACCAAACAGCACAGCAATAACAAAGGGTTCGGGATCAACCTGCAGTTGCTGCGCAATGCTGATAGCAATAGGAGTGCCTATGACTGCAGCAGCATTATTAGACACAATATTGGTCATAATGGCCATTAACAACATCAATCCAGATACAATAACCGCCGGAGAAGCCCCTGCGGTTAACGCGACAAATACTTGTGCTAAATACTCTGCACCACCGGTTTTTAATAATGCCGCCCCCATCGCCAAACTCGCCGCCACAATCAAAATGACCTGAGTGCTTAGCGCCATAGAAGCATGGCGCCAGGTTAAGCAGCGTGTGACCAGCATAAGCAGCACACCCCCTACAGCACTTATCGCAATGGGAACATCCCCAAATGCAGACACAAGAATAATTGCCGCCATAATCAGTAAAGCCGTTACCGCTTTATCCGTGTACGGAAGATCTGCTGTTGCATCGAGCACTAATAGCTCACCAGCACGTTTGATTTCGCCTATGGTATCTTGATCTCCCTGCACTAAAAGAACATCACCAATGCGCAAACGGGCCTGTGCTATTTTTTCACGCAGCGTCTCTACTGAGTTTCCCTCTCGATGTATTGCCAGCACCATTAATTGATAACGATCATAAAAGTTAAGCTGCCTCAAGGTCATACCAAGTAAAGGTGAACCTTGCATGACAACTATTTCGGCAATCTGCTGTCCCTCACCGGATAATGGATGTTCTTCATCAACAGGCGTATCTCCAACATAGAGCATGGCATCCAGAGCACTTTCCAGTTCCTTCAAATTTTCCGGAGTGTCATTCACCATTAACCTATCTCCAGCCTGAATTTGCGCATCGGGCAACGGTACAACATAGGTTCCAGTACCCCGCATAATGCGTGATACTTCCAGCAAACCTGAGCTCTTTTCAATCAGTTCTGTCAATGTCTTACCGACTGCAAAACCGTCTTCCAATATAACCAGTTGGGCAGTAAATATTCTTGGGGAGGTATCGCTGAGTATGGCCTTACGAGTAGGCAGTAAGCGTGGCGCAATCAACCATAAATAAACAATAGCAATAGCGGCAACGATTGCTGCCGGTACAAAAAAATCAAACATCTGCAGTCTTCTTAAGCCCATATCTGCAGCAACTGAAACAACTAACAAATTCGTCGAGGTGCCAATACTGGTACTCATTCCTCCCACCAGAGTGGCAAATCCCATTGGCATTAACATCCCCGAAGGTGGCTCTCCGGTTCGCAGCGATACACTGATTAGAATAGGCAGCAGCAATACGACTATAGGTACATTATTAACAAATGCACTCAGAAAAGCGCCAACCAGCAAGGTCAGCAACATACTCAATGCGGGGCTTACAAGCCATAAGCGCGCCAGAATTCGACCAAGAGGTACTAGCGCTCCGGTGCGCACTAAACCATTTCCGGCAATCATTAAGGCACACACTGCCACCAGCGCTTCATGGCCAAAACCACTGAAAAACTGCAACGCCTCAAGATGTTGCCCCTGCGAATTGACGTAAGGAAAAACAGTAAAACCGATGCTCAGCATTGCCAGAATAAACAGACTCGACGTCTCAATGGCAATAGATTCTCTGGTAAATAGAAACAGGGCAAGCAACACAAGCAATAACACAGCCAGTGCATGCGCATCAGGAAGCGGTGGCAAAGTCGTTATATTAATTGCTGTCACCTGTCGTTAACCTTTTCTATTGGTATGAGCATGGTAAGGCTAGGCTTGCTGTGAAGTTTTTCCACAAAGCGCTTCAAAGCAGGTTGAGATATGTTGAATATATATCAGTTAAATATTAGGCATTGTTTCTAACTAAAGCGAATTGAAGAGACACGCTACACACTTATCTAGCGTGAGTCATCACTGAGTAACAACCCCAACTTAAAAACAACCATAACAAAGCAAATGTCATTTACGCGAGTAAGCACTTTGCCTGTTGCAAGGTAGTTAACTCATCTTCCGTTGGATTAAGCGCGATAACACTGTCAATTTGCATCAGTAACGACTGCCAAAGCGGTTCGATAACTTGGCGCTGAATCTCGTTGGCGTGCAAATTAGCTTGTTGTAATAAATACGCTGCTTGTACCACATCGATACGGCCTAAAATGCCGTCGGCTAAGGCGACACTCAGTTCAATCATCGCGGTGACATTACGGCCGTATTTAATCACTTCATGTAAATAGTGTTCAGCAATATTAAGTTGCTGTTGGCTAGCACCATCGTCGTGCAAAATATCACTGCCACAACGTAACATCGCATCTAATTGACCTTGTTCGGCGGCTTCTTGCATCCATTGCTGGCTCGTAGCGATATCAACCTGGCAGCCCTCACCTTGTTCAAGCATCAGCGCCAAATGATATTGTGCATGCGGGTAACCGGTTTGCGCGGCTTTATTTACCCATAAGTAAGCTTGTTCAAATTGTTGGTTTTGATAAAACAGCACCCCAAGGTTTGACATTGCTTCAGCATCTTCTGCATTAGCGGCTAATGTCAGCAATGTTTCGGCTTGATTAATATCCACTTCAAATTGATCACTGCCCACCAGATAAAAGAAACCTAATAAGGCCTGCGCATTAACAATACCTTGTGCTGCAGCTTGCGCAATAAACGCCTCGCCCGTCGCAGGATTTGCCGCACCACTATAGCCATGCAGTAAGCTCACGCCATGCTCAAACAATGCCGCTTGATGATGAACTGATGCAATATGAAACCAATGTGCTGCTTGGGCAAATACATCCGCTGACGTTTGCTCAACCGTGGTTGATATAAGGCTTGGAGTGTTTGATTCTGCTGAATTTGAACTTGAACTTGAACTTGAACTTGAATTTGAATTTGAATTTGCTAAGAGTGAACCGTCTGTGGTTTGCGCCAACGCACGCTCTTGCTCTTGTAGCATTAATCCTTTGGCTTTAAGTGACATCCCCACTAAATACTGTGCTTCGGGGTCATTCTTCATCACTGCGCGATAACATAAGTCGCGGCCAGCATATGAATCAAATGCTTCAAATTGATAATGCGGAGCAGCACCTTGATGCAGTGAAGGATATAGCTTTGCAATTATTTGCAGAATTTGATGGATCGACTTTTCTGCGATGCTAACAAGCTGAGTTTGAGTTAAATGATATTTTTCAGGATGCGCACCACGATTACCATCACTGCGCAATCGGTGTAACGCCCGCACTGCAGCAACATCAATAACGCGTCGAAGGTTTAGCTGCTCGATACGATCATACAAGTTTGCCGAGGTAAACGTTACATCATGCTGCACCGCTAATTGAGCGGCGAGTTTATGGGTAAAGCTGCGAATGTAAACTAACGCTTGGGTAGGAATATCGCGTACATAGCTTTTAGCTAAACGGTAATCATCGCTCAACTCAACAGAGAAACCATTAATAAACTCAATATCATTTAACAATGGTTTCTCCTTTTAGCATGTTGATTGAATATTTATCCCTCTGCTTTATCGGCATCCGGTGTTTTACGATTAACCATATACAATCTAAATAACGCAATATTAACAAACAAACCTAAGAACGAAAACGTTGCTTCAACCACCAGCTGCAATGGAAAACCAACTTGCATCGCGACTTGTGAAAACATGCCAGCTAATAGAGACAATGGCACGTACAGCATTAATACCGCAATGGTTTTAATCGTTATAGGGCCGCTAAATTTAAAGCTACTCTTAATCGCTTCTAAAGGTGTTAAACGTTCAACCACCACCATAAAGTTCACATAGGCGAGGCGAGAAAACAAGTACAAGCTCACGATTAAGCCAATCAACCATAGTGGGCCAAACGCAGCAAAGATCATCACCGGCGCTAAAATGGCTAAACCAGAAAATACTCCAGCCAGTAATAATGGCGGTACAAAAGGCAAACTAGCCTTTAATATTTGTGCCGGGGCAAGATCATGGCCTTGAGAGCGTAGCTCTAAATACAAAGTTAATGCGGCAATTAAAAACGAAAACACCAACAATAACACCATCATTGCTGCAGCGTGTACTGCACCGAATTGTGGGTTTTCAGC
The DNA here is from genome assembly GCF_040309945.1 of Shewanella sp. AC34-MNA-CIBAN-0136. NCBI lineage: Bacteria > Pseudomonadati > Pseudomonadota > Gammaproteobacteria > Alteromonadales > Shewanellaceae > Shewanella > Shewanella sp. AC34-MNA-CIBAN-0136. The sequence goes on along the minus strand of NZ_JBEOPJ010000003.1, from coordinate 129,103 downwards.
ATCAGCCTGTAGCATTTCATTACCTAGCCAAAGTTGAATAGCGACTTGGATTAACAGTAATGGCAGCGTCAGTACGGCAAGCTGACGGATGTGGTTTCGAAAAAAGTTAAATGCTTCAGTCAAAATTGCAAACAATGACATGTGGGTTCCAGTAATCTATTAACAACGAATATTGCGCTTAGGATACCCAAAAAAAATGCATTTTGCACAAGTCTAATGTGTAAAAATCGCGATCATCTGTCGCATTTATGTAAATCAGGGTAAAATGATGCATAAGTTTAGACATTGAGCCACATCAAAGGACACTCATTATGAAATTAGCTTCTGCATTACCGGTACTGTTTACCGTCTTCGTATTCTCAGCGCCAGCATCTGCGGGCTGGTTAGACAACGTGGCTGAAATAACTAAAAAACCAGCAACTGAACAAGCCAAAACCATTGCACTGTCTGAAACAATAGAACAATCTGAAACAACTGAGCAATCAAGTGCTTTAGTGGGTAACGTTATGTCTCAACTTGGCTTATCTCAAACCCAAGCTGAAGGCGGGTTAGGCTCACTACTTAGCTTGGCTCAAACCAATTTAGGTGAAAATGATTTTAGCCAATTAAGCGACAGCATCCCAAATGCGGACGGTCTACTGGCTGCAGTTCCTGCTTTATCATCAGGCAATGGCATGTCAGGATTATTGTCACAAGCAGGTAATTTAGGTTCAGCGTTACAAGGTAGCGCAATGGTATATGATGCTTTTGAAAAGCTTGGTATCTCAAAAGAATATATTACCCCTATGGTTGATATCGCTAAAAACTATCTCCAACAGAGTGGTGGTGACGGTACGGTTGATTTATTAATGAAAGGCTTAGGTTCAGTCTTATAATCATTATTAAGACGGCTTAAAGCTACCCTAACACTCGCGTTAACATTATTTAATCCCAAGCCATTCGCTTGGGATTAGCATTTTTGCTAGCATAAAAATGAATAGTAACATTGGACAGAATAATTATGATCGCCAAACTAAAGCAATTTCTCCAATCGCATACTCAAGAAAGTAGCCCAGAAGAGAAACAGAAAAACCTCAACCTGGCCGCGGCAACCCTATTGCAAGAGGTTGTGTACGCCGACGAAAATTTGGCTGCTGCTGAAGCTGCTTTACTGCCCGAAGTGCTCATCAGCACTTTAGGCATTAACCCAGAAGAAGCGATAACCCTCATAGAAGAAGCAAATCAAAGCCGTAAAAATGCCACGTCTCTATTTGAGTTTACCGCCGAAATCAATGCTCAATTTAGTATTGATGACAAACAAAAATTACTGCTGTCAATGTGGCAATTAGCTTATGCCGATGGTGAATTGTCGCAATATGAAGACCAAATTATTCGCCGCACAGCTGATTTACTGCATTTAAAGCACAGTGAACTGATTCAAATGCGCAATATCGCCATGGAAACTCGCTAAATAATAGCCAATTAGCCTTGGCTATTATTGAGTAAATACTTACGCGTAAGATGAGCTTTTTGCCACCACATAAAAGGGGCGATAACCAACACCAATACAATGGCGTAAATCATATTACTGCCAAGCGCGATGCCCAAACCAACACAAAACAAACAACCTGCAATCACTAATGGTAGATACCGCTTGCTGAGTAACTTAGCTGCAGACAACATCGCCAATAAGTAAATAATCACAAACACGCCATTACTCCAAGCGATTAAGTCTTCTAATTCTTGAGTGCTATAAAAGGTCACGATGATCACCACCGCCATAGCCCCCAAAATGGCAAACAAGGCTCTAAAGGGCACACCGTGTGGGTTTAATTTATCAAAATAGCGCGGTAAAATGCCTTCTTTACTGAAGCTCCACAATAAACGCGCGGCACTAGCAGCATACACATTCACTGTTGCTAACCCGCTAGCGATGCCCAATACTCCGATGATATACGCGCCATATCCACCCAAAAAGGTGTTTGATAACAAATAATCAAATGCCGATATCATCGCTAAGCCGTCACCCTCGGTTGGTACCATTAGCAATAAAAAAGTACAGGCTAAATAAATAACACCCACTAATACGGTGCCCATCATCATTGCAGGCAGCAAATCTTTTTCGGGTTGGCGAAAGTCGCTGGCAAGATGTGTCATGGCCTCAATGCCTAGAAAACTCCAAAAACCAATACCCATTGCTAGCATCACCCCACTAAACTGCGGATGACTGCCATGCGCAAAGGTTTGTAGCTGATCGACATTTAACCCGCTGGCACCAAATAATATTGCGACTACCGATACAATCAACAAGGTTAACGCAAACTGTAATTTTGCCGACACCTGAATACCTTTAATATTCAGCAGCAATAACACAGCCACAATCAATAACTCTGCGACTAATTGACCTAGCCCAGAAATCGATATTAATGCTTCTAAAAATTGAAAGGTCATTAAAATTGCAGCAGGTGCACCAATGGGGATCACTAATAAAAAAATCAGCCCAATTGTTCGGCCTGCTGTAGCACCAAATGCTTTTTCAATAAAGTAAGCTGGACCCGCTGCATGCGGGAATCGACTCGCTAACAAACCAAATACTAATGCGACTGGGATAATGGCTACCGTTAATAACAACCATGCTAATAGCGAACCTGAGCCCGCTACCTCTATGGTCATTTGCGGTAAAATAAATACCCCAGTGCCTAGCAATGTGGTGGCCATTAAGCCAGCGCCTTGCCAGCGTCCTATTGTTGCGGTCATTTGATTCATTATCTTATTCTTACTGTGATATATTGCGATATTATAAGGCCAAACAGTAAAACATTCTGCGGGTTAATGAGCTCAATTTGCTTTGCTAAACCGACAATATGACGGATAAAAAGCAACTTTCCGTCATAATGACAGTATGTAGGTGTGACACACAATTATCGGGATATAAATCATTGGATAAATTTGATAAAGCGATTATAAACGAATTACGCCACAATGCTCGACAGAGTATTTCGTTTATTGCTGAGCAAGTGAATTTATCGCGCAGTGCTGTCACCGAGCGAATTAAGAAATTAGAACAAACGGGTGTTATCCGTGGCTATCAGGTTTTACTGAGTGAGTCGCAAAAACAAGGCGTGTCGGCATACTTTGAAATTCAGCATCGTTGCGCCCGTTGCGCCGAAGTCATCCATATTTTCACCACCATACCGGAAGTGATAACTTGCCAAGGCATTACCGGCGACATGGATTTATTGGTTTATGTGCATGCCAATTCTATGCAACGATTACATGAAATTCGCGAATTTATTGATGCTCAAGCTGACATCGTCAAAATTAAAACCCATGTAGTCATGAGCGAATGGATAAACAACCAAGCATAAAAAAGCTCTGTATAAACAGAGCTCAATGGTTAAGTGCCTTGACTAGGCTAATTGCTTACCTATTTCTAACCCTTTACCTCTTAACTCGATGAGCTTCTCGGCTAGCCCAGCCATATCCATTTTAATAATGCCCGCTTTGTGGTTAGTTATATCTGCCAACCAAGCGGTAAAAGATTCGTCATCTCGTTGATCATCCCAATGTTCAAACACCTCGTGCGACAAATAGATAACGGCAGCCAGCTTAGAAACCGGCTTGGCATTAAGCGGTGCGCGTTGATGCTCGATCCCTTGCACTAATGAAGGAGTAAATTTCCACGCTTTAGCTAATAGAGCACCAACAGAAGGTGAGTCGAAACCTAATAAGCTCGTTTCAAGCTGTTGCTTATCTGCCCCTTCAGCGACAGCGGCTCTGATTTGTGCTGCGACCGAAGGCTCAACAACGGCAATCAGTAAATCACCAATATTGTGTAAAATTGCGCACGTAAAAGCTTCATCTGGTGCAACGCCACAACGTTTGGCTACTTCTTGTGAATACAGGGCGACTTCAAAAGTCTCACCCCAGAATTGGGCGAGATCAATCCCTTCTGCATTAGGAATTGCACCAATAACCGCAGAAGCAATCACTAACGTCCGCAACGTTTGCATACCTAATCGAATCACAGCTTCGTCAATAGAACCCACTTCACGACTGCGACCAAAATGAGCTGAATTAGCTAACCTCAATACTCTAGCGCTAATAAGAGGATCTTGAGCCACTTTGGCTGCAATACTCTTTACGGTGGTATTTTCATTATTAACCGCATCTAACAATTCACTAACCGCTTTGGGTAAGCGAGGTAACTCATCAACTCTTTTTAATAATGCAGCAGATTCCATATTCCGAGAGTCCTTGTTATTATTTTTAATACAATAAATAAATCATATTAATAACATTAGCACAACATAAATAAAGCAAGAGAGGATGAGGCTGATATTTGATTGTAGCCTTAACAACTTATTTCGCAGATTTTGGATAAAAATCTGCGCTAAATCTTAGATATAACGCTAACTTGGCGTTACACTAATATTCGTTTATTTATTTGTAATATGAGCCAATATGCAACAACAGACCAGCGCCGATATGAATTTGTTATGGGGTCAATTGATCTTGGAAGAGCTTGCACGCTTAGGGGTTAAGCATGTGTGTATGGCACCAGGTTCTCGCTCAACTCCGCTAACATTGGCCGCTGCTAGTCAAACCCAGCTCACTCGTCATATTCATTTTGACGAGCGTGGTTTAGGGTTTATGGCCCTTGGATTGGCAAAAGCCAGCAATGCGCCAGTCGCCATCATTACCACTTCAGGCACCGCCGTGGCCAATCTTTATCCAGCCATTGTTGAGGCGTGGTTAACCCATGTGCCGCTGATTATTTTATCTGGTGACAGACCACCAGAGCTGATTGATTGTGGTGCGAATCAAGCGATTATTCAGCCCGCTATTTTTGCTCAATATGCTAAACAAGTTAACTTACCAACGCCTGATCTTGGTTATCCGGCTAATGCATTATTGAGTACTATCGATCATGCTGTAGCTAACCAACACCAGCCGGTTCACATAAACTGTATGTACCGTGAGCCGCTATACCCAACAGAATTGGTGACATTGGCTCACGTAAAAAAAACCGCGAGCTTTACAACTGCAACCTATCTTGCACCATTAAACCAGTGGTTTGAAAACACTAAACCACTGACGCGCTATGCTAGCCTAACGACTGCTGAGTTACCCACTACAGACACCTTAATGCGCTTTGTTCACGGTAAAGGGGTGATCGTGGTTGGTACCTTAGCTCCTGAAGATAATCCACAGCAAATCGTCGCGTTAGCACAAAAGCTTGGCTGGCCAGTATTAGTTGATGCACAATCACAATTGCGTCAGCATCCAGGCGTAATAGGCCACGTTGACCAGTTATTATTAAACCCGAAAGCCAACAAACAACTCGAGCAAGCTGAGCGGATATTAGTCTTTGGTGGGCGTTTTATTTCTAAACGTTTACTTCAATATATTGCCCAACAACCTTGGCATAGCTACTGGCATGTAGGTAAATACGGCGATCGTTTAGACCCGAGCCATCAATCTAAAGAATTTTATCAGGCAAATGTTCAAGCGGTATGCCAATTACCTTGGCCACGCTCATCACAAGCCAACTGGGCATTACAATTATTACCGCTAAATGAGTCATTGGAGTCGCTGTTTAAACAACAAATCGACAATACAACCTTTGGTGAAGCCCAAGTTGTGCGTGCCATAGCATTGGCTCAAACAGATCAACATATACTGTTTATCGGTAATAGTTTACCTATCAGGCTCTACGATATGTACGCACCAATTGCCACCAATACACCGGCAATTTATACCAACCGAGGGGCATCGGGCATTGATGGATTAATTGCAACCGCTTGTGGCGTAGCCGCAGACAAAAATGCACCTACAACCCTAGTGATGGGCGACCTATCCTGTTTGCATGATTTCAATTCTCTGGCACTGTTAAAACAAATGACTCAACCATTTGTGCTGGTTATTATTAATAATGATGGCGGTAATATTTTTAATCTATTACCTGTACCCAATGAAAGCCTGCGCAATGATTTTTATCGATTAAGCCACGGTTTAGAGTTTGGTTATGGCGCTGCTATGTTTGGTTTAGCCTATCGACAAGCAGATGATATTGAGTCGTTTAATCAAGCGTATCAAGAAGCCTTTGAGTTTAATTGTGCCTCAGTGATTGAAGTCAATGTCAGCCCAACTCAAGCCAGCGACCAAATAGCACAAATCAGTCAATGGGTGAAACAACACTAATGGTAATGATCCGTCGCTTTGGCCAACCACAATTACCAGCATTATTAATGCTGCATGGTTTTTTGGGTAGTAAAGACGACTGGTCTATTTTAATGCCACGTTTAAGCCAATATTTTCATTGTATTTGCATTGATTTACCAGGCCATGGCACTAACGTAGACACTTTAAACTCACCGGGATTACACCAAACGGCAGAGCTTATTGTGAGTAAAATGCATAGCATGGGTTATATGCAGTTTCATGTATTGGGTTACTCACTCGGCGGACGAATAGCGCTGCATATTGCAGATGATTATGCTGATTCGCTCTTGAGCTTAACGCTCGAATCCGCTCATCCTGGCTTGCAAGATGCTCAGCAACAAGCCGCGCGAGCTAAAAGCGATAGTATCTGGGCGAAAAAACTCCAGCATATGCCCATAGCGGACTTTCTCAGTCTTTGGTATCAACAAGCGGTTTTTAATGACTTGCGTCAATCTCAAAAGCAGCAACTTATTGCAATACGCCGCAGCAATGATCCACAACGCTTAGCCAATTGTTACATAACAACGTCTCTTAGTTTGCAGCAAGACTGCCGCACTGTACTTGAGTCGCTAACGTGTCCATGTCATTTTATGTATGGGGTTGATGACAAAAAATTTGCTCAGGTGGCTATAGATTGGCAGGCGACACTGGCAGAGTCTGGTTTAGGCACTTTGCAGTTACATCCTTTGCACGCCGCAGGACATAATATTCACAGCCTGCATCCTCAATTGTTTACCGACACCTTACTGGGGTTATTGTGCTTAGATCCGTTAACGGATCCAAAGGAGTAACAATGTCATCAGATAACTCAACGATAACCAGCTGTACTCTGTATCAATATCAAATTGAGCTCAACCCTAGTTTACCTGTAGGCATACAACGAATTGATTTTCGTAAAGGGTTAGTGCTTGCTATCCAGCTCAATAATCAACAAGTGGCTTGGGTTGAAATTGCCCCATTATCAGGCATCGATATTGATAGCCAACCAATAACAGGGTTTAGCCAAGAGTCGCTTGATGAGGTGACATCACAACTGTTGTCAATATTACCGAGTTTGATCGATCAACCCTTAGCGATTTTAGCCAATATTGCCGAACAGATGTCGCTGCCATCATTGGCATTCTCATTGAGCTTATTGGATGCAAAACTAACCCATCGATTGCCTGTTCGCATCGAAAATCCACAGACTCAGTTAGCTGTGGTGCCATTACTTTACGATGGAATGTCAGCACACGTTATTACTCAAAAGTTACAGACACTGACCAGCATCAACAGCGTAAAAATTAAAGTCGCTCAAACCAGTATGGAAAGCGAAATCCAATTTATTTATCAAGTGCTGGCAATCGCACCTCACGTAACATTACGCTTAGATGCTAATCGTGGTTTTAGTCTTGAACAGGCTATCGACTTTTTAGCGTGTTTACCAAAACACAAAATTGAATACATTGAAGAGCCATGTATTAACCCCAGTGATAATGCCCAAATACACCGGCAATTAGGAATAAAATATGCTTTAGATGAGTCATTAAATTCATCTCAATTTGATCTCGATTTAGCATTACAACAACCCGGCTTAGGCGCATTAATTATCAAACCCATGTTATTGGGTTCGCTGGAAAAATTGCAAAACATGATTAGCCAAGCTCATCTTGCTGGTGTGCGCGGTATAGTAAGTTCAAGCTTAGAAGCTGACCTCGGTATCAGCGACTTACGCATAGTGAGCCAGGCACTAACACCAGATGAACCACCAGGCCTTGATACATTAAGCGCCTTTGGCAAAACCTTGCTGTTAGCCACCTCTGGGTTATCTCCACGGCTAAATCATCAAGTGTTGCAATTACTGACTCACATCGGCCAACCACAAGACTCAGGCGAGGCTGATATATAATGATGTCACCTTTGCATCAAGCAGCATTAAATCATCCAGATGCTATTGCTATTGAAAGTAGCCATAAAGCCGTCAATCCGAGCATCACTACTGGTAATAAGACTTGCAACAATACTTGCCCCACGACTCGCGTCAGTTATGCTCAGTTAAGTGGTTTAGTTCACTGCGTAGTGCAACAATTGCAATCACAAGGTGTTAAGCATGGCGATATTGTAGCTTGTGTGTCACACAATAATATTGACATGATTTGCCTATATTGGGCATGCATTGATGCGGGATGGATATTTTTACCTTTGTCACCTCGATTGGCTGATGTGCAGATTAATCAGCTTATCAAACGCTTTGATCTCCAATGGTTATGGACCGATAACGTCAGCAGAAAAACCGCAATTGAGATTGCCTACTGGCTCGATATTGAACTGCCTCAAAAAGTAGATCAACTAAGCAACCAAGCTGTTGAGGTATCACCACATCAAGCTTCCAATATTATTCTCACATCTGGTTCAAGTGGAACACCCAAAGCTGCGGTACATTGCTTAACTAACCATTTGAGCAGCGCCAAAGGGGCTGCAACGTTTATTGCTTTAGCGCCGTCTGACGCTTGGCTATTATCGTTACCACTGTTTCATATTGGTGGGTTGGCCATTATTCATCGTTGCACTTTGGCTGGAGCCTGCATTGTATTGCGAGATCCCGCATTGACACTGGCCGAACAGCTAACAAGTAGCCATATCACCCATGTGTCATTAGTGCCAACCCAGGCGATACAGATACTCCAGCAACATCCCGCGGCGTTTACCAATGTAAGCGCATTACTGTTGGGTGGCGGAGCCATAGAACCGGCTCTTATTGATGCACTACAACACCTGCACATTAATGCTTACACCAGCTATGGTATGACAGAGATGAGCTCGCAAATTACCACCGCTAAAGCCAATTTATTAGGCCATCATGGTTGTCCTTTGCCTTCAAGACAACTGAGGTTGAAAGACGGGGTGATTTGGGTAAAAGGTGAGTGTTTATTTTTAGGCTATTTAACCGACCAGGGGTTAAGCTTGCCATTAGATGATCAAGGTTGGTTTTGTACCCACGACAAAGGACTGTTAGATCCAGAGGGACAACTGAGTATTTTAGGCCGCATGGATAACATGTTTATTTGTGGCGGTGAGAACATTCATCCAGAACAACTTGAAGCAGTATTATTAACTCATCCCAATGTCGCGCAAGCGATTGTATTTGCCCTAGACGATACAATTTTTGGCCACTTACCTGCTGCCATTATTGATTATTGTGTCGCAGACAATAGTACTAATGCAATTGAACTCGAAACCGTTAATGCCAATCCAGTTGATTTCGAGACCGTTAACATGGAGGCTGTTGACTTAAAGACTGTTGATTTAAGAGCCATTGATGTCGACAACATTAACCTGCAGCTGAGTCAGTTAGTTGAATCAACACTGGCGCGTTTCAAGCGGCCTAGACAATTTTTTGGTTGGCCAAAAGACGTCGTCACCAGTGGTTTAAAAGTGCCAAGAAAAAGCATCATCAACGCCATTCAAACCCAGATAGACGCAGCAAAAATAGCACCATAATAATATTGATTGCTCAACAACGCTTAACCATCGGTGGCTTCGGCCTATTTGATGGCACTAAATTCGCTTATTCGAAATTTGCCTATACGACACTGGCTAACTCTAAAGTGAATGGGTCTACATTGGATTGATCTCAGTTCAACATCAATTAATGCTGATAAAGCTTCGCAGCCAAATTATCAAATTATCAAATTCCAGCCATAAAAAAACCTGCCGTAGCAGGTTTTAATCTATCAAAATCGAATACGCTGGAGTGTTACTCCATACAAGATTTAAGCTTGTTCATGGCATTCTTTTCTAACTGTCTGATTCGCTCAGCAGAGACTTCATAAGTCGATGCAAGTTCCTGCAAAGTCACTTTAGTATCATCTAACCAACGCGCACGTAATATATGCTGACTACGTTCGTCTAAGGTTTTAATGGCCGATAATAAACGTGTTTGAGAGTCTGCTTCCCAATTGGCATGCTCAACCTGATCCGCCACATCTGAAGAATGATCTTCTAAATATAATGCTGGGGCAAAATCATGATGATCGTCATCGCTGTCATTGGTTAAGTCGAAGGCCGGATCTTGGGCTGCCATCCGTGATTCCATTTCGGTCACATCAGCTTTCGATACACCTAAATTCTCTGCAACCATGGTCACTTCAGCGTCACTAAACCAACCTAAACGCTTTTTAGACTTACGAATATTAAAGAATAATTTACGCTGTGCTTTCGTGGTCGCTACTTTCACGATACGCCAGTTTTTCAACACGTATTCATGAATTTCAGCTTTAATCCAATGCACCGCAAAAGACACAAGGCGAACACCAACATCGGGATCGAAGCGTTTAACCGCTTTCATCAAGCCAATGTTACCTTCTTGAATAAGATCTGCCTGTGGTAAACCGTATCCTGAATAACCTTTCGCAACATGCACAACAAAACGAAGATGCGACATAATTAATTGCTTTGCCGCTTGTAGGTCGCCATTTTCTTGTAAACGCTTGGCGATGTCGTACTCTGTATCGGCGTCCAGCATATTGATGCTGGTCACAGACTGGATGTACGCTTCTAGGCTACTAGCATTGTGCGGAACCGCCAGCGCCATTGATTGCGTTTGATAAGTCATTCGCTCTCCTACTACATTCAAAAATATATTTCAGCTAACTCGGTACGATGATTCTGTACGATGAATAAGGTCTCTTGGTTCACAACACAAGAGAGCTAACTCGATTTAGCCGATAAACTATCAACTATATGACATCATATGTCAAATAAGGTTCTACTAGATGAACATTTTTACCGCAAGGCTATCGCAATGCAAGTGAACAAACGTTCATTATTAAGGCTTAAGCTTCATTATACGCCTGCAATTATGACGGTTCAATGCTACGTAAGTGTTGTCGTACAGATAAATATGAGCCAAACCAGCCTAAGAATGATGCCAATAACACCAGTTTAATCAACTCTGAAAATGTTAATGACTGGATGGTTAATTCACTGCCATATAATCCCAGTAACTCTGCTAAGGCACCATCGAGATACCACACTAACACATTAATAATGAGCCAAGCCAAAATGCCACCGATGACCCCATACCAAATTCCAGTATATAAAAACGGACGTTGAATAAAGGCTTCGGTTGCACCCACTAGCTTCATCACTTCAATTTCGGTTCGACGGTTCATAATCGCAAGCCGAATGGTATTGCCAATAACTAATACCACCGCAAGAACCAGCAAGGCAGCAATGGCCAACACCGTTTTTTCAAGTAATTTAAGTAATGCCTGCAGACGCTCTAACCATTCAATATCTAAACGACCAAAGTTAACTTCGGATTCACGTTCTAATTTTACCAGTAACTCACGCGCCCCTGTGGGACTAGAATACTTAAGCGAAGGCGTTACCGTAACGACTGCAGGTAGTGGGTTTTCATCTAAATATGACAACGCCTCACCAAAACCAGATAAGCGTTGAAACTCTTCTAATGCTTGATCGCGACTAATATAAGTGACCGATTCAACCTCGCGGAATGCTTTGATACGCGACAACAAACTTTGAATGGATTGCTCACTGCGGCCTTTATTAATAAATAACGAAATTTCAGCGGCACTGTTCCAAGATTGAGTGATGTTTTCAGCATTTTTTACCAGTACCTGCAATGCCGCCGGTAAACTTAAACTCACGCCCAATACTGCCATGGTCATAATGGATGAAACAGGGCTGCGCCAAAGTTCTCCCATACTCGACATGCCTTGTTGCACATGGCGAATAAAAAACATCACAATACGACCGCTTAAAGGTAATTTACTCTGAGTAATATTCACTTTTTTACTCATCGTATTGTCTCCCCACCAGCAGTAGAACGTTCTCCACCGAGCATACGTCCTTCACGCAGAGTAAAAGTGCGATATTTCATGCGCGCAATAAGGCCTAAATCATGGGTGGCAATTAGCACGCTAGTACCCGAGTCATTAAAGGCTTCGAATAAGCGTAAAATATCCATCGATAATTTTGGGTCTAAGTTACCCGTAGGTTCATCGGCCAACAGCAGTGGTGGCTTGTTAACAATAGCGCGGGCAATGCCGACTCGTTGTTGTTCACCACCCGACAGCATTATCGGCAAATGCCGTTCTTTGCCATATAAACCCACCATGTCGAGTGCGCCAGCAACACGCTTACGAATTTCGCCATGGGTGAAACCTTCGATCACTAACGGCAAGGCAATATTGTCAAATACGGTTTTATCCATCAACAAGTGATGATTTTGGAAGATCACCCCAATATTGCGACGTAAATAGGGCACATGTTTTGGCCCTACATTGGCAATGTTATGCCCATTAATAGACACCTTACCTGCCGTAGCACGTTCAATAACCGTAATAAGTTTGAGCAAGGTACTTTTACCCGCACCAGAATGGCCGGTTAAAAAAGCCATTTCACCTTGTCGAAGGTGAAAGTTGACATCCATAAGGGCCTTTTGGCCTCCAGCATAGATTTTACTGACCTGCTCAAATTGGATCATAAATTATTGGTCCGTTTTATCCTGGCTAAATAATGCTTCAATAAAGTCATTGGAGTTAAAAGTACGCAAATCATCAATTTGCTCACCGACACCAATATGACGAATAGGAATAGAAAACTTATCGGCAATCGCAAAAATCACCCCACCTTTGGCGGTACCATCTAATTTACTGATGGTAATCCCCGTCACGCCAACCGCCTCTTTAAACAACTGTGCTTGGCTAATAGCATTCTGGCCAGTGCTGGCATCTAACGTTAGCATGACTTCATGGGGCGAATCTGGGTCGAGTTTTTTCATCACTCGCACGACCTTCTTCAACTCTTCCATTAAGTGACTTTTGTTTTGCAAACGTCCTGCTGTATCAGCAATTAATACGTCTACTTTACGCGCTTTAGCGGCTTGCAAGGCATCAAATATGACTGAAGCACTGTCTGCGCCAGTATGTTGGGCCACGACCGGAATATTATTGCGTTGTCCCCACACTTGTAACTGCTCAACGGCTGCTGCGCGGAAGGTATCACCGGCTGCTAACATGACAGATTTACCCTGGCTTTGGTACTGTTTAGCCAGTTTACCAATTGTGGTGGTTTTACCCACACCATTGACACCAATCATAAGAATGACAAACGGGCCATTGGCGTTATCGGGAACTAAAGGAATGGCTACCGGATCGAGCATTTTTTGCATTTCTTCACGCATTAAATCATAAAGTGCTTCTGCATCTTTAAGTTGCTTACGTGATGCATGCTCGGTCAGGCTTTTAATTAATTTATTGGTGGTTTCGACACCCACATCAGCGATTAACAATTGTTCTTCGAGTTCTTCAAATAACTCATCATTAATTTTTTTACCGAGGAATAAGCCAATGAAACCAGAACCAATATTCTCGCTGGTGCGCATTAAGCCACGCTTTAAGCGGGCAAACATACCCTCTTTTTGTGGTTTAGCTTGCGGTTCATCTTGTTGTGCTAACTCAATAGACTCTATCGGTGCTTGTTGCTCGGCTACTTGTTGCTCGGCAGCCTGTTGTTCTGCTAATTGCTGCTCTGCTAATTGCTGTGCGGCTAGTTCTGTAGCTAAAGCTTCGGTTGCTAAGGCTTCAGCTGCTAACGTTTCTGCAGCAATACGTTCAGCATCGACACGGGCTTGTTCTGCTCGTTCATTGTCGATACGCTCTTGCTCAAGACGCTTCGTTTCTAGATGAAGCTGTTCCAGACGCAGTTGTTCAACACGTTCGGCTTCTAAGCGTTCAGTTTCTAAACGCTGAATTTCTTGTGCTTGCTTTTGTTGCTCTGCCTGCTCAGTGGCTAGCTTTTCTGCAGCAATACGCTCAGCATCGATACGGGCTTGTTCTACTCGTTCACTGTCGACACGCTCTTGCTCAAGACGCTTATTTTCTAGATCAAGCTGTTCAAGACGAAGTTGTTCAACACGTTCAGCTTCTAAACGTTCAGTCTCTAGTGCTAGCTTTTGTTGCTCTGCCTGCTCAGTAGCTAGCTTTTCTGCGGCGAGCTTTTCTGAGGTTAAAACATCAGCAGCCAACTTATCCGCAGCAATACGCTCAGCGTCGATACGGGCTTGTTCTGCAAGCTCAGTTTCAAGACGTTCTTGCTCAAGACGTTCAACGTCTAGGCGCGCTGTTGCTTCAGTTTGCTCTAGCTGCTCAGCTTGTTGAGGTTGCTCTGCAGTCTCTGTTACAACTTCATTCTCCGCATCAACATCGAGTTGCTGCTGTTCTTCAACTTCAGGGACGGGCTTATCTTTACGAAACCAGGAAAAAAAACCTTTCTTTGCCATGTTTGCTACCAGTATTTATATGCTTAAAAATTCAGTTGAAGCCGTTTGTTGCATCTCTCACCAGTAAAATGATGAATACTCACATTTAATCACAAGTTTGATATAAAATAACGGCGGTTCAGATTGTGGCATAGTCTACCACTTTCTATTTTCTTTGTTCAGGCAAAATCACGAGGGTGAGATGGCTAAAAAAAATACCAGCAGCGGTCAGGTGCGGATTATTTCAGGTCAATGGCGATCTCGTAAGCTACCGATCCATGATCTTGAAGGTTTACGCCCAACAACTGATCGCGTCCGCGAGACCTTATTTAATTGGCTTGCCAACGATATCCGTGGTGCCAGAGTACTCGATTGCTTTGCCGGCAGCGGTGCTTTATGCCTTGAAGCTTTATCCCGTTATGCCAGTTTTGCTACCATAATTGAACTGCAAAAAAATGCTGCTAATCAGTTGAAACAAAACCTTGCCACCCTGCAATGTCAAAATGCACAGGTTATTAATGCCGACAGTTTACAAGTGCTTGCTAAAGGCACACCCAGTGGTTTTGATATTGTGTTTATCGATCCACCATTTCGTAAAGATTTAGTAAACAAAACCATTGAGTTATTGATGCAACATCAATGGTTAAACCCCAATGCACAAATTTATCTCGAAACCGAATCAGAATTAACCTCAGTCAATGTGCCAGCAACCTGGGTTGCCTTAAAAGAAAAAAAGGCAGGTCAAGTATGTTATCGACTGTACCAATATCAGCCGAACAATACCGAATTATCGGCCGATTAAGTTAATGCCTATATCAATACACGATATTATACTAATTGGTAAAACGGCCACTTTGTCGATGTGGTGTTTGGTGGCTTACGGCTTGTTTATTTTCAGCCCTGATGTATCGCTGTTTATTAATACGTTTGCCTTTATCACCGCGGCAATGCACATGTTATTTGTGCTACTCACACGCTTAAAAAATTTCCGAAACAGTATACCTGCGGCACATTATCGGGCGATTTTGCTGTGGGGAGTATTTGCACTATTTGAGCAACATCATTCACAGTACGCTAGCCCGCTTGTTAACCGCAGCAACAAATAATAAAAATGACGATTATCTGAGACATTGGCATAAAAAAACCTCGTTATTTAACGAGGTTTTTTAGTTAACAACATCGGCACATTACTTTTTAGGGTAAGGATGCGCGACACCTTTATGACAATCGACACAGGTCTTTCTGTCTTCTGGTGCTTTTTTAAAGTTCATACTGTGCATTCTTACGGCCATTTTCTTCATCGTATCAGGCTGATCTTCATAAATACGAGTGTGGCAATGCTGACAGTTAGCCGAATCATTACTGCGGAAGTATTCTAATGCTAAATCAGCTTGTTCTTTACGGTTTTCATCTAACCATTCTTGCGTCATAAAGCCATCAATGGTCATCAAGCCAATAATGTCCTTAGAAACAATGATTTTTTTAACTAAATAATCAAATGGGCCATGTGGTAAGTGACAATCTTGACATTGTACTGTGACACCTGCTCTACCACCACCATGGGCTGACGCCATAACCTCTTCTCTTAACGAGTGGTCACGGTGACATGTCATACAAAAAGCATCGCTACTTGTTGCATGTAAAGTTTGTTGTGTTGCGAAATAACCTACGACACCCACAATTACACCAACCACAATAAGGGCAATAATCGAGTACTTCGCGCTTGGTTTAAATAGTGCACGCCAGTTCATTGTTCAATCTCCGTAATAGCAAAAAAGGAATTTCTAATATTTATAAGTCTAGTTTAGGATTATTCGAAATTATAAAATTGATTTTAGTCGCCATTTTGAGAATTGTTTATCTAAAATATGTCTAAAATGCGAGCTAGATCTCGACTTTTGCACATGCCGTACCGAAATAATGATCAATTACTGGATCAGGTCAACGAAGTGGCCAATAAAGATAACGTTGAGTAAAAGAGTGAACTTGTCAGTGTCCAAATTTGTTTTTGATTTTAAATTTGATTTTGAATTTAAGTATTTGCCTTCACCCTTCACTAGTGGCTAACAACACTGAAGAGCAAAAATTAACAACAGCGGTGGTAGATAAATGTATCTTCTTTGATAAAAGCAGGAGATAACATTTATCTCCTGCCAAATATTAGCGAAATAATCACTCACGGCCCGCTAATTGATTCGGCGTTAGCGCTGACGACTAATGTTGAATGTGATGCGACTCCATTGCAGGCATCGCATTGTTAGCCACTAATTGCAGCTAGTGATGCTATTAGTGCTAGTAATGCTATTGGCGTCCGTTGACAGCTCTTCTTTAACTTCACGATTAACATAAATTGCTGCAAACTATGAGTCACTTAACAGATAATGGTATCTCGATGGTCATTTATAGCTTGATTTACTAGCCTAAAACACCTTTCTAACTAAACCAATAATAAAAATAATAAGGTTAATTTGAATGCATAAAACCGCAAGAACACTCCATAAATGGTTGATGCTGTTTCTCGGGCTACAGTTTGTGATTTGGTCAGTAACTGGAACATATATGGTGTTTATGCATATTGACTATATTCATGGGGATTCGCTCATCAGTAACCCCCAAACAAAAATCAATCCCGATAAAATGCAGTATTCATTGGCAAAACTGTTACAAACTTATCCTGAAGCAGAGCAAATAAGTGTCGGTAAACTGATGCAACAAGACGTATACCGCTTCTCTATCCCGACCATAAATACGACCATAAAATCGACTCAGCAGGTACTGCTAAATGCGCAAACAGGTGAACGTTTATCGCCACTTAATCAAACGGCAGCCATAGCATTAGCGCAATATTATTACCTTGGTAATGAGCCCATTACCGAAGTGAGTTTACTGACCGATAACCCACCTTTTGAACTCAGTACTCGTCACTTACCGGCGTGGCGAATTAATTTCGACCACTTTTCCGCACCATCACTTTATATCTCAGCTGACAGTGGATTATTAGTAGGCAAGCGCCATGCATTTTGGCGTTTATTCGACTGGGTGTTTCGTTTTCATGTGATGGATTATGGCGATGCTGAAGAAATCGATAATCAATTATTATTCTGGATAGCGTTGTTCTCAACTTTAGCTACCGTTAGCGGGTTAATATTAGTGTATTTCAGGGTATTATGTCGTACTAAAAACAAACGCAAACCTATGTTCAGCAAGCGTAAACACAGTGGGGTTGCTTAATGTTTTGGGTCAGAAAACTGCATAAATGGGCATCAGTCATTGTAGGGGTTCAGTTACTCCTTTGGTTAATCAGCGGGCTGTATTTTAATCTTATGGATCACAATAAAGCCCAAGGACTTACCCACCTTAACGACACTCACACTGAAGTGGTAATAGAGACTCATCGTTTGCGTGAACCTAGTACTATTGTGGCCGCCTTTAAACCTAGCGTATCGCTTAACATTATTACTTTATTAGATAAACCTTACTACCTATTAACCCATGAAAAAGGCTTATACAATCATCTTAACAATGACTACACCTTGGTTGATGCTTATGACGGTAACCAAGTAATAATTAATACCACAATGGCGCAACGGTTGGCCAAAGCATCTTACTCTGGAGAGGCTATAATAAGTTCAACTCTCTTACTCACTCCGCCATTGGACGACTTTCCAAAACAGCGCAATGACACTTGGCAGATAAACTTTGCTGATAACATTGGCACCAGTGTTTATATTGAAGCACAGTCGGGTCGACTCGTCGGCCACAGTGATGAACATACACGTTTAGCCGATATATTTTTTATGCTGCACTTTATGGATTACACCAGTGAAGGCAGCTTTAATAACATCCCTATCAAGATTTTTGCGTTTATAACGTTATGGTTAACCTTTAGTGGATTGATTTGGGTGATTGATATGCTTAAGCGCAACAGGTATCGGCCCAAACTAAAGCGCAAATAATGGCGATTTAAACGTAAGTTGACCCTAAATTAATGAAATGGAATGTGTATCACACGATACTGATCATAAAAGCGTTATCATCATTTTCAGATTAATAAATTTAATCTGTTATTACTTGAAAGATTTTTACTTAAGTAAAGGTCTGTTAAGCTAACCCCTAATAAACGACTTGGTTAAGGCTAAATGAGAGCAAAGCAGTCAAACTATTGGATCATCGTAATCACTTTGTTCGCACTTGTCGGACAGGGGTTGCTGACTAATGACAGTTTGATGGTGCCAATGGCCCATGCAGAAATGGCTCAAGCAATGTCCGCTCAAACCGACAAAACAACCAACACCACATCAGCCATGTCGCATAAGGCAATGAAGAATTGCCACGATAATATGCAAAATATCGTCAATGATATGGATGAACCTATTGCCGCAAAGTTACCGCAAACCAGCTGTTGTAATGGTTCAGGATTTTGCAGCTTAGATTGTAACCACTGTTTGACTATTTCGTTTACCGCCAACCTAATTGATATTCCATTGGCAACGACCAATATTCCCGTTTACTCTGCACCGCTTGCGATGGTTGTTAACCATGTGTCAATCGCATTCCCTCCTGCGTTCCGCCCTCCTATCGCTTAATTCAATTGATCATTCTTGTGCGTTAAGCACATTCAATACTATTGTTTTTTAGCGTTTATCATCATGCCGGTTATCAGTATTGTCATGATGAATATCGAGGTTATTATGAAAAAATTGCCATTTTTTAATGTGCTATTAAGTGCATTCGTTGGGGTCATCATCCCCGCAGCTCTCACATCAACGGTTGCTTATGGTGCAGAGCACGATCATGCCCAGCATCAGTCGCAAGCCACTAAAACCTATACCTGCCCGATGCACCCTGAAGTGATCAGCGATAAAGAGGGAACCTGTCCCGTCTGTAATATGTTTCTCGTCGTCAAAGATGAGCAACAAGAGTCCAGTGCTGGCGACACTCAACATCCAATGGCTAACATGCATGGCGCTATTCAAAAAGAACCAAGCCTAGCAGACAAGTTTAATTGATCATTCTTGAGTGTTGAGCACATTCAACATTATTGTTTTTAGCGTTTATCATCATGGCAATCTTCAGTATTGTCATGATGAATATCGAGGTTGTTATGAAAAAATTCCCACTTTCTAGTGTGCTATTAGGCGCGTTTGTTGGGGTAATGATCCCCGCGGCTTTCACATCACCTGTCGCTTATGGCGCAGAGCACGATCATGCCCAGCATCAGTCACAAGCCAGTAAAACCTATACTTGCCCGATGCACCCTGAAGTGATCAGTGATAAAGAGGGAACCTGCCCCATCTGTAATATGTTTCTCGTCGTCAAAGAGGAGGAAGAAGAGTCCACCGTTGACGGCACTCAAGATCCAATGGCAAACATGCAAAGTGCGACTCCTGTAAAACAAAGCCAAGCAGATAAGGTATTTAGCCAACCTAAACCTACATTAATGCCGACAGCAAATCAGAGCGATAGCACCAATGTAAAATATGTCTGTCCAATGCATCCACATGTAGTGTCCGATGCTCCTGGTACCTGCCCTATTTGCGGGATGAATCTAGAGAAAGTCACTGTTACCGATGCAAGCCAAGAAATTGTTGTCGGTGTTTCTGGCGGGATGCAACAAGCTTTGGGTATGCGAAGCCATGTAGTTGAAAAAACCAGTTTGTCGCGCCAAGTGAATACCATAGGCACAGTGCAATATAATGAAAATGCGATTGGCCATGTACATACACGCGCAACCGGATGGATCGAAACGCTCACGGTACATAACGTGGGACAACAGATAAAAAAGGGCCAACTTTTATATGAGCTTTACTCGCCCGAACTCGTCAATGCCCAAGACGACTATTCCCAAGCTCAAGACTACCTTTTGCAAGATAAAAAACGAGGTAGCAGTTTATTACTTAAAGCACGTAAACGCTTAGAGTTGCTTGGCGTCGATACCTCGATAATTGATCGTTTAGAAAAAACCGGCGAAACCATTTTTAAAGTGCCTTTTTATGCCCCACAAGATGGCTTTATCAGTAAGCTAACCGTGCGTGATGGCATGTATATTCAGCCTGGAGATACCTTGTTTGAAATCGTTAATTTAGACAGTGTATGGGTCATTGCTGATGTATTTGAAAATGAACAAAGCTGGCTACAACAAGGCCGTAAAGTCACTGTTAGCGCTGCAGCACAAGGGCTGTTTGATATTGACTCGACAATTGACTATATCTACCCAGAATTAGACCCTGTCACCCGAGCGATGCGGGTGCGGATCAAGCTTAACAATCATAACGACAAACTCAGACCAGGCAGTTTAGTTGATGTGACCTTATTTGGTCTGCCTAAGAATAATGTGCTCACGGTACCAACTGAAGCACTGATCCTTACCGGACGTGAAAACCGTGTGGTGGTGCAACGCAGTGATACCAGCTTTGCTTCCGTGCCAGTCAAAATTGGTATGATGGCAGACGGTAGAGCCGAAATCTTAGAAGGACTGAATGAACATGACAAAGTGGTTATTTCAGGGCAGTTCTTATTGGACTCAGAAGCCAGTATTCAAGGCAGTTTACAGCGTTTAAGTAATGCGCCAACGACCAAAGAATCAACCACTACCGATGCTCACCAGCACTAAGGAGCACTACAATGTTAGCAAAAATTATCAGTGCTTCAATAAAGCAACGCGTTATGGTGTTGATACTCACGGCCGTTATCGCGTTAGTGGGTTATCAAGCCATGCGCATGACCCCACTGGACGCGCTACCTGATTTATCAGACGTACAAGTTATTGTAAAAACCTCTTACCCAGGCCAGGCACCGCAATTAGTTGAAGACCAAATTACCTATCCATTGTCATCGGCCATGCTGGCCGTGCCAGGAGCCAAAACAGTACGTGGCTTTTCAATGTTTGGTGACTCGTTTGTGTATGTCATTTTTGAAGATGGCACCGATATCTATTGGGCGCGTTCACGGGTGCTTGAATATTTATCGCAAACACAAGACCAACTGCCAGCGGGTGTCACACCCAGTATTGGCCCAGATGCATCGGGAGTGGGTTGGATTTTCCAATATGCCTTAGTCGATCGCAATGGACAGTATGATTTAGCCCAACTGCGTTCATTACAAGATTGGTTTTTAAAACTAGAATTACAAAGTGTTGCCGGAGTATCAGAAGTTGCCACCGTTGGCGGTATGGAACAAACATATCAAGTGGTCGTCGACCCACATAAGCTAGCACTGTATAAAATCGACTTAATGACCATTAAAAACGCCTTAGATAATTCCAATAGCTCGACAGGCGGCTCGGTGATTGAAATGGCCGAAGCAGAATACATGATCACTTCAAGTGGTTATCGCCAAACCATTGCCGACTTTGCTGAAATCCCACTGGGCATTTTATCGGAAACTGGTACGCCGGTATTAATGAAAGACGTTGCCCAACTACGAACCGGCCCAGCGGCGCGTCGTGGTATTGCCGAACTCGATGGTAAAGGCGAAGTTGTCGGCGGTATTGTGGTGATGCGCTATGGTGAAAATGCTCTTGAAACCATTAATAATGTTAAGCAAAAACTCAAAGAGATCAGTAATGGATTACCTGATGGGGTCGAATTAGTCACCACTTATGATCGCTCTGATTTAATCTTACGCTCAGTCGATAACCTTAAGCATAAAGTGCTAGAAGAAATGCTGGTTGTCGGACTTATTTGCCTACTATTTTTACTGCATGCCCGCTCAACGTTAGTCGCGATAATTACCTTACCTATTTCGATTTTAGTCAGCTTTATCGCCATGAATATCATTGGTGTCAATGCCAATATTATGAGCTTAGGCGGCATTGCCATTGCCATAGGAGCGGTGGTTGATGCGTCAATTGTGATGGTCGAAAATACCCATAAACATTTGGAACATTATCGCCAAAAACACGGTAAAGCTCCTGAGGGAGAAGACCATTGGCAACTCGTCAGAGAAGCCTCTATCGAGGTCGGCCCTGCATTATTTTTCAGCTTGTTGATTATCACTTTAAGCTTTACGCCGGTATTTGCCCTTGAAGCGCAAGAAGGGCGTTTATTCCACCCGCTAGCCTTTACCAAAACCTTTGCTATGGCGGCATCTGCCATTTTAGCAATCACCTTAATTCCGGTGTTAATGGGTTATTTTGTCCGCGGAAAAATCCCTGATGAGCGTAAGAACCCCATTAGCCGAGTATTAATTGCCATATACCAACCATTGTTAAAATGGGTACTGCATTTTCCTAAAATCACCATCGGATTAGCCATCATTGTGCTATTCAGTGCTTACTACCCATTAAGCCAAATGGGCTCAGAGTTTATGCCCACCTTAGAAGAAGGTGACCTACTTTATATGCCCACCACGCTACCCAGTGTAAGTGCAGGCAAAGCAGCAGAAATATTGCAACAAACTGACCGACTGATAAAAACAGTACCCGAAGTGAAACGAGTATTTGGCAAAGTGGGCCGGGCCATGACAGCAACAGACCCTGCGCCGCTAACAATGCTAGAAACCACCATAATGCTCAAACCGCCTGGCGAATGGCGTGAAGGCGTAACCTTAGAGAGCATTATTGCTGAACTGCAAAAAACCGTGCGTATACCAGGGATGACCAATGCTTGGGTGCAACCGATTAAAACCCGTATCGATATGCTATCTACCGGCGTGAGAACCCCTGTCGGCATAAAAATATCGGGCGCAAATGTTGAAGAACTACAACGTATTGGTGCAGAAATAGAAGCGGTAGTAAACCAATTACCGGGAACTGAGTCGGCATTTTCACAGCGCAGTAGCGGCGGCCGCTATATTGATATCACACCAGACCTTAAAAATGCTGCACGTTATGGCATGACCTTAAAAGATATCCAAGATGTGGTAAAAATTGCCATTGGCGGCATGACCGTTGGTGAATCAATACAAGGTCAAGAACGCTATCCAATCAATATCCGTTACCCGCGAGAGTTACGTGACAACATCGAGAAGCTCAGAAATTTACCGGTACTGACTAAAACGGGTAAGTACTTACCGTTAAGTTATTTAGCCGAACTGAAAATCACCGATGGTGCCCCCATGCTAGCCAGTGAAAATGGTCGCCTTATCTCGTGGGTGTTTGTCGATCTAAAAGACATTTCTATCGGTGAATATATCGTTGCAGCAGAAAAGGCGCTTAAGCAACAAATTACCCTTCCTCCACGCTACAACTATAGTTTTGCTGGACAATACGAGTATATGCAACGCGTAGACGCCAAAATGAAAATGGTGATCCCATTAATGATCGCGGTGATTTTTATGTTGCTGATGATGACTTTCAATTCAGTAATACAAGCATCGGTGATCATGTTAAGTTTACCTTTCTCATTGGTGGGTAGTGCATGGCTACTTTATGGGCTGGACTTTAATTTTTCAGTTGCCGTATCTGTCGGCATGATTGCCTTAGCTGGGGTTGCCGCAGAGTTTGGCGTGGTGATGCAGGTGTACCTTAATAATAGTATTAAGGCCTATAAAGAAGCCGACAACTACCACAGTAAAGCGGATTTAACGGCTGCATTAGTGGAAGGTGCAGTGATGCGAATTCGCCCTAAAGCCATGACCGTCGCAACCATCTTTTTTGGTTTACTGCCGATCATGTGGGGCAGCGGTACGGGTAATGAAGTGATGCAAAAAATTGCTGCACCTATGGTCGGCGGTATGGTCACGGCGCCGCTACTGTCGCTATTTGTTATCCCAGCAATTTACTTACTCATATACGGCCGCAAGTTGCCCAAGCAATAATTCACTTAAATTTATTTACTTTTTATCTCTATAAATAAAAAATCCCAAACGATTAATCGTTTGGGATTTTTTATGTGCTAATCACAGCGTTATTTACGCTTAAGTGACTCATTAAGTTGGTCGGCTTCATCTTGTTTCTTTTTACGGCAAGCCGCAATATCGTCAGGATGCCCATATTTGCATGGATCGCTGGCTAAAATAGCCCTAGGGACATTCAGTATCATGTAATCTGTGTCATTTTTATTGTCATCTGCATTGCCACTATTACCAATATTGATGATATCGGTACCACGGCATCCCGTGAGTATCACTAAGCTAGATAACAAGCTTAATTGGATTATCCGTTTTTTCATTGTTGTAATATTCCTTGTTTTTGACGCGCAAGCAGCATCATGCGGATAATCCCCCATAGCATAATAATCGCACCGATAATCAACATAATAATGATGATCAAAGGGTTGGCTAACATAGGCAAGAAATCTTGGTCAAACCCTACAAGGATACCGTAGAGCCCAAGACCAAATAATATCGTGCCAGGAAAATCGATCAGTGCCACTAACAACATACTGCGATGAATACTGGCTAATGTGATTTGGGTGTTTTCCGGTGTCATTCACTCATCCTTGGTTAAATACACTAACTCTTACCAACAACTGATAATAACATTTTACTAACAACTCACTATGACATTACTTAATAATCAAGGTTCAATCGCCACTCTATGTTAAATCGGCACTCTACATTAAACGATACTCTAGCTTCAATCAGCAACACTGCGAATAGAAATAATCAACATTCATTATGTAAAAACATAATTTTCAAATCTATTTATTCTGCAGTAAATAACGCAATAATTGAAAACACCCCACCTTGTGGATCATTGAGTACAGAAAAACGACCTACGTTAGGAATATCAGTTGCAGGCACACAAACTGAAGCCCCCAAGGTTTGTGCTTTAGTCACTGATAAATCACAGTCATCAACGGCAAAATAGCTCATCCAATGAGCAGGAGTATCGCCCCATTCTGCAGTCATTTCCATCAATCCACCAATGGCTTGTTCCCCCACATACCATTCGGTGTATTCAAAATCAGCTACATCATTAAGCTGAGTTTGATAACCTAATACTCGGCTATAAAACTGTTTCGCCGCAGCGGTATCACGACAAGCAAGCTCAACCCAACACAGGGTATTTGATTCTTGTGATCGCTTAATGCCAATATGGTCTTGACCTTGCCACAATGCAAAACGACAGCCTTCTGGATCTGTGCATAGCGCCATTCGGCCAGCATCTCCGACAGAATGAGGCCCTGCAATAATCTCACCTCCAGCTTGAGTCACAGCCTTAGAGGTAGCATCAACATCATCGACCGCAAAATAAATTGTCCAATGAGTCGGTAAGGCTTCCATTTCTGCTGGCATTGGGTACATTGCCGCAATGTCATCACCATCGATTTGCAGCATAGTATAATGCCCTTCTGGCATAGGCATATCATCTGCTCCCCAGCCAAATAGCGCCTGATAAAATGCTTTACCTGCCGCCCAATCATGAGTTGCTAATTCAATCCAGCAAGGCTGTCCTTGTTGATACTGTTGTACCTTCATTATCCTAATCCTTTATAAAATAGTTGCCTTGATATAGCCAACATGAAACTTGTCTCATAAGTTAAGTCGATATCAGCAGAAAAGCAAAAAGCCTTCAAACGAAGGCTTTTTGGCTAAAAGTTGTTTCACCGGAATTTGTGCGTCTATTTAAACACCGGCAATATATCGGCCATGGCCAGCAAATGACATGTGGCAGTGATAACTCCAAACAACACCACAATAGCAATTAACGGGGTTCCACCAGGGACTTTAAATCCCTTTGAGTCAGGATATTGTTGTCTTACTTTATAGGCTAATAACGCTGGTACAATAACAGCCCAAATAGTGGCAGCTAGCGCAGCAAAACCAATCGCTAAAATAAATCCATTCGGAAATAACAAACCAAGGATTGTTGGTGGCACAAACGTGACCGTTGCCGTTTTAATTCGTCCTGATCGCGAGTCGTCAAACCCAAATAAATCAGCAAGGTAATCGAACAAGCCTAGTGTCACACCTAAAAATGATGAGGCGACGGCAAGATTAGCAAATAGGGTTAACATGTTATCCAGCCATTGGCTGGCAATAACCCCAGACAACGCACCCACTAACACACCTATATTGCCACCTTGAGCAATAATATCGGCAAACTGGCTTCGTTGAATATTACCCATCGTTGCCACTAACCAACATATATAAATCACCAATGCGATAGTGGTTCCGGTAATAATCGCCTTAACGATGGTTTTGGCATCTTTACCATAATATTTGACTAAACTTGGCACATTACCGTGATAACCAAAACTGGCCAATCCAAAAGGGATAGCGGCAAGTAAATAAGGCAGGTAACGCGATTCACCATCAGGCGATACTAGCTTTATGGTATCAATGTCGATTAGTAAGTTACCGATAGCCAAAAAGAAAGTAATCACCATGCCACCAAGCATGATTGTGGTGATACGGTCGACCGCTTTAGTACTAATAAATACCACCAAAGCCAAGACTACCGCAAACACCAATCCGGCCACACTCTGGGGTAGGCTCACGCCCAATGCTGACAGACTGTGATTCACAATCGAACCACCACCACTGATGTAAGCATAGGTTAAAATATATAACACAAACGCAATCGAAACGCCGTTAATCACCCGCCAGAACTGCCCAAGAGTCACCCGAGTTAAGGTGTCAAAACTGTCGCCTGGTTCAAAATGCAAATTGGCTTCTAATAACAATAAACCCGACATTAGCATGCAAAACCAAACGCCGAGCAACATCGCGATAGAATAGCCAAACCACATTCCAGCACCAACAACGGGTAACGAAAACATGCCCGCACCCACAGTGGTTCCGGCAATAATCATCGCCCCACCCAATACAGATTTACCGCTGGTACGATGCTTGGCAGCATTCATATGATTAGCCATTATTGTCCGTGCTCCGCTTCCACACTATCAACAATGGTTTGTCTTACTAAAGAGCTGAGTAATTTATTAGCGTTATCACGAATTCTGATCACTTCAGCACGATGTTCGTCGCTGCATAAATAACCCAATTCTTTCAGTTTCACACTCAGGGTGTTATATAATTTTTTGTCATAAAATTCTGGTGCGGTAATGCCATGCAGCGCGCCTAATCGTTGGGCTAACAAATGGCTATCGCGTTCCAGTTCTGAGCGCTCAAGATCAGGTTTTATTGCGAGTAAATTGAAGATAATCGCATAACGTTGCAACGTTTCACTGATAGTTTCAGCAAGCAGTAACACTTGGGTAATATGACGAGGCGTTATCTCAAACTGATCGCTACCGGTCAGTAAACCTTGTTCAACCATGAAATCTAAAATGCTGTCCACATGTTGAGGCACGTCATCAATGCTCATAAATAGCTCAGCTTTAAGTAATGGATAAAAGTCCATTACAATGCCATGAATTCGCTGGCGATCGCACACGTCATAATGCACTAAACAACTGGCAATTAATGACGGCAACGCCATCAAATGAATAATATTATTACGGTAATAACTCATGGTGATGGCAATTTTTTCATCAACTGAAATAATTTCACCAATAAGGTCTTTGGTACTAACAAACTTATTTAACGACAGACAGTGATCAATAATTGACTTGCCATTACCTTCGGCCACAGAGGTATAATCGGTATAAGGCACTGTTTTAAGTAAGGCTAAATACAAATCAAGCTGACGTTCTAACTGGCTTCTTTCTAACGCATTTTGCTCTGACGCTAATAACACTAAACTGGTCAATGTTACCGAACTGGCTGCGGCCGCTCCATTGATATTAGTCATTACGCGGTTAGCTAACAAATTAACTGAGGGCGTAAACCAAGATGGTTTTTGGTCAGGATCTTTAGCTAGCTCATCACGCCACTCTGGCGCCTGCTGATTTAAGAACTGTTGTAAATTAATCGGCTCACCAAAATTCACATAACCTTGGCCAAAATTGCCTAACTTACGAATAGCACCAAATACCTGCCATACAGATTCTTTTTTCTTTTTCTTACCGCTTAATTCTTTGTGGTACGTCGCCACTTCCATCACATGGTCATAACCTAAATACACGGGTACTAAGGTTACTGGGCGCTCTATCCCACGTAGCACACTGTTAATTGTCATAGCCAACATACCGGTTTTAGGCGCTAGCAAACGTCCTGTACGCGAACGACCTCCTTCAGTGAAATACTCGACCGCATAACCCTTAGCAAATAACTGATCTAAATATTCACGAAATACTGCGGTATAAAGTTTATTACCATTAAAACTACGACGGATAAAGAATGCCCCACCACGGCGGAACATCGGCCCTGCTGGCCAAAAATTAAGGTTAATACCGGCAGCAATGTGCGGCGGAACCATGCCCTGATAATACAAAATATACGACAGTAGCAAGTAATCCATATGGCTACGATGGCAAGGAACGTAAACAATTTCATGGCCATCATGATGTAACTGTCTTACTTGCTCGGCACCTTTGATATTGATGCCACTGTATAATTTGTTCCATAACCAAGTCAGGAAACGTTCGGCAATACGCACCAAACTATCAGAATAGTCGGCGGCAATTTCATCAAGGTATTCAATGGCGGTTTCACGCGCTTTCTCGACTGTTACTTTCTTATTTGCAGACTCTTCTTCAATGGCTTTTTTGATAGATTCTGATTTTAATAAAGAGGCAAACAACGCTTGTCGATTCGGTAATTGTGGCCCCGTCATCACTTTGCGTTGACGGCGGAAATGCACACGGGCGACTCGGGTCAATTTGTGAGCAATTCTTTTATCAGTACCATGTTCATCGGCCATATGACGAAGCGATAATGCATTAGAAAACTGGACGAAATTATGGCGTCCTAAAAATAAAATCATTAACCATTTACGTAACCACGTAGGGTTTTCACGTTCAAATACAGCAGCTTTCATGCTGTCTTCTTCTTTACCTGGGGTACGTCCCCAATAAAGGCAAACAGGAACCAACTGTATATCTAATTCAGGGCTCTCACTGTGAAGTGACAATAAGCTGGTAAAATAATTAAGGAATTTGTCACCACTTTCACGTTTACCAAATAGTGGTTTGCGGCCCTCTAAACAGACCACACGAGGCACGGTTAAGCCATCAAGCTGTAATGGCTCATAAGGACTGGGCAGACCAAAGCCCTCGGTGATTTCGCTCAACGCGGCAATATCGCTAATAGATTCCGTTTTCATTAAATAAACCAAAGGTTTAGTTGGATCTATATTGAGGTCATCAAAAGGATCGTGAGGGACCACAATGGTCTGTACCATCCACTTTTGAATCCATCTTAATGCTCGTAAAAATATTGAATCTGGTTTTGACATGGTTATTTTCGCAACATAAGCCACTGTAATATTGTCGTATAGGATACCAGAAACCACCCTGCTTACACTATCAGACCGATCTATCTTTACGTTTAAGCTCTCACTATCAGAAATAACATAAGACAGAACATTAGTAATAGTTAATTAAAACATATTGTTGAGTGATACTTAATCAACAAAATACAAAAAATAGTTGGTTAATACTTGCGCGAACACAAACACTGTATATAATGACAGTCACTGTATAAAAAGACAGGAATCATCATGAGACCGTTAACGCCGCGCCAAGCAGAAATTTTAGACTTAATTAAAAACAATATCGCCGAAACAGGTATGCCACCCACTCGTGCTGAAATTGCGAATCGTCTTGGCTTTAAAAGTGCTAATGCCGCCGAAGAGCA
The DNA here is from genome assembly GCF_040309945.1 of Shewanella sp. AC34-MNA-CIBAN-0136. Taxonomy (NCBI): domain Bacteria; kingdom Pseudomonadati; phylum Pseudomonadota; class Gammaproteobacteria; order Alteromonadales; family Shewanellaceae; genus Shewanella; species Shewanella sp. AC34-MNA-CIBAN-0136. The sequence continues at coordinate 99,045 of NZ_JBEOPJ010000003.1, read as the reverse complement.
TTTAAAAGCATTAGCCAAAAAAGGCTTTATCGAGATCATGCCTGGTACCTCAAGAGGCATTCGTTTACCTCATGAAGAGCAGGTTGAAACCGGTCTGCCACTCATTGGACAGGTTGCTGCTGGTGAACCAATTTTGGCCCAAGAGCATGTAGAGCAATACTATCAAGTCGATCCAAACATGTTTAAGCCCGCCGCAGATTTTTTATTGCGAGTGCGTGGTGACAGCATGAAAAACATCGGCATTTTAGAAGGTGACTTACTCGCTGTACATAAAATGCAGCAAGCACGTAATGGCCAGGTTGTTGTGGCACGTGTTGATGATGACGTCACCGTAAAACGATTTGAACAAAAAGGTAATGTGATTTATCTGCATGCCGAAAATGAAGATTACAATCCGATAAAAGTAGATTTAAGTTGCCAAAGCCTAACCATCGAAGGGCTTGCCGTTGGCGTTATCCGTAATGGAGATTGGTTATGAACAAACTAATGGGCATCGCGCCACGCCACCCGGGCTTATGGGTAGATTTAACTGAAACAGAACTGCATGGCACCCAAACCATTCAAACATTACAAACTGTCACCCAAGGTGAAGCTGAACTGAGCCAATTGTGCAGCCAGTTAGCAATATTGAGCCAGCAAGGCAGATGGATTGTATTAATTAGCCCGCCCCATATTGGCTATAAACATATGCTGGCAAGTGCTGGTGTAAGAATGGATCGCATTTTACTGGTACACACCAAAGATGAAGTCGAAACATTATGGGCCATGGAGAAAGCGCTCACTAGCGGTACATCGAGCGCAGTAGTAACTTGGACAAGCTCACTTGATGCTCGCGATAGTCGCCGTTTAGAAATTGTCGCCAAAAGTGCACGTGCATTAGGGGTGGTAATTGAAGATGTGAATGCTCACTTACCTCACAAACATCAACTTGTTAGCCCTACTTTAACAAATGGAACAAGTAATTTTTGCTCATTTCACTAAGCACGAACCCTTCATTACCAAGCCCTGTATTGAATTCAGGGTTTTTTTTCATCTTTTTTCAGCCTATTAGCCAACAAAGTGATCTTGATCAATGTTTAATCTACAAGTAATGTGGTTAACAAGGATGAAACATTTTTTATCTTTAATTGGACGTGAATGGCAGTAATCAAGATTACTTTCAGACAAATGAGCCAAATCAAAATTGATAAGTTCAGTAGTAGGTACAAGCGTGGTGCACAGCTAACAATAAAACCGTAGACCGTATGTTTACAGCCACCAAAGTACTTTGAGGTCATCAAACTTTTTTCGGGAACCGAAGAGTTTGCATAGAGCAGAGAATTACTGTGTGACTCTTCTTTGTAGTTGCTATTTGCAATTAGCAGAGGAGTAGTCTTGTGAAGCAATGGTTGTATTGTTTACTGGTGGTGTTTGTAGCACTTCCGCTTGGGGCATCAGAAATGCCCCTCAACATGACTCAAGGCGTGACAGATATCAGTGGCAAGGTTTATGACCTCCACATGACGATTCTTTACATCTGTTGTGTAATTGGGTTAGTGGTGTTTGGGATCATGATTTACTCAATGATTTATCACCGCAAATCAAAAGGCGCTGTCGCGGCCAATTTTCACGAAAGTACCAAAGTGGAAATTGCTTGGACCGTCATCCCTTTCATCATCTTAATCGGCATGGCTATTCCAGCCACCAAAACCTTGATTGCTATGGAAGATCCCAGTGATGCTGATCTCACCATAAAAATTACCGGGTCGCAGTGGAAGTGGCATTACAGCTATTTTGATAAAGACATCGAATTTTACAGCACATTATCCACTCCCAGAGCACAAATTGATGGCAGTGAGGCCAAAGGCGAGCATTACCTCCTTGAAGTCGATAAGCCATTAGTACTGCCCATTAACCAAAAAGTGCGCTTCTTGATGACATCTGATGATGTTATTCATTCATGGTGGGTACCCGCGTTTGCCGTTAAAAAAGATGCCAATCCAGGCTTTATCAACGAAGCCTGGACTCGTATTGATAAGCCTGGAACGTATCGCGGCCAATGTGCCGAGTTATGCGGTAAAGACCATGGTTTCATGCCGATTGTGGTGCAAGCATTATCGGAGGCCGATTTTGATAATTGGTTAGTGGAGCAAAAAAAACTAGCAAGCAATGCAGCTGCAGCCGCTGCGGCATCAATGTCTAAAACCTTGTCTCTTGAGGAGCTAACCTCACAAGGTGAACAAATCTATATTGCTAGGTGCGCCGCTTGTCACCAACCCAATGGTGCGGGTCTTCCTGGTGTATTCCCATCATTAATTGGCAGCCCTATCATAAAAGGCCCTGTTAACGATCACCTGAATATCGTCTTAAACGGTAAACCAGGTACTGCAATGCAAGCCTTTGCAAAGCAACTTAGCGCCCAAGAAATTGCCGCAGTCATTACCTTTGAGCGTAATGCGTGGGGCAATAATAGCGGTGATGTAGTTCAAGCTGCTGATATAGGAAACTTTTTAGGCAGTAACGAGGCAAGCACCGAACCAAGTAAAGCAGTAACCGATGCAGCAAATACTATTGCAGCAACGACAACTGACATTACCGATGCGGTTACCGACAAAGCCAATCAAGCTGTCGAAGCCGTAGCAGAAGCTGTTGTACCGGAGGATCTGCCCACGTTAACCTTGGAGCAATTAATTGCTGAAGGTGAGCAGGTTTATGCTACGACATGTGCTGCATGTCACCAAGCCACTGGCGCTGGATTACCAGGCGCTTTCCCTTCACTTATTGGCAGCCCTGTTGTTACTGGACCGGTTAGCGGACATATCGATATCGTTATGCACGGAAAACCAGGTACCGCAATGCAGGCATTTAGTAGTCAACTTAGCCCGCAAAAGATGGCGGCGGTGATTACTTATGAGCGCAATGCGTGGGGCAATAATTCTGGCGAAGCGGTGCAACCTGCCGATGTCGCTAGCCATGGACAGTAGGGGAAAACAATGAGCACAACAACGCACGATACACTGGCTACCGCTCATGATGATCATCATCACGGCGCTCCGAAGGGGCTAATGCGCTGGCTACTCACCACTAACCATAAAGATATCGGCTCGCTGTATTTATGGTTTAGTTTCATTATGTTTCTTACTGGCGGTGCGATGGCAATGGTGATTCGAGCTGAATTATTTCAGCCTGGATTACAGCTAGTAGAACCTAACTTTTTTAATCAGATGACCACAGTTCATGGCCTCATCATGGTGTTTGGGGCGGTGATGCCCGCTTTTACCGGGTTAGCAAACTGGTTAATTCCAATGATGATTGGTGCCCCAGATATGGCACTACCGCGAATGAACAACTGGAGTTTTTGGATTTTACCCTTCGCCTTTACCATTTTATTAGGTTCACTCTTTATGGAAGGCGGCGGCCCTAACTTTGGCTGGACATTCTATGCTCCGCTCTCAACCACCTATAGTCCTGACAGTACCGCCCTATTTGTTTTCTCCATTCACATAATGGGAATAAGTTCGATAATGGGCGCAATTAACGTCATTGTAACCATTGTAAACTTGCGAGCTCCTGGCATGACCTGGATGAAGTTACCTTTGTTTGTGTGGACTTGGCTCATTACCGCATTTTTACTGATTGCAGTAATGCCGGTGCTCGCAGGTGCGGTCACCATGGTATTAACCGATAAGTTTTTTGGTACTAGCTTTTTTGATGCTGCAGGTGGTGGCGATCCGGTGATGTTCCAGCATATTTTCTGGTTCTTTGGCCATCCCGAAGTTTACATCATGATTTTACCATCCTTCGGTATTATCTCCGCGATAGTACCAACCTTTAGCCGTAAAAAGCTGTTTGGTTACTCCTCGATGGTTTACGCCACTGCCAGTATTGCCATTCTGTCATTTTTGGTATGGGCACATCACATGTTTACTACTGGTATGCCTGTTTTTGCCGAATTGTTTTTCATGTATTGCACCATGTTGATTGCCATTCCAACCGGGGTGAAAGTGTTTAATTGGGTCGCCACTATGTGGCGCGGTTCAATGACATTTGAAACTCCAATGCTGTTTGCAGTGGCATTTATCATCCTGTTTACCATTGGTGGCTTTTCGGGCTTGATGTTGGCAATTACCCCTGCTGATTTCCAATACCACGACACTTACTTTGTCGTGGCTCACTTCCATTATGTACTGGTGACTGGGGCGATATTCTCCATTATGGCGGCGGCTTACTATTGGCTGCCTAAATGGACCGGCCATATGTATAACGAAACTTTAGGTAAGTGGCACTTTTGGTGTTCGGTAATATCCGTCAACGTGTTGTTTTTCCCAATGCACTTTCTAGGCTTAGCAGGTATGCCGCGTCGGGTTCCCGACTACGCGGTACAGTTTGCCGATGTGAATCAAATTGTGTCGATTGGTGGCTTTGCATTTGGTTTATCTCAGCTAATTTTCCTTGTTGTAGTTCTCAAATGTATCAAGGGTGGCAAACCCGCTGGAGATAATCCTTGGGAAGCAGCCGAAGGCTTGGAATGGTCGATTGCCAGCCCTGCGCCATATCACTCGTTTACCACTCCACCGGAGATTAAATGAGATGACACAGCCAACAAAATCAAATCGTAAGCTATTAATCATCCTGATTGCCGGGTCAATTGGTATGTTTGGGTTTGGTTTTGCGCTGGTACCGCTTTATGACGTGCTCTGCGATACATTGGGGATTAATGGCAAACCCCAAAATAGCGCCAGTAGTTATGAAGCGGTGGTGGTTGATAAAAACCGGACCGTAACCATTGAATTTGTGACTCAAGTTCAATCAGGTATGCCATGGGAATTTAGCCCTAAAGTTAACCAAATAAGCGTACATCCTGGGGAGCTCACTCACGCACAATTTTTGGTTAAAAACCTATCGACACGTGACACGGTAGGCCAAGCAATACCTTCGGTATCGCCAGGGCAAGGGGCGGCATACTTCAATAAAACGGAATGTTTTTGCTTTAATCAACAACCTTTGGCTGCAGCAGCAACAGCAGAACTACCACTGATTTTTTACGTGGACCCTGATTTACCAGCGTCCATTAACACATTGACTCTCTCTTATACCCTTTATGACATCACCGATAGACAGGCGATCGTCATGGAGCAAGGAGCAGCAAAATGACAACAAAGTATCAAACTTATTATGTGCCAACCCAAAGTGCTTGGCCAATAATCGGTGCTATCGGTTTATTTTTAATTGCGTTTGGCGCAGGTAATTATGTACAACAATTAACCACTGAAAAAACCTCTGGCGGTTACATTTTAATAACCGGCTTGGCCGTGATTATCTTTATGATTTTTGGCTGGTTTAAGACCGTTATTGATGAATCCATGGCTGGACTGTATTCACCGCAAATGGATCGTTCATTTAGGCAGGGAATGAGTTGGTTTATTTTTTCAGAGATTATGTTTTTTGGGGCATTTTTCGGCGCGCTATTTTATGCCCGAATGATTTCAGTACCTTGGCTTGGTGGCGCATCTAACAATGCCATGACCCATGAAGTGTTGTGGCCTGCATTTGAAGCTATGTGGCCATTGGTTAAAACACCTGATGGCACCGCAACAGAAGCCATGCCATGGACGGGTTTGCCGTTAATTAACACTATTATACTGCTAACCTCGTCGGTTACCTTGCACTTTGCTCATACCAATCTCGAAAAAGCCAATCGTAAACCTTTGATAATCTGGTTAGCGTTGACGGTAATTCTGGGTATTGCGTTTCTCAGTTTACAGGTTGAAGAATATAGCCATGCATACCAAGAAATGGGGCTTACGCTCTCTTCTGGTGTCTACGGCAACACCTTCTTTTTGTTAACCGGTTTTCACGGCATGCACGTAACGATTGGCACCCTGTTCTTGATTATTTTATTACTCAGAATTGTAAAGGGCCACTTTAGCCCCGACAAGCATTTCGCTTTTCAAGCTGGGAGTTGGTATTGGCACTTCGTTGATGTGGTGTGGTTATGTTTATTCATTTTCGTATACGTACTATAAAACCACGTATTAACGACTAATAAGGTCTGGGGTTAGGTTGAATGTAACCAAGCCCCAAAGCCACCAGCAATACCATTATAACGACAACAGAAAACAATACGCGCCGGCCGAGAAAACGACTCATTGATTGTTGATGCTCGCCCTTAACCATAATAAATAAGGCCCTACCTAAGTTAAATAATATGAATACAAGCAACGAGACTAAAACTAACTTAACGATGAAAGGTGTTGTCACAGGCAATCCTTTTAAAAGTGTGGGGATGTCTCGGGTATTATTCGTAATCATTACTTTGGTCGTGTTTAGCTTGTTGGTCAAGTTAGGATTATGGCAGTTATCACGAGCAACCTTTAAACAAGAGTGGCAAAGCACACTTATCCAGCGCCAACAGCAACAAGCACTCACTTATGAGGAAATGTTGACAATAGTTGAAACGTCAGAAGCCTCAACAAGCTCTCAACCGGAGACGAGATTACTCACGGGTTATCGTCTGAAGATCTCAGCTAAACCCGTCAATAACATGATGCTGTTATTAGACAATCAAGTGTTTCAGGGTCAAGTAGGATATTTAGCGTATCAAATTTTTGAAATAACCCCTGAACAACCTTGGATAATGGTCGAGCTAGGCTTTGTGCCTGCAAACAAAGACCGTCGAATTTTACCTGAACTAACCCCCTTAAAAACAAATTACTACACACTGTTTGGCCGAGTTTATCAAAAACAACCCAACCCATTAAGTGACCGACTAGATCCAGAGCAATTAGCCGATACTCATGCTCCAGTACGTTTTCAAAATATCAATATACCCGCACTCACTGACATGCTTGGCCATACACTGACGCCTGTGGTGCTGCAACCCGACAATGTTCCAAATTATCACCTGCCTCAACCTTGGATACCCATTCCATTGTCGGCACAAAAACATCAAGGGTATGCCTTGCAATGGTTCACCATGGCAGCAGTATTTTTAGGACTAATGAGTTGGATAGCATTTCGACAATTTCGACGCTAAGCACCGTCGTTCATAATTAACTTAACAATAATATCAAATGATAAAGAGGAGATGGAATGAACTCCCTACCGAAAAAAAGCAATAAAGCACTACTGGTCTTACTGCTGGTATTTATTTTACCGGTTGCCTTAGCCAAATTAGTGTTAAGCCTAGAGCTGTATAACGGAGCAGCAACCAACAAAGGGGCGCTGATCGCTCCCGACATAAACTACACCAACTTAGCCATGGAAAACCCTAAACCTCATGCATGGCAAGTACTGTTTTTTCTACCCGAAACCTGCAATGAGCAATGCCAAGAACGGCTGTACATTTTACACCAAAGCTATATTGCCCTGGGCAAAGATAGGGATCGTGTTACCCCAATCATTGTAGTAAACAGCCACAGTGACACCAAAATTCTCAAGCAATTAAATATCTCATTTGACCAAGCAAACGCCAATGACGCACTTGCTGCACTATTGATCAATCAACAGCTTATTATTGTCGACCCTCTCGGTAGCTTAGTCATGCAATATGACAACGTAATAGGTCACGACGCCAATATTGCTCAGGGCAAAGCCATGATTGCCGATTTACGCAAAATGCTTAAGTTGTCGAGGGTTGGCTAATGGCAATACAGCGATTAATCAAATTCACTTTAGTGTTTACCTTGGCCGTTATTTTAATGGGCGCCTATACACGTCTGTCTGATGCTGGATTAGGTTGTCCTGACTGGCCAGGCTGTTACGGCCATTTAGCGGTGCCGAGTGCAAGCCATGACTTAGCCAATATTGAAAGTCGATTTCCTGATGCTCAAATTGAGCCAGAAAAAGCTTGGCTTGAAATGATCCATCGCTATATTGCTGGTACTTTAGGGTTAATGGTTTTAGCCATTCTAATTATGTGTCTTAAACAGCCGCAAGCACCCAAAAAACTGCCCGTTTTTATTGCGGTACTCATTGTGTTTCAAGCCGCATTGGGAATGTGGACTGTCACCATGAAATTAATGCCTGTTGTAGTAATGGCGCACCTTATAGGCGGTTTTAGTTTATTCGCCTTGTTACTGCTGTTATATCTGCGGCTTAAACCATTAAGGATCCCCGGAGGTGATACCTATGCGCGTAAGCTCATTCCTTTAGCACTAGTCAGTTTTGGTGTATTAGTCATTCAAATTATACTCGGTGGCTGGACCTCATCAAATTACGCCGCGCTTGCCTGTACCACCCTGCCCATATGTGAAGGTAATTGGGTCGATAATTTACGTTTAGCCGATGCTTTTTCACCATTCCAAGGCGATCACCCCAGTTTTGAATTTGGCGTTTTAGACTATTCCACCCGCATGACCATTCATGTCAGCCATCGAATTTGGGCAGTGGTAACCGCCATAACGCTAATCGTACTTGCACTCAAATTACGCTATGCACAATCACATATAATGCGTAACAGTGGTTACTTATTAGTGTTACTGGTCATCGCTCAAGTCGGACTGGGTATTAGTAATGTGGTGATGAATTTACCTTTAGGCATCGCAGTATCACACAATGGAGGCGCAGCCTTATTGCTGCTTACCTTAGTCTTTATTAATTACGCCCTGTTGCGTAAAGCATAAGTGAGGATCAACCATGACAAAACCTCTTACTATTAGTCAGGTTCAACCTAAGATAACTCTACAATGGCGCGCCTATTTTGAAATGACCAAACCCAAAGTCGTAGCACTTATGCTGCTTACAGTGTTGGTCGGCATGTGTTTATCTGTGCCTGGCATTGTACCGTTACAACCTTTGGTTGCGGGAATGGCAGGCATTGCGATGATGGCAGGCTCTGCGGCGGCGTTTAATCACTTAATTGATCGTAAAATCGATGGTTTGATGGCTCGAACTTATAATCGTCCGCTGCCTAAAGGAAAAATCTCCAGCATTAAAGCGGCAACCTTTGCGGTGTCGCTCGGATCACTCGGCTTTGTGGTGTTATATACCTTAGTTAATCCCCTCACAGCTTGGTTAACCTTTGCCAGTTTAATTGGTTATGCCTTGGTGTATACCGCCTATCTTAAACGGGCGACCTCACAAAATATTGTCATTGGTGGATTAGCCGGCGCTATGCCGCCATTATTAGGCTGGACCGCAATAACCAATGAACTGCATGGCTACGCCTTGTTACTGGTTATTATTATCTTCACTTGGACTCCACCGCATTTTTGGGCATTAGCCATTCATCGCCGTAAAGAATATGCCAAGGTCGATATTCCAATGTTACCGGTGACACATGGGGTAGAATTTACCAAAACCTGTATTTTGCTTTACACCATTTTATTAGCCATTGCCTGCCTGCTACCCGTTTTAGTCGGCATGTGTGGTCCAATATATTTGGTGGGTTCAACGTTATTGAGTTGTGGTTTTATCTATAAAGCGTGGCAGTTAAAGTTTCATGACTATCCAGAGCTGTCTATGCAAGTCTTTAAATTCTCAATTTATCATTTAATGGTGTTGTTTATAGTATTATTAGTTGACCATTACTTTTGGGTAAACGCTTAAATTAGAAAGGAAAATATATTGAAAATAATGATAGCGGTAGGGCTAATGTTATTAGCCCTAGTGGGTGGTGTCGTTTATCAACAGACGCAAACAGAGCCTATGCCATTGGCGACCAGTTATGTATTTGAGCAGCAGCGCCCATTAGCACCATTTACATTAGCAGACCAATACGGCAATGCGTTTACTAACCAAACGTTACAAGGTAAATGGAGTTTGTTCTTTATTGGTTACACCGCTTGCCCGGATGTATGCCCTACCACTCTGAATAAACTCGCAGCGGCATATCCACAACTGCAAAAAATAGCCAGCAATGTACAAGTGGTGTTTGTGTCAGCAGACCCTAAACGTGACACTCAAGCTAAACGATTAGATTACATAAATTTTTTCAATAAAGACTTTAAAGCGGTCAGCGCAGAACACACCGACTTATTTCCGTTTAGTCGTGACTTCGGCTTTGTGTATGCCATGGTGGGAGAGGACAGTGATTACCAAGTAGACCATAGCGCATCGTATGTGTTGGTTTCGCCAAGAGGGGAAAAAATAGCAGTATTTAAACCCAAACCACAACCTGGGCAGCTCGCACAAATTCTTAATGCTGAGCTCATTGCTGACTTTAGCCAAATCGTTCAATCTTGGCACTAGCCATTTACGTAATATCGTTACTCTTCGAGCCATTGACCATTATCTTGCGGGCGGATCCACGCTTGTGAAAACCAATAATAGCCCGTTTTTGTTTTGCTGGGCGCTGTGCAGTTATAGCGTGAACGCCCGGGTGCCAAATCTGATGATGCTTGGATAGATAAGCGATTTTCACTTAACCAAATAGGTTTCTTCGGTCCTTGGCCTTGAATAAAACACATCACTTGATGTGGATAAATATCTTGCGTATCAATAGTTAACTCTAATTTAGGTCGCCACTTACCTGATACCAATAATGGATCGCTGATGTTCTGCTTAATCACCGGCATCGGTAAACTGGAAAACTTAACCGTTAAACTCGCTAAATCAGCATAAGCATTGGCAACCGGAAAGCGCGGTAATGCCGTTAGTGAAGCATATTCCCCTGCGGCACCAGATTGCTGACCAAAGCCAACAAAGCCCTGTTTCGTCAAAATTGCTTCTAATTTGTTAGTGTATTCACCATACGGGTAGGCAAACATTTTTACACTTTGGCCAGTACGTTTTAATATTTCAGCTTCTGTCGATAAGATATTATCTTCGACACGGGCTTGCCATTGGGCTTGGGTTTCTTTGCCTTGACGACGAATTAAATGTTCGTGTCCCCAGCTGTGGTTGGCAATCGTCACGCCTTGATCGGATAAGGCAGTAATGTCTTTCCAACTCATCATGCCCTTGAAACCGGCATCGATGGGGGCAACAGAAATAAACACAGTGTACGGAAATTGATGTGAGGCTAGAATGGGCGCAGCATTGTTGATAATGCTGTCATAACCGTCATCGAAAGTAATCACAATACGTCTATCGGCTATTGGCGTGTTATGCTTTATTGAATCAACAGCTTCAGCTAATGAAATCACGGTAAAATCATTATCAGCCAAGTACTGCATCTGTTCAGCAAACTGACTTGGCGTCACACTCGTGCTTTTGGGGGTATTTTCCGACACGTGGTGATATTGTAAAATGACCACCGCATTGGCATCAAAATGCAATACACTCAAGCTGAACAACACCAACAATAAAGCTATTTTTTTAACCATGATTATCCATACCTATGTCAGTTAGCGCATTACTATTAAACCGCCAAAAAAATCGTCAATTATTGGCTTTAGCGACACCAATGATACTGTCGAATATCACCATTCCGCTATTAGGATTAGTTGATACTGCGGTAATTGGTCATCTTGGACAAGCTTACTATCTTGGTGGCGTAGCACTAGGCAGTACCATTATCACCTTAATGATTTGGTTACTCGGCTTTTTACGCATGTCCACCACCGGGTTAGTCGCACAAGCCTACGGTGCTAATGATACCTCAACTCAACAACAATTACTGATACAAGGTTGCAGCCTAGCATTAACCTTGGGAGTAGCTTGTGTAATATTACACTCTCCCATACTTGATTTAGCATTAAGCCTCAGCGATGCCAGCGAACAAGTGATGTTCTACTGCCGCCAATACGTCGAAATTCGAATCTGGTCACTGCCTTTTGCTCTCGTCAACTTAGTGTTATTAGGCTGGTTACTCGGACGCCAAGCGCCGAAAGCAGCCATGTGGCAATTAATTATCGCTAACAGCGCTAATATTATTCTCGATATTGTATTTGTCATCATCTTTAAATGGAATGTCCAAGGCGCTGCATTGGCATCGGTTATTGCTGATATCAGTGCTTTTTCAGTGGCATTGATTATGGTCAAACGCCAGCTAGTACTTACTGGAGGGCTTAATTTAAGCCAAGTTATCGCCCATTTATCATGGCGCGGATATGCTCGTTTACTCACCTTAAACCGTGATATTTTTATCCGCAGTTTGTGCTTGCAAGCCGCCTTTAGTTTTATGACCTTTTATGGTGCCGGTTTGGGCGACAATACGATTGCCGCCAACGCAGTGCTGCTTAATTTACTCATGCTGATATCTTATGCGTTAGATGGTATAGCTTATTATGCTGAAGCCGAAGTGGGCCGCGCATTTGGTCAAAAAAATCCAACATTACTGCATGACAGTGTCGTATTGGCATTTTGCTGGTCGGCAATGGTTGCGGTATTATTTAGCCTGCTTTTTTGGTCGGCAGGACCATGGATAATTCAGCTATTAACCAATATTGAAGCGGTACAAAACGCTGCAAACAACTACTTAATCTGGCTCATTTTTATGCCTATCTTGGCATTTGGCTGTTACCTGTTTGATGGTGTGTATATTGGTGCAGCGCACGGGAATATTATGCGAAACAGCATGATAATTGCTACCTTTGGCGTTTACTTTCCGAGTTGGTACCTATTGCAAGATTGGGGCAACCACAGCCTTTGGGCTGCGATGTCAATATTCATGCTATGCCGAAGCTTGACTCTTGGTTGGCACTATTACTACAAACTCAGATATCAACTGGCGGCCGTATAATATATTGAAGACCTTGATATAAAAATGTAACATCCAAATAACATTTTTATATCGCATTACATGGACCTTTAATGAAACGGATTTTATGGCTTGTTGTTATTAGTTTATGTCTATTTTCGCTTAGCTCATTTGCCAAATCTCTGCCTATAGAAGCCTTTGCCAGCATCCCAGATGTCCGCTTTGTTAGCTTATCTCCAGACGGTAAAAAAATTGCGTCGCTCGTACGAGTCAGTACTAATGAGCTTGAAGGCCAAGTACTCACTATTCGCGATATTCAAACCAATAAAGATATTTATCCATTGCAAACTGACAATCATAAATTTGTCATTTTATCGTTAACGTGGGCAAATAATGATGTCATCTTAATCGAGTCTAAATATCCCGCCATCCGTCGAGGTGTTCCCACAACCGAAACACGGTTAATAAAATACTCACTGAGCGACAATAAAACCTCAAGTGTGTTTTCTAATCGTTCTCTATCGCGTTTTGTCGATTTACCGCAATTACAAGCATCGGTTATTGATTATCTTGACAACGATCCAGATCATATCCTCATGCAAATTCAAGGTTTAGGTTCTAAACCACAATATGAAAGCGTCGTTAAAGTCAGTTTAAAAACAGGCGGTATCAAGACTTTACAACCAGCACGTATGCACATTGGAAACTGGTTAACCGATAGGCAGCACAAAGTGCGTATTGGCATTTATCGCGATGACACTACCTACCGTATTTACGAGCAAAAAGGAGCGGGTGAAGATCTCCGTAAGTTATGGGAGTTCGAGGCTTTAGCAGAAGACGTAATTTGGCCTATCGGTTTTGACCATGATCCTAATATCTTATATATCAGCGCCTATCATCAAGGTTTTAAAGCCATCTTTAAAGTCAACTTAACTGACCCGACATTGACTAAAGAACTCGTTTCTCACAATGAAAATTACGATGTTGAAGGCTGGCTAGTGTATTCCGCGCTAAAACAAAAGGTCATTGGTTTAAGCACCGACATTGAAGGTGAATATCTGTTCTGGGACCAAGATTATATCAAGTTGAACAATGGTCTTACAACTGCATTACCAGAGTCACATAATGTGATCACTCAGTTCAGTGATGATGAACGTCGTTACATCGTTTATGCTACTGGCCCTATTGAATCTGGTGCGTATTACTTTGGAAATAGAGATCAAAAAGCACTTTACCCTATCGCTTACCGTTACAGCCAATTACCACCAGAAGTGTTATCTCAGCCACAAACAGTCCATTATAATGCTCGTGATGGTTTAGCCATTGAAGCCTTTCTCACTACTCCAAAAGACACTGACGCCAAAAACTTACCGACCATAATTTTCCCCCATGGTGGACCTATTAGCTACGACTCAACCACGTTTGATTATTGGGCGCAGTTTTTAGCTAATCGTGGCTATGCTGTGCTACAAATGAATTTTCGAGGATCGTCAGGCTATGGCTTCAATTTCATGAGTTCGGGTCTTAAAAACTGGGGCCTAGAAATGCAAACCGACATTGAGGATGGTACTCACTGGCTTATCGAACAAGGTATTAGCGATCCTAAACGCGTGTGTATTGTCGGTGCCAGTTACGGTGGTTATGCAGCATTAATGGGCGTAGCTATCACCCCCGATCTGTATCAATGTGCCATTAGTGTCGCGGGCGTAACTGACCTTGAATATTTAGTTAAATCATCGCGTCGGTACGACAATAGCAAAATTGTAAAAAAACAAATTGGTGATGATTACGACGATTTGTATCAGCGCTCACCTATTAGCAAAGTAGCCAATATTAACGTGCCGGTATTATTAATCCACGGCACTAAAGATCGCGTGGTGCGAGTGCAACACAGTGAAGAAATGTATGATGCGCTTAAGGATTTACATAAACCCGTAAAGTATATCGAACTGGAAAATGGCGATCATTACTTAAGTAATAATGAACATCGTCTTACAACATTCATTGCAATAGAACACTTCTTAGCGACCAATCTTGGGGTAAAATAACCTCAAATAGCCCAAGTCGTCACATACGAGAATACTATGACTCAAGAATTGATTATTACCGACATTGAAGTTGGCAACGGTAAAACCGCAGTTAAAGGCGCGCTAATTACCACTCGTTATAGCGGTCGATTAGCCGACGGAAGTCAGTTTGACGCTTCAGATGCGTTTCAGTGTGTCATTGGCACGGGCAGAGTCATTAAAGGCTGGGATCAGGGTATTATTGGTATGAATGTCGGCGGCAAGCGACAACTATCAGTTCCGGCTCATTTAGCTTATGGAGAACGCCAGATTGGTGAGCGAATTCCAGCACACTCAGATTTATTTTTTGATATTGAATTACTTGAAGTACTCACTCGAGACGACTAAAGCCACTAGATGGCGAAAACCTAATCGACACCAACAAAAAACGCGACCTCATAATGAGGTCGCGTTTTTGTTTATTAGCTTTGCTAGTAGCAGTAATTCGTCACGCGATTAAGCGTAAGAATGCTCGCCATGCTCATGCTCTGTCACGTCACGAACACCAGTCAATTCCGTTGGGAACATATCTAACAATTGCTTCTCAATACCATCTTTTAAGGTGATATCAACTTGCGAGCAACCGTTACACCCACCGCCAAACTGCAATACTGCAACACCAGCTTCGGTAATTTCTACCAGCATGATGTTACCGCCGTGGCTAGCAAGTTGTGGATTAATCTCTGACTGAATAATATATTCAATACGTTCAACTAATGGCGCATCTCCAGACACTTTGCGCATTTTTGCGTTAGGTGCTTTTAATGTTAGTTGCGAACCAAGCTGGTCGGTTACAAAGTCAATGCTGGCATCATCTAAAAATGGTGCGCTCTTTTCATCGACCATAGCACTAAAGCCATTAAATGGAAGTTCTACATCATCAGCTTCAGCGGCATCAGGTGGACAATAAGACACACCACACTCTGCTTGTGCAGTACCTGGGCTGATAACAAACACACGAATGTGCGTACCTTCCGGCTGGTCGGCCAATAGTTTGACGAAATGGGCCTGAGCTGTATCGGTAATGGTGATCATAAAAACCTGCTCCGTCAGGGAATACCTGAGTAAATTAGTAAGAATTAGACCTATGATACTCTGTGTTGCATTGGCTTTGTAGTGTCAGTGGGATTTGATCTCGAAAAAATGATCCAGTTCAACTTTTTTTTACCCTAAAAAAACTGCAATGCCCCATATACCAAGCGTTACAAGACATATTAATTAATTGTTTTTATTTACAAAAAATCTTGTTATTACTCAAATCGAATTAATCTAACCTCAACCTAGATTAATCTACCCTTAAAAAGATTTAATCTAACAATCCCGGCGCTTCAGCACGCGCAAGGCACCAAGTTTGCACATGGACAAACTGCAGGCTAAATAAACCTGCAATTTCATCTACGGTTGTTCCAGTAGTAACAACATCATCAATCAACGCAACACGCTGATACGTCATGCTTGGTTGTAGTGCAAATGCACCATGGCAGTTTTTACGCCTCTGCTTACCCGCAAGTCCCGTTTGTGGCAACGTATCAACAATCCGAATTAAACAACGGTCATCTAGAGGAATATTCGTTAATAGGCTTAACTCTTTAGCAATGAGCCAAGCTTGATTAAAACCTCGCTGACGTAAACGATTGGGATGTAACGGAACGGGGATTAACACTTGTGGTCGCCTAATAATGCCATGCTTAATTAACAATGCGATTCGACAGGCTAGTTGCTGAGTTATCGCGTTAAGCGGTGCACATTGCTGTTGATATTTAATGGCGGCAATAACAGGTCCCAGCCCTTGATGATAACTACAAGGGGCTACCACCCAATTAGGAGTGTGTTTATTGCATTTACCACAATAAGCCTGCAGCAACGCTATTTCGCGCCCACAACCTAAGCACACTTCGTGCTGATACAAACTTGCCGCTAAACACACTTGGCAAACACCTGTGAGCACTTGATTAGGGAACAATTGCTGATAACCCGTTTGATCTATCCTTTGCTGGCACAGCAAGCAACGGTTGGGTAAACTGCCTAGTAAAATGACCCTGGCACGCTGAAGGCGCTTGACGCATAAACGTAAGATATGGGTGATATCGATTGAATTATTGATTGGCGGCATTGGCTATTCATTCCATTAAATAGACTCAAAAGAGGTGTTAACCGTGAGTTTTCCTGCATTGCATATTGATACCGTAGGCTCACAAGGCCAAGACATCGTGCTATTACACGGTTGGGGTGTGAATAACCAAGTCTTTAGTCCATTAAAAAACGCATTGCACCAGTATAGAGTGCATTATGTTGATTTGCCGGGTTTTGGGTTAAGTCCCAATATCGACGGAGACATAACGCAATGGTCACAAGCACTTGCAGAGCAACTTCCACAACAGGCAATTTGGATTGGTTGGTCGTTGGGAGGGTTAATCGCTAGCCAAATTGCCATCGATTACCCAGAGTCAGTGGCTGCATTAGTCACTATTGCCTCATCACCATGCTTTATGGCCCGCGAAAGTGTTATGGCTCACGAAAAAGACGACTCAACCCTATCTTGGGCAGGTATTCAACCTGATGTATTGGCACAATTTTCAAGTCAATTAAGTCGCGATTTGTCTCGCACTGTTGAACGGTTCCTGGCAATTCAAGCCATGGGAAGTGATAATCCAAAATCTGATATCCAACAAATAAAAAGCTTAGTGTTAAGCAAACCATTGCCGACACAACAAGGCTTATCACAAGGATTGGATATGTTAGCGCAAGTAGATTTACGCGCCACGATCACTCAAATACAGCAGCCATGGTTACGAATTTGGGGAAAGTTAGATAGTTTGGTGCCGAGAAAGATTATCTCGTCATTACCAAGCAGTGACAACATTGAAGATGTGCTGGTCCACAAAGCATCCCATGCACCGTTTATTTCGCATCCCGATGCATTTTTAAACCATTTATTACCGTGGATCACAAAATACCGCTAAAAATATCTTAATAGCACTTTGGCCTTAGCCAAATGTTGTCTATAATTTAGTCAAGGCGTCGTATTGACAAGGTCAACATGATAATTACCACTCATTATCCACAAGTACCGTTAGCAACTTCGAATGTTGCGACGGATCTTGCACGAGTGGACAATCAACAAAAACCGCCGATTATCCCGCCACAAGAACCGACAAAAGAACATGCTGAACGGTCATTAAACCAACAAAATGAACGCGCTACGCCTTACATTGTCGCGGAGAAAAAACAGCAGCAAGAGCAAGCTAAACGACAACAGCAAAGTGTCACACAACAAGCGGTAGAGTCTAAAGCAATTGCCTCGCCAGTCATTCGGCCTCAAGTCATTAGAATCATGGCTAGCCAAACCCCAGCGCTGCAACGTAAAGATATTCAACTAAAAACACAATCGACAAATGCTAAAACAACACCAGAACCCCGTCAACGTCAAGCGCTAGACACTGGCATATCCAAAGCGACCTACCAACAATTCGGTCAACGGATTGGTCAATTTTATCAACAGCAATCCGCCCCAAATAATGAGTCTCAACTACAAATATTAGCGTGATACTTCTTTGGTAGCCATATCAGACAGTGTCGGTTTTACCTCTGAATTAGCCGAACGATACAACATTTTGTTGTACGCTAAACTCCCCCACAATGCCCAACCTAACGCGGCTTCTGCTTGCGGTTCATTCAATGTGGTCGGAGTCAATTTTTCAGTAACAAAATTATAGGTAACACTTTCCGGTGGTAATTCAGGTTGTAAAATAGTCATTTTATTCCCCTCCAATAAACCAAAGTTTTTATCATATTGCATCATTGCTCGACCCGGCCAAGAGTCTGGCATTGTGGTTAAATCACGGCCTAGCATTGGATAGCTATCCGAAATACCCAGCAACGAAATTAACGTCGGCGACATATCAATTTGGCTAACAACACGTGGATCGCGCTTCGCATCAATCCCATCACCTAATATAAGCCCAGGAATACGAAAACGTGACACAGGTATTAGTGCTGCGCCACCCACTCGACTGTCATGATCGGCCACAACGAGGAATAAGGTATCTTTCCAGTAATCTGATTTTTTAGCTTTTTTGAAAAACTCACCCACGGCATAATCGGCATATTTCACCGCGTTATGCATGGTATATTGCGGCTGTTCGTACAACTCAATACGGTCATCTGGGAACTCATACGGATCATGATTACTTGAGCTAAACACTAGACTAAAGAACGGCTTACCCTCTTTGTGCATCCGCGAAAACTCTTCATCCGCTCTAAACAATAAATCCTCATCAGACACCCCCCAAGACGCTACAAACGCGGGGTCTTTATAGTCACCTTGATCAACTATATCGGTAAAACCATTGCCTAAAAAGAAGCTGCGCATATTATCAAAATGGCTTTCACCACCATAAATAAACTGCGTGGTATAGCCATGTTGCTTCAATAAATCAGCAATGGTAAAAAAGCCTGTTTGACTCTTCCCTAGTTTCACCACGGCGCGTGCTGGCGTTGGCGTAAAACCGGTTGTTACCGCTTCAATACCTCTTACCGAACGCGTACCAGTTGCGTATAAATTTTCAAAAAACCACCCTTGTTTAGAGAGTTCGTCAATATTAGGCGTTAACGGTAAACCACCTAAACTCCCCACAAAGCGCGCACCTAAGCTTTCTTGTAAAATGATCACAAGGTTCTTTGGTTTACCGGTATAGCTGGCTTGATTAAATGACAACGTCGGTATGGTTGATGAGGTAAATGCACTCAGTGGCCGACCGCTTTCACGACGCACAATATCGATCACTTTTGCGTCCGCTAACTTGCCATACACTTTCGATGCATCTTCTTCATTACTCATTTGCTTAATCGCAAAGATTAATGAGAAAGAGGAATTCAACACCAAAGAATTAACTAAAGGATCGTCAGAAAATGCCACTAATGAAGGATTAAGTGGTCGATGCCCCAACGATGAACGCGCACCTAGCACCGTAATAGCAATGACGATAACGGCAAGCACTGGACGCCAATACCATTTAGGAAAACGAACATATTGCGTTAATTTGCCACTTAACCACCAGCCACCCCATAAGGTACCCACGGTGATTAGCGCCGATAAAATAAGCTCGCCTTTACGCCCAGCCCATAACATCGATAACACTTCTTTTGGATAAACAAGATATTCAACATATAAACGGTTAGGTCTAAAACCATATTCAGCAATAAATGACGGCGATGACGCCTCAAGAAAAACCACCACCCATAAACCTAGTGTGAGCCATACGCGTAATATCGTCAGCCAAACACGGCCAACTAAATGCTCACCGGCAAACACTACGGTTCCGAGCGCTGCAATACCCCACAACCAACATAAAGAGGCAAAATCTACCCGTAAACCTTGCAATAAAATGTAGCCCCAACCTTGGGCATCGGATACTCGCTCAGCTTGCCATAAAGACATGCCAATACGGCTCAAACTCATAATAAGCAGAGAGATAACACTAAATATAACAATTGCTTGAAATAAATTATGCGAGGTCTTTTGTGTACCGAGTTCACTTGAACTACTACCAAGACCAAAGAAATTGACAGCCATTTATTGCTCCAAAATTATTATTATTTTTAGGCTTCATATGCAATTAAGTCCGCAACAAGCTACCCCAAATGTAATAACATAATTACTGGGTAATAGACTAGTATGTGTATCTTAAGGGCAACTTAAGCTTATCGTGTTACTGAAAACCTTGTTTACTCAACGATTTTAAACAAGATTTTTTGTTATATTTTCAATATCATCATTGTAAACGAGCTACGAGAAGACACAGTAACAAAAACCATCTGAGCCTAAGACCTTAGCGAAGATATTAAGTTCAGGGCGTAATAACATATATTAACATCTTATTTACAGTCGGTTAAATTCTGTTTTTTAAAAAGGTTTTTTGCATCGACTTACACCATCGCCGCATGGTCACTCGGAATCAACACAGTAAACATAATTTTGTCTTCCGAAACCAATTCAAAACTAAACTTAAATCCATTCACTTTGGCAATATTTTCAACGATGGCCAATCCTAATCCATGCCTTTCGCTATTTGATCGCGATTGTTCAGCCTGGAATAACGGTAGCGTAAGTCGCTCTAAATCATTCGCATTAATACTGGTCACTAATTGATTTTCAACACTGAAACTTAATCCTTTATTATCAGAAGCTAACCTTATTTTAATCGATGACTTTGGCGGACTGTAGTACAGTGCATTATCAAATAAATTGGTCAAGATAAGGTGCAAAGAAAACTCATCGACAAGGCAGTTTTGATCCAAATCACTATTTTCAATATTCAAACGAGAATGAATAGTCGAGTACTTAAATGCCAACTCATCAATAACCTGGCCCATCAAGGTTTTGATATTGATATGCTGGCGATGTAGATTAATATTTTCAGATGTGGCTTGTTGCAATAGTAGTAAATTATTGACTATGGTTTTCATCCGTAAACTAATGCTGAGTACATCTTGTTTATAGCTCACGCCAATACGCTGATCATCCGGATAACGAATATAAATTTCACTTAAACTAATCAACTCACTGATTGGCGTTTTCAGTTCATGAGCGATATCGGCAGTAATGCGCTTTTCTGTTTGTAAGTATTGTTGGCTAATTTTGACAAATTTATTCAGTTCATTACGAATTGGTTCAATTTCGAGATAACGTTCAGACTCATTAGACAGTGGGATGTATTTTTTAGTGACATCGACGCTTTTTAGCGACATGTTTAATTCGTTCAACGGGGTCAAACCACGATGAATAACCTTCACTACGGCCCAACGGATCAACACAATCACCAGTAGTAAGCCAATGGCTAAACTAGAGTCGATGATCACCAAAATTTGCGACAAATCTTCAGTGGTAATGGCTATGGTTAACCACATGGGTTCGACTGTATCCATCATTGACCGATTAGTTTTAGGCACTTGCGGCTCAAAATACGACACCATCGCCCTGCCGTCTCGACCATCTGGTAACACCACATCGGCAAAAAAAGCACTGTTGAGTGGAATGTCTTTTTTAAGTAAATCTACACCCTCGAAATTACGCAACGACTCAGAACGTTCAAACACGCTTGAGCCTTGCCACAATTGAAAAAAGCTTGCTTTAGTCGAGATGCCAAATTCAGGCATAAACTCGCCAGCAAAATCAAACTCGGTGCCTTCTGGAGTCACTTTAACTAAGGTCTTTAGGTAGTTAGACTTGTCTGTTAACGCGCTATCAAACTCAACATCGACCCAATTATCGATACTGATATCAATCGCCAAAAACACCAAAATCAACATGGCTGATACCACATAGGTCATGGTATTGACTAAATTGGTGGTTAACGATCTCATTAATGTTCACCCACAAAATAGCCAAAACCACGTTTGTTTTTTATCGGTAGCGTCACCCCTACGGCTTTAGCTTTTTTACGCACGGACGATAAATGAGCCTCGATGGTGTTTTTTGATAAATGATTAAATGAACCCACGACTGCTTCACTGATTTGTTCAGGATTAAGTACTTGCTTAGGGTTACTAAATAAATATTCAACAATTTTGAATTCGTTTTTAGTCAGATCGATATAATGGCCATCTGCATGAAGTGATTTATTACTTGTGTCTAAAACAAAATTAGCAATACAAATAGTTTTAACTTGTTGATTGAGTTCACCACGGCGACCAAGCGTCACAAGTCGGGCTTGTAATTCGTCAAACGAAAATGGTTTACACAGATAATCATCGGCACCCGCCAATAAGCCAGTAACACGATCTTCAGCTTGTGATTTAGCCGATAAAATAATGACCTTAGATTGATTACCTAATTTACGAATACTCTTAAGTAAACTCAGACCATCTACATTAGGCAGCATGAGATCCAAAATAATGAAATCATAAGAATTAGTGAGCGCCATACTTAAGCCCTCAGAACCATCACCGGTTTCATCAACGGTATAACCTAAATGATCCAAACCAACTCTAATGCCGCGACGCAGCGCTTCAGAGTCTTCAATTAACAACACTTTCATTGAGTGTCCTTTATCATAATTGCGCCTATATCCATATTACGAGTGATGCAGTCCAAACGGAAAAAAGTAACCTAAACTCGGGATAACAAACTACCATGAGCAAACTTATCTCTATGCTATCCATAGCGATAAGTTAACAGCCGACACGTTGCGGGCAGATTAACCGTTTACGAGTCAATTATGCCCATAAAACAACCCACCAAACAATCGCTGCCATCAGCATACTGAGAAACACAAATGCAGAAGCAATATCTTTGGCGAGCCCAGATAACTCATTAAACTCCAGGCCAATACGGTCAACCACCACTTCTACAGCAGTGTTAACCAGTTCAGCAAACAATACAAATAGTAACGCCAGCACTAACATGGCAGATTGCGCTGCACTAATATTTGCCATACAAGCAAATACAGTTAATGGAATAAACAGCATTAACTCTTGCTGAAATGCCGCTTCATTACGGCACATCCACTTTAAACCATTAAAGGTATGTTTACAGGTATACAGCAAGCGCATAATGCCATGGCGTTTCACCACAATTTTGGGTTGCTTTGCTGTCGCGTTCTTTGTCACACTCTTTGTAACATTATCATCAGACGTAGACGATGAAACTGAAATTGTCATGAGTATATCCCTAGTTCATTTTACAATCGGTGGTGATATCTAACTTAGGATCACGTACCGAGCTACTGACGCCGTAAAGCCCTAACAATGTATGGAACAAGTTGTCATGTGAGTACGAACCACTTAATGCATGCTCGGCAACACATTCACGGTCAATGTCTTTAGCTTGTGTGTAGTCTTGTGGTAACCACATAAACCAAGGCACATGAGTTTGCTGGCTCGGCGCAATGCTGTAAGGCGTACCGTGTAAATACATTCCACTTTCACCCAATGATTCACCATGGTCAGATAAATACACCAGCGCGACGTTATATTTGTCTTGATATTGCTTAAGTACATTAATCGTTTCTGCCAACACAAAATCGGTATAAGCAATAGTATTGTCGTAAACATTAACAATCTCTTGGTCGCTACAGTTTTCAATGTCGCTGCGGCTACAAGCTGGCGTAAATAACGCCTTATCGGCTGGGTAACGCTGCCAATATGTTGGTCCGTGACTGCCAATAGTATGCAAAGCGATAAATTGGTTATCTAAGCCTTTACCCGACAGTGCACTGGCTTCACTGTCTTGTTGTAATTTTTGGCTGAGTTTTTCAACTAAAATCTCGTCATAACAACTTAAGCCATCACATAATGGATTTGGCTCGCTCGGCGAAATATCAATCTTATTAATGCGGGCTCCTACGTCTTTATCGCCGCCATCGTTTTCAAACCATGTCACGTTAACACCAGCGGCGTTAATCACATCAAGTACGTCATTTCGAGCATCGGCAACTTCACGATTGTAATTATCATGAGTGAGGTTTGAGAACATACACGGTAATGAATGCGCGGTAGCCGTGCCACACGATGACACATTTTGTAAGGCAATCATGTCAAGGTTTTCTGTGTACGGGTTGGTATTACGTTGATAACCGTTATACGCCATATTTTCTGCACGGGCAGTTTCACCGACAACAAGCACCATAAGAGTCGGTTTGCCATTCGTGCTAGGGATTAACTGTGCATCTTGACCAATAGGGTCAAAGGTTAATTTTTCAGTAAAGTAACGGTTGTTTAGGTATTTAACCGTATTATAAATATGTGCAGGAATAATCATCTTATTCAGATAATTATTATTGCGCCCCACTGACGCATAGTCTTTGTAAAAAAACAGCACCATCAACCCGACTAACACCACGCTGAATATTGTAAAGCCAGCGCGACGAAGCACTATTTTGGCCAGTGACGGACCACTCGATAATTTAGTGCGGTATAACAAAACAGAAGGTATTACCCCTAACACCATCACATAGCTAATTGAAGGTAAGCTTATATATGAAAAAGCTTCACCAGAATTGGTTTCAAAAATATTTTCAATCATGCCGTAATCAAACATCACGTTGTACTGCAACATCGCATACATGGCCGCTGACGATGTCAGTAACAACACAATCATCACGGGTTTAAAAACAAATTTAAAAGCAAATAAGCTAAAAATAAGCATAAAACAACTGCTTAATAACAATGCCGGTGACAAAGAAAACAGCACATGACCATCTGCTGATAACTGATAGATTTTACGGATTATCGGAAAATTTAATACCAAGCCAAAATAGACAGCGATAATGCAGGTCATCGCCTCGTAACTGATGCTCTTTGGGGTGATACTGGATAATGTTTTCGTTAGTAATTTCAATTTTGCCACTCGCAATAAACTCGACTGGCGCTGATATTCAACTAAAACACTTAAGATCCACTGAATAAAAACTGAATTATTGCTGTGTGGTTATATTCAGTTTCAAAATATAAAAATGAGCTAAAAAAAAGCCCTTACACATAAGTGCAAAGGCTTTATAATCAATATATTAGCTAAATGTGTTTTACCACACCGTATAATTGATTATTTTTTTATCTTGGCAAAGGCATCAGCAAACGCATTACCCATAGCCGCATTTTGTGGTGCCTTAACCGGTTTACTGGCTGGTTTATTATGACCAGAACTCTTGGTATTGACTGAAGATTTACCCGCAGCAGGCTTTTTCTGGTAACTGTTTTGTGGCTTACCCTGCGACTGTCTGGTTGCTTTTTCGGTATCAATTTTTTCATCAAGACGCATGCTTAACGCAATACGACGACGCTCAATATCCACTTCCATCACTTTCACTTTAACCACATCACCGGCTTTAACCACTGTATGAGGATCACTAACAAACTTGTCGGTTAACGATGAAATATGCACTAAACCATCTTGATGCACACCCACATCAACAAAGGCACCAAAGTTGGTCACGTTGGTGACCACACCTTCTAAAATCATCTCGACTTTAAGGTGCTTCAATTCTTCTATACCGTCTTTAAAAGTAGCCGTTTTAAACTCACCACGAGGGTCGCGTCCGGGCTTGTCTAGTTCGGCTAAAATATCATTAATGGTCGGTACGCCAAATGCGTCGGTAACAAAATCGGCAGCATTAATCTGTTTTAACAAATCGCTATTACCAATCAGTTCAGTTAATGGCAATTGCTTAGCACCAGCAATCGACTCAACTAAACTGTACGCTTCTGGGTGAACAGATGACGAATCCAATGGATTATCACCATTACGGATGCGTAAAAACCCCGCAGCTTGCTCATAAGCTTTAGGCCCTAAACGAGCCACACTCAATAGCTGCTTACGATTGGTAAATTGACCATTCGCGTCACGAAAATCAACCACATTTTTAGCTAAGGTTTTGGTTAAACCAGCAACTTGAGCTAATAACGGCGCCGATGCCATATTTAAGTCAACACCTACGGCATTAACACAGTCTTCAACGACGGCATCGAGCGACTGCGATAACTGGCTCTGGCTTACATCATGCTGATACTGTCCTACGCCAATCGCTTTGGGTTCAATTTTTACTAGCTCTGCCAACGGATCTTGTAAGCGACGTGCAATTGATACCGCGCCACGAATTGACACATCAAGATTAGGAAACTCATTAGCGGCAAACTCAGAGGCCGAATATACCGATGCGCCCGCTTCACTCACAATCACTTTGGTCAGCGTCGGATGCGTTTCTTTTACGGCAGCGATTAACTCGCCAGTTAGCTTGTCTGTCTCACGCGAGCCAGTACCGTTACCAATCGCAATAATTTCAACTTTATGCATGGTCACTAAATTACTTAGGGTACGAATCGATTTGTCCCATAAGTTTTGTGGCGCATGCGGGAAAATAGTGGTGTGGGCCACCAGCTTACCGGTGTTATCAACAATCGCGACTTTCACGCCAGTACGGATACCAGGATCGAGTCCCATTGTCGCTTTAGCACCAGCAGGAGCCGCCATTAATAAATCGCCCAAGTTACGGGCAAACACTCTAATGGCTTCTTCTTCCGCGCTTTCACGCATCTTAGCGATAAACTCGGTTTCCATTTGCAAAGCAACTTTAATGCGCCAAGTCGAGGTCACTACCGTTTTCAACCATTCATCAACGCTAGAGTTAGTCAGTTCTAACTTAAAGTGATCGCTAATAATCACTTCACAATAACTGCCTTCTGTCGCTTGAGTATCGGGATCGGCGTTCATCGACAGGCTTAACATGCCTTCGTTACGGCCGCGCAACATGGCTAAAGCACGGTGAGATGGGATTTTGCTCATCAGCTCATTATGCTCGAAATAGTCGCGGAATTTAGCGCCTTCTTTCTCTTTGCCTTTTACCATGCGGCTTTCAAGCACAGCTTGCTGTAATAAATGCTGGCGCACTTTACGCAGTAACTCTGCATCTTCAGCAAAGCGCTCCATTAAAATGTAACGCGCACCATCAAGCACTGCTTTAGTGTCGGCAAAACCTGCATCAGGATTAATAAACTCTGTTGCTTTGCTTTCTATATCTAATTGACGATTGGCTAATACTGAATCTACAAGCGGCTCAATACCCGCTTCGATGGCTATTTGGCCCTTGGTACGACGCTTTGGTTTGAATGGCAGATATAAATCTTCAAGACGGGTTTTGCTGTCGGCGTCATTAATCGCTTGAGTTAACGCTGGGGTTAACTTGCCTTGCGCATCAATGCTCGACAATACCACTTGGCGGCGGTCGTGTAACTCACGTAAATAACCTAAACGAGAAAACAAGTTACGCAACTGAGTGTCATCTAAACCACCGGTAGCTTCTTTACGATAGCGCGCAATAAACGGCACGGTGGCGCCATCATCTAATAGCGCAATGGTCGCTGTGACCTGTTGTTCACGGACATTAAGTTCTTGAGCGATAATCTGGGCAATATTATGCATAATCAATCGAATTCGACATGGTTTAAAATAAAATTATGCCAAAGATACCATAAAGACCACCAGTTCGCTGCTAGTACGAAAGGCTTTATGATGTCTTTATAGATAATCGATAAAAAGAATGCATCATCGGGCATGAAGTGCTAAAACACAGATGATAATATTACGGCTTATAGAAAACCTCACCGTTCTTCGACCACATTAAGAGTAAACCGCGTGAAAACTAAGTTAATCACTTTAGAAGGCTACAATAAACTCAGAATTGAGCACGACTACCTGTGGAAAGAACAACGTCCTGAAGTCACTAAAATTGTCACTTGGGCGGCAGGTTTAGGTGATCGCTCCGAGAACGCTGATTATACTTTTAATAAACGTTTATTAAGGCAAATTGATCGCCGAGTTCGCTATTTACGCAAGTTATTGCCAGAACTCAAAATCGTTTATTACGCACCGGAGCAAGAAGGCAAAGTGTTTTTTGGCGCAACGGTTGAAATTGAAAACGATGCCGGTGACATTAAAATCTTTAAAATTGTCGGCCCAGAAGAAATTTACGACGAACGTAAAGACTACATCTCTATCGACTCGCCCATGGCCCGCGCGTTACTCAAAAAACAAGTCGACGATGAAGCGGTAGTGAGCACACCTCAGGGCGATAAAACCTGGTACATCAATAAGATTAGTTACAAACTAGAACAGAAATAACTTATCCAAGGAAAACGGAATCAAAAGCGTTAATTGCTATGGTTTTGTTCCGTTAAAAAGAAGCATTGAACAGTTAAGCTTTACTGCTAGCACTGGGCATGGTGACTCCAACACCACAAAGATATTGTTTCCTTATAGGTTGAGCTTTGAAAGACCATGTTGACCCATGAACCATCAATATTAGGAGCCATTTTGACTATAGCAAAATTGATTATGTGCGAGGTTGATGACGGTAAACAGGAGGCTTTTTCACAAAGTCAGAGTGCCTGGAGTCAGCTGTCGACGTGTAACGGTTTTGTAGGGCAAACAGGTGGATGGGAAGCATCGTCAAGCACAGCCATTATTTTAGGTTTTTGGGAATCACAGTTTCACGTGAGTGAATTCATGAGCACAACCCACGATGAGATTTATTTAAATAATAAACAACAATCCACTTACCGTCATTGTTCAGTGAATTACTTCGAACTGATTTCAACTATACCTGGCTCAGAGATTGATTTTTCAGGTGCTGGAGTATTAAGAATCGCTTACTGCTCAAGAGTACTGGACATTGATAGGTTTAATCGAGATCAACAGCTGCTCTGGAACCCTCAACTGTCAACGCAACCTGGATTGCTAGGCGGTCACGTTTGGCGCCATATTGAACACCATGACTGTTACTTGGTGGTAACGCATTGGGAATCACCAGCAGCTCATGAAATATACGCAAACAATGTATTGCCAAAATTACGGAAGATAGCCCACACTTCGGAGTACATTGAACAACTATTAGGTAAGGTTGTTGTTCTCGATAAAAAGTGGAACGTCACACCCTATAACGGTTGATCACCCAGATGACATTCCATCTAACCAGTTTAAACCGGCATAATCATATTGTAGTTTCCCCCAATAAAACATTATCAATTCCTGAAGATTTGCTCACCCGTTTATGGGCGACAGTGTATTTAAGATATGGCCTTCGGCCACTAATGTCGTGGCGCTTCGCCCACACCAGACCAAGAGAAAATCAACGGCTATTCCTTCTTGAAACTCCCAGTCGCTACATCAAATTTATTTGAATTACCTACAAACTAATGGCCAGTTTTACTCATTCACTACATTCTGGGATTAAGCAGTGTAAGTGAATAGCGAGGTTAAAATTTGCCCCCAAGTATGCAGAACCGCCGTGCACCCAAGCTGACTTTGTAAGTGTTTTCGGGTGATCCAAAATTAACTTAACATTTGCCATACTGCTTCAAACTGTGCGCGGTACAATTACTTCGCTTGCTCATCAAAGCCGATAATTTAGGGGGCCATATTTACTTGGCAGAGGTTAGTCTCTAGCAAGTGCATCAACCGGATTCAATTTAGCCGCATTCCGGGCGGGCAGATAACCAAACACAATACCGATTAAGGTCGAGCAGGCAAAAGCTGCCACTATTGACGTACTCGAATAGATCATCTGAAAACTGCTGCCTGTGTAGGTAAATATCATACCGATAAGATAAGCAAGTCCAATCCCCAATGCGCCACCACAAAAACATACCAATACAGCTTCAATCAAAAACTGACGCATAATATCGGTTTGCCTGGCACCAACGGCCATACGAATGCCTATTTCGCGCGTTCGCTCTGTTACCGATACCAGCATGATATTCATTACCCCAATCCCGCCAACTAACAAAGAGATAAACGCGATAGCTGATATCAGTAACGTCATGGTTTCAGATGTTTTTTCAATACTTTTGCGTATCGTATCTGTATTAATAGTGAAAAAATCAACTTTGCCGTGGCGCATAGTCAATAAGCTAATAATGCCTTGCTCTGCCACATCGCTTGATACATTGGCATCTATCCTTACGGTAATATCATTAACATAATTTTGTCTAAGAATACGTCCTGACACCGTGGTATACGGCAACCAAACATTCAGTTCATCACTGTTGTCGGACACACTTTCAATTGGCTTTGTTACGCCAATAACACGAACAGGAAGGCGGCCGAGAAAAATGACGCTACCTAATGCACTGCCGTCAGAAAAAAGCGTTTGCTCAGTATTGGCATCAATGACGGCAACCTGTTCTAACGCATCGATACTGTCATCGGCAAAATATTGTCCTTTGGCCAACGCATAACCGCGCACCCGAAAATACTCAGTACCCACGCCTTGAACTGAGCCTGTGACGGTTTCACTTGCATAACGTATGGCAACATTGGTCCTAACGGTTGGGGTAACGCTGTCCACATAGGGCAATATTTTAAGCGCATTGGCATCGTCTGCCGTGAGCGACTTAACCCGTTCAGAGCGGCGATCTCCTCGCCCTGTGCCTGGTTTTATTTCAATGGTATTGGTGCCCATTGAGGCAATATTATCCAAAATAGATTGCTGCGAACCGGCACCTAACGCAACCACGGACACCACTGAAGCAATGCCAATAATAATGCCGAGCATCGTCAGAAACGTACGCAAACGATGATTGGACATGGCAATTAACGCCATTTTTAACGCTTCAAGGTATCGCGACCAGTTTATCTTCATACTTGCTTGGGAAGATTGTCTGTCTGCGATTAACGAGCTCGTTTCTGCTGGGATACGTTTTTGGGTATCGGCAATGATTTCGCCGTCTTTTAGCTCGATGACGCGATCGGCAAATTCGGCAATATGTGGGTCGTGTGTCACCAAAATAATCGTGTGGCCGTCGCGATGCAGTTCTTGAATGAGTTTCATCATTTCTTCGCCGCTACTGCTATCTAAAGCACCGGTGGGTTCATCGGCCAGAATAATATCGCCACCATTGATTAAAGCTCTGGCCACACTGACACGTTGTTGTTGGCCGCCACTTAGCTGACTTGGTTTATGATCTAAACGATCGCTCAACCCCAGACGAGTCAGTAATTTTTTAGCTTTTTCGTGTCGGGTTTGCGGCCCCTCATTGGCATACAATGCCGGTACTTCCACATTACCAAGCGCAGTTAAATCTCCCAAAAGATGATAGCGCTGAAAGATAAACCCAAAATATTCACGTCGCAGGGCGGCCAATTCATTGTCATCCATACTGGATGTGTCCTGACCATTAATGAAATAACTGCCTGTATTGGGTTTATCCAGACAGCCAAGGATGTTCATTAATGTAGATTTACCGGAACCAGACGCGCCGATAATGGCAATCAATTCACCACGACAGATTTGCAGGTTAATGTTGTTAAGTACCGTCAGCTCCTGCTCTCCGGCGGTAAAAGAACGACTAACACCTTTAATATTTAACAGAACGTCAGCCATGGGTTATAACCTCATCTCTTTGCCAAGACCTGGTGTACGTTGTCCAAGCTTATTGCCTGTAGCTAAACCGGTCATCGAAACTGCGCTGTCTTTAGCTGAAGATTGACTAAGCATGATTTGATCACCTTCGTTAAGCCCAGAGAGGATTTGAGCGTAGATTTTATTGTTAATGCCCACTTCAACATCGCGGTATTCAATGTGGTTGTTTATGATCACTGGCACTTGATACGAAGTACTCGAACCTAATTTGGTGACCAATACCTGTGATGGGACCAGCAAGGTATCTTGCGCATTGGCTAAAATAATCGATACCTGCGCTGTCATGCCAAAGCGCAATAGGTTGTCAGGGTTTTCAACATCAAACAGAGCGTTGTAGTAAATCGCTTCATCATCACCAATCATCAATGAGCTGTCGGCGCCGCTAAGCAAAGTTGGCCCTGGTTCAATAGTGCGTAATACACCACGGTACTTTTTCGCTGTCGCGCCCAAAATACTAAAATACACGTCTTGCCCAGCACTCACATTGATAATGTCAGCTTCAGATACTTGCGCTTTAATCGTCATTACGTCTAATTGCGCCAGCTCAATAATACTGGGGGTGCCTTGATTGTTATTAACGGTTTGCCCCTCTTCGACCGACACATAAATCACGGTGCCATCAATAGGTGAACGAATAGTTGTGTAACCTAAATTGAGCTTGGCGTTATCGACACTGATGATTGCTTTGTCTTTTTCAGCACTGAGTTCATCAAGCTCAGCCAGATAAACCGCCAATATCGATTCTGCCGAGTCAAAATCTGATACCGACGCAGCGCCATTAACCAGCATCTTTTTATTACGAGCATATTCAGACTGTGCAACTTTTATTTGAGCCTGCTTTGCCCGATATTGCGCATCAATACTTTGCAGTGATGCTTGGGCTTCTTTAAGGGCATTTTGTTGAGTTAAGTTATCGATTTGAGCAATCAAGTCGCCCTGTTTTATATTTTGGCCAACGTTCACGTCCATTGTTTCGATTAACCCCGATACTTGAGCACCGACACTGACTAATTTAGACGGATAAAGTACGCCATTGGTCAGTACTACTTTTTCGATGTTGCCGCGTTTAACCACATCGGAGGTAAAGATAGGTTGGTCTTGTTGTGCTTGAGTGTACTTGTAGCCTACAACGGCAACGATTGCGCCAAGAGTAAGAAGCAGCAAGGTGTTTTTAATGTTCTTTTTCATGTGGATCTCTTAATGTCTTTTTAGTGACTGATCTGCGCTAACAATCTTGTAATAACGGATTTGCGTTTACTTACTATCAATAACAGCAGAAGTCGTATTCAAAGTGGGTTTACACAATGGCAGTGTTGACAGCGGATCCATGCTGTCATTATGTGGCGGTGCTTGTTCCGGATGAGCTTCTTGCGGATGAGCTTGTGGTGAATGAGCCCGTTGCGGCGTTTGACAGTGTCGCTCAAAACTCACAGTCAAAGAGTCTGAGTCCAGTATGAAGCCTTGCATGCTTTGTCGAAGCATTATTGCAGACACAGGGGCTGACACAGAGGCAGATACTGGGGCTGACACTGGGGCTGACGAATCGATATCTAAAAATTTGGATAGCGCATACAAATGAAAAGTATACACTTTTTGACCAGGCCCTTTAGAGCATGGCGGTGCATACTCGTTACGATCATTCACCGTATTACTGCCAAATGAACCAACAGATTGATTTTCTTTACTGCCAGAACCAATGCCAAAACCAATACCAGAAGCTTGCGCCGGAATATTGTACACAGTCCAATACCACTTGAGTTCTTCAGGCTGGTTTAGTTTAGGTGCCTTAGTGTCACCTTGAGGTGGAGTGCCTTTGTTATTGTCAGTCGAGTCAGCCTTTGATGTATTTTGTTCATTGTTTGTGAAATGAGGATTAGGCATGTGGTCCATGATCACTACCAATGATTGGGTTCCGTCTGGTACTCCGCGCCAACTTAATGGTGGTGAAATGCCCTCTCCCTCACAGGTAAATTCAACTGGCAATGTCCCCTTATCGGAAAATGCAGGACTGGTGAGTTCAATTGACGGCTTGGCATTAACGGCGGTTGCACTGAGCAACGTCAAAGATAAAATGGCGCCAATAATGTGGGTATTCATGGCCTAATCTCCAATACACTTAAGTTAACGATTAATGAGTTAACTTAAGTGTATCGATTAGGCTTCGCTGATGGATGACAATGTTGTCATTTAACGATGGGTAACAACAGCCGCATCGTCACAACCTCAATATCACTGGGCTCAAGCGTAAGATCGCCACCATGCGCGCGAGCGATTTCTCTGGCTAAACTTAACCCTAAACCACTGCCGGATATGCCTTGGGTATGAGCAGGCTCTCCGCGGTAAAAACGATCAAACAGTTTGGCCCTGACCTCGTGAGATATCGGCAGACAAAAATTGCTAATAACCACTTCTATAGCAGACTCGTTTTGGCGAGCGTGGATAGTGACACCTTTGTGATGAAGGCTATAACGCATTACGTTTACGAGCAGATTATTTAACAGCTGCTTCAGCAACACAATATCGCCTTTAGTGATTAACCCTTTTTCAATAACACAATCAAGCTCCAGTTCATCTGACAGCAAGGTCATATCGGCAATCAACTCATCGACCAATTCAGTGATATTTATCGGTTCAAAATGCAACGCCATAGAGCCAGAATCCGCCTGTGATAGCAGCAACAATTTACGGGTAATAGCCGACAAATGCCCTACTTCATCAAGAATGGCATTGAGATCCAATAGCGATGGGTTTTCAGACAACACAGCTTGTTCAAGCTTACCTCTTAGCACTGTAAGTGGTGTTTTTAGCTCATGAGCGGCATCAGCCGTAAAACGAGAAACTTGTTGAAAACTGTCCTCTAGGCGATCGAGCATCATATTGTATGCATCAATCAACATTTTGAATTCTTTGTCTTCTTTATGCTCAGGCAAGCGATGGCTAAGATCTTTTTGGGTCACCTTATCCATGGCTTTATGTAATCTGTTTATTGGTTTAATGGTATTGGTCGAGATAATCCATGCGCCTAGAATACTGAGCAGTAATGAAAAAGGAATAACCACACCCAACGCGGTCAGCAAGGTATTCGTTAACTGATTTGTGGTGGCTGCAATATCCACAGCGATAAAACTTTGTTGGTTTGAGGTTTGAAATAAGCTGGCTCGCCATCGGTTTTGCTGATGTTCAAAAAAGGCCAGCTGACAAACCGCGTCGGCTTTATTGTTGTGGGGTAATATGAGTGACTCAGCGCGTAGCCAATTTAAGCGACTTATCACGCCTTGTACGTCTACACCGTCTGGCGCGGTTAAAAAACCTTGCTCAGCAGAACCGACAGACAGCATTAATTGGCTAGGTGAATTGACTCGTAACTTGTCCGCTAAATCAGTCATTAACCGATCACCCGAAAGGGGTGTATCGTCTGAATCTCTTATATTCATTGCAGAATTATTGACATCATGCAATGTACGTTTGCGTATTAAGCGTTTTGCTTCCATACAAAGGCGAGAATCAAGGTTAGTCAATTCTACAGTCATAATACGCGACCAACTTAAGCTGATAACCAGCGCAAGCACAGCGGTTACCGTTAAAATTGATATGGCAAAAATACGAGTACGAAAATACATATTAACACCTTATCGAATGCTCAGGCGATAGCCTGTGCCGCGGACAGACTCAATGGCGCCGACCATTTTACCGGCCTTCTCTAATGAAGCCATTTTACTGCGGATGCGTTTAATGCACACATCAACAACATTGGTACAAGGATCAAAGTCGTATCCCCAAACATGCTCCAGCAACTGCCCCCGGGTTAATACTTGGTTAGGTGAACGCATTAAGTGTTCAAGCAAACTAAATTCTCGGCTAGTAAGCTCGACCGATTGTCCCTGACAATTAAGGCTGCGATTAATACAATCAAGCTGCAATGCGCCTACCTCAACGACATGCTGTTGTGTGCCGCCATGGCGTCGTAATAAGGCTTGAATGCGAGCATGCAACTCTTCAACATAAAATGGTTTAGCTAAGTAATCATCTGCGCCCATGTCTAACCCTTGAACGCGATCGCCCAACTCATTACGTGCTGTAAGCAAAATAATGGGCGTATCGACACCTTGTTGACGCAGCGAACGAAGAATATCCAAGCCATTTCTGCCCGGAAGCATAATGTCGAGAATAATCACATCATAAGTATTGTTGCTTGCCGCCTGATAACCTTGATTACCATCGGCACAATGAGTGACATCGAAATTTTTGGCGCGCAAACCTTCACAGATAAAATCTGCAATTTTTTGTTCATCTTCGACAAGCAATACGTTCATTGAGTTTTATCCTTGGGAAACACTTAAAAGTATCTCACCTGACGCATCGCACTCGCAACCTATATGACAACATTGTCATTTAACAGATTAAGACTGGCCATACAGGATAAAATTTCAACAACCTAATGAGAGCGGAGTAGATAAACAGCATTGATGTTCGAAGGGTGATTCAATTTTTATCTAGCATGCT
Organism: Shewanella sp. AC34-MNA-CIBAN-0136; assembly: GCF_040309945.1. Lineage (NCBI taxonomy): Bacteria > Pseudomonadati > Pseudomonadota > Gammaproteobacteria > Alteromonadales > Shewanellaceae > Shewanella > Shewanella sp. AC34-MNA-CIBAN-0136. Next base: position 63,001 of record NZ_JBEOPJ010000003.1, on the reverse strand, counting down.
AATTAGATATTAAAGGTATTGACCGAAGGAGAGCGGTTACACACCCTGATGATGTTGACCACTGATTAGTGTAGTATTTTCAAACTAAAAGCATGATATCTAAATGCTCCTCACTAATATTGAAAGGTCATTCTTAGAGATTAAACATGTTTAATTTTCAACCATTATGCTGACTCGAATTGATCTACATCTAATTTTATTGCTCTACGTCCTTGTAAACTGATCATTCAATCGTTATCTGGAAGGCTATAAAAAGGTCTTCCTTATCTATTATCAAAAAGGAGTCAGATATGTCATTACAAGGAAAAGTCGCGCTAGTCACTGGCGCAGCTCAGGGCATAGGACGTGCCATTGCACTTCGTTTAGCAAAAGATGGAGCAGATGTTGCCATCGTTGATCTAAACGAAGAAAAAATGCTCGCTGTATCTCTTGAGGTCGAAGCCCTAGGTCGAAAATCAACTACTTTTAAAGCTGACATTAGCGACCGAAAACAAGTTTATGCCGCTATAGACCATGTAGAAAAAGCCTTAGGTGGATTCGATATTATGGTGAATAACGCAGGTATTGCGCAAGTTCAAGCCATAGCAGATATTACTCAAGAAGAAATAGATAAAATCCAAAAGATCAACGTAGACGGAACCCTTTGGGGTATTCAAGCCGCGGCAAAAAAATTCATCGAGCGCAAGCAAAAAGGCAAAATTATCAGTGCCTCTTCCATTGCGGGCCATAACGGGTTTGCTTTACTGGGCGCATATTCGGCGACTAAATTTGCAGTGCGTGCGTTAACTCAGGCTGCAGCACAGGAATATGCTAGCGCAGGTATTACAGTCAATGCTTATTGCCCTGGTGTGGTCGGAACCGATATGTGGGTCGAGATTGATAAACGCTTTTCTGAAATTACTGGGGCCCCAATAGGTGAAACCTATAATAAATACGTGAAAGGCATTGCCCTTGGTCGTGCGCAAACACCTGTAGATGTCGCCAACTTTGTTTCATATTTAGCGGGTCCAGACTCTGATTACATGACAGGTCAGGCGCCGCTGATCGATGGCGGTATGGTTTACCGTTAATAATAACCAAATGGTCCCGAAATGCAGGATTGTGTATTTTGATCTGTCTTGGGTATATGGTTTAAAAATTGTGGGCTCATATTGAGAGTAACAACATAGCCTGCAGTTTTTAGCTCTGTGATTAACAACCATGTGAACATAGGCTGGACTCTAATCAGTACCCATCTTAGGTGAGCATGTCTATTGCTAGGCAAGTTGCACACTAGGGCTTTAATTTCCTGCTTAATATTCTTTATTTTTTACTGTTAAACTTAATGTCCATTGTTCTCGAAAGTCTTTCTGAATACGTGAATGGATAAAAAGGGTTATCGCCATCGCTATAAAACCGCCAAGACTTGCCAGGGCCATATCTTTATGTGCATCCCAAACATCTCCCTGTGTACCTAAATACGCCATTCCTAGCTCGCCACCAAATGCCTCTGCGGCGCCCCACTCAATCAATTCATATAGCATCGATGTTGCCATAATAAGATTTAAAGGCGTTAAATAGCTCCAAAAGCCTTTCAAACCAGCAATCCGACAATACAAATCTCTAACAGGATATGCCAATAAAAGACCGTATGCCAAATGAATCAATCTATCAAAATTGTTCCTGGTCCAGCCCATATATTCATTAAGGCTAAAGTTAAAGTACGACGTTAAAAATGCATCATAGGGAACATTGGAATAAGTATAATATGAACCTATTTCATGCAAGCTCATAAAGGCAAATATCAAACTATAAGAGAGTCGCGATAATGGGCATTTCTTATACGTAAAAAAAATGAACATGGCAGATAAGACAACGAGTACATTTTCAAGCGCCCAATCGGCTCGATCATAAGGCGATATAGAAATAACTAGGAATTCAATACCAAAGATGACTGACAGAATGAGAAAGTATCGTTTATGTTCCATAATATTTTTAGCCATTGTGAATTAACGGTAATCTTACAGGAGTCCAAAAGTCTGCTGTAGATGTCTTCTCATCCATAGCATGTGGAGCTCAATCACGTCTAATCACACCACAAAAGGGAGGACAACAGACGCCGACTGCGACTTACAAATTGATTATTTTAGTCCGACATCATGCATTTATAGATTAATAATGAAGATAATACGCTTTATTTTTCTACAATAACCCTATACACAACATTCTCCCTATTTACTTCACAATCACGCACTGAACTTATTTGCGCCCAAGTATTCTTAAGATACGAAGGAACAAGTTGATGATGTCCATGTACAACGCAGCTGCGCTATCAATCGCATTATCGAGTGTTTTGGGTATCTGATTAGCTCGCCCCCAGTCATAACCAATATAGCCACAGAAAATCAGCACCACTATCCAATCAATAATCCCATGGTGGATCCCAAAAACAAATATCTCAATCAACTCCACAACAATAACAAGCAGCAGGGCGATACTGAGTGCACCAGATATTTTTTTAAAAAAAGCAGGAAACATAGACCCTAAGCACATCATGCCAATGGTCACTAAGCCAGTAATCCGAATCGCTTCAGATACAATGGAGGCATCGTAGCCACTCACCACCAAGTTAATAATTAAACCAAAGGGAATAACGACAAAATTGTAACCAATAAAACTCACCAGTGGATTACTAGATTTATTAAACAGATACAGACCAAAAAAGCATGAAGCAAAGTACCCAATAAAGAAAATCCAAGGATTAACATCCGCTATCAATTGAGGATCGATATTTGTGACCATCAACCAGTTCATAGCAAAACCCCAACAAAGGGTTAAACCGATAGCAAAATTATAGGCTGTCGCACTAATGATGGGATCAGTAGTACTGCTTCTTTTAAATACATTTACTTCCATGTTACTTCCTCGTAGCTGTTGGTAAAACGCTTTACTAATAGACCATTGACAGTAAGCTATACCAATTTACAGCGTAGCCAACTGTTTTGTGTCTTTGCTGAGTTTATTGCCAATTGAAGTTACGCCAATAACAATTCAAATTGTCGCGATTAATCCTGAATAAACGGCAATAATGTCAAACACAACCAAATCCCTTTTGTAACTTCCTTGTGTAAATTCCCTTTGTAAATTGACTTCCAAGTCAGTACGTTATGTTAACTTAAAGATGGACTACAATACCTTAGCGTTTAAAATCTAAAATAAGTCAACGTTAGCGTTATTGCCAGTGAGTCAACAGGACAAATTCACTGAGCTTCAGCACGAAAACTGATGTTAACAAGCGAGCATAATCGAAGCGTAAGGATAAAGATAACCCTTAATAGAGATGACGATAATGATTTTAAACGAAATGATGACTAGACAATATTTGCACGAAATATAAGCAAAACTAAATCGTGAAAGGTGTAGTATTCTAAGCCAAAGATACTGGTGATTTTTAACAAGCAAAACAGGGGTTTCAACTTGTTAATGTCTCAGTTTGAACAACATAATAATTAAACTTATTGCGAGTGCATTATGATCAATCAGCTGCAGGAAAAATATCAACTGTCACTATTGTTGCTACTCAGCGCCGTGGCTGTATTGGGGATTTCTCCTTTTGTGGTGATACGTTATCTTGCTGGTAACTTCACGGCTGCAATTATTGATATTACGCTGATATTGGGCATCATAGCGTTAGTTACTTATGCACATTATGTAAAAAAAATCCGCATCGTAAGCGCGGTGATAGCAATATTCATTAATGTCGGTGTTGTCGTTATTGTTATTGCTAACGGAATAGATAGTTTTTTGTGGATTTACCCTGTTTTCGCCAGCACTTTTGTTCTGGTAAAGCCAATTGAAGCCCTTGGTATTAATGCTGTCGCCGGCGTTGCTGTAGTAAAACTATCTAACATTTTTGCCACCATATCAGAGGACTCCTTCATTGTGACAAACTTGATGTTGTCATTGTGTGTTTTCGTTTATGCCAGCCACAGTGCCAAGCAATTTCGCTTGCTGGAAGATCTCAATACGATAGACCCACTCACAGGTGCATTTAATCGCCGCGCCATGAGCTCAGATATGAATGAGGTGTTATCCAACGCCGATAGCCACAGTATTAGGCAGTGGCTAGCCATCCTAGATTTAGATTACTTTAAGAGGGTTAATGATAAATTCGGTCATGCTGTGGGCGACCAAATACTTAAAAATTTTGTGACAATTACCACTTCGCACATTGGTAAATATGATCGGCTTTATCGCTTTGGCGGGGAGGAGTTTGTGCTATTAATTCCCGAGAGCAGTAATCAACAACCAGCGTTTTTTGACAGCCTGAGAACGGCGATTAAAAAAGAATTGAAAAATCCAGATGGCGAAGAAATAACCGTGTCATTTGGTGTCGCACTCTGGGTTCCAGGTACAACTGCAGACACATGGCTACAACGCGCAGATGAAGCACTTTATCTCGCAAAAAACAGAGGTCGTGATGATGTCGTCTTCAGTGACTAATACATAGGCACGAAAGGCTTTACCCTCACAGATTAATGTATCGAAAATTAATCTAAAAAAAATGGGAAGTAGTAACCTCTCTTGCTCGTAGTGGGCATAAATGAGTTTACAAAGCTTGCGCCACATAATCCCTAAATCAACATAAGCAAACAACTTATCTTCCCGTCGTAGCAGCTCATTTTTTCACTCAAAAAAATAGGCTCAAGTCGTTAAACTTGAACCTATTTACGGGTTATTTAAAACAGGTCATAACCTTAGGTTAAAACCAAGCGACTGAGCGAGAAGACTTAACTAAATTACCTCGCTAAATTACGTAATACATAATGCAAGATGCCGCCATGTCGGTAATAACTAAACTCATTAGGGGTATCAATGCGGATTTTAGCTTCAAACGAATGTTGCTTACCCGCTTTGTCGGTCACTGATACATTCACGGTTTTCTGCTCGGCACTTACCGCAGGAATACTAAATTGCTCTTCACCTGTGAGGTTTAGCGATTCTGCACTGTCATCAGGCATAAACTGCAGTGGCAAGATACCCATTCCAACCAAATTAGAACGGTGAATACGCTCATAACTTTGCGCGATAACCGCTTTTACCCCCAACAATGCAGGCCCTTTGGCCGCCCAGTCTCGTGAGCTACCGGTGCCATATTCTTTCCCTGCCAGCACAATACAAGGCGTACCTTGTTGCTGATACTGCATAGCGGCATCAAATACTGTCATCGACTCACCGTTAGGCATTGAACGTGTCCAACAGCCTTCGGTTCCCGGTGCCAGCAGGTTTCTTAGCCTTACATTGGCAAAGGTGCCGCGCATCATTACTTCATGGTTGCCACGGCGTGAACCGTAAGAGTTAAAGTCCTTAATGGCGACTCCAGCTTGCTGTAAATAGTCTCCGGCAGGGCTATCTGGTGCAATAGATCCCGCAGGTGAAATATGGTCGGTAGTGACCGAATCACCTAACTTAAGTAAACAACGGGCATTGTCGATAGCCATAATTTTCGGTACTTCAGCACTGATCCCGTCAAAAAATGGCGGCTGTTTAACATAGGTGGAATCGGGCCAGTTATATTTTTGGCTTTGTACTACCTCGAGCCCTTGCCAGTCTGCATCGCCGCTGTATACATCGGCATAACGGGAAACAAACATCTCACTTTGTACCGCGCTGGCCATGACCTGTTGAATTTCCTGATTGTCTGGCCAGATATCTTTTAAATACACCGCATTACCATCAGCATCTTCACCCAATGGCTCAGTGACCATATCGGCTTTCATATTACCGGCCAATGCATATGCCACCACTAATGGCGGCGATGCTAAGTAATTGGCTTGCACTTCTGGATGGATACGTCCATCAAAGTTACGGTTGCCCGACAACACCGAACACACCTTTAACCTGCCCTGTTGTATCGCTTCGCTGACGGGTTGAGGCAATGGGCCGGAATTACCAATACAAGTGGTACAGCCGTAGCCAACCAACTGAAAGCCTAGTGCATCTAAATCGACATTAAGACCTGATTTTATTAAATAATCCGTCACTACCTGTGAGCCAGGTGCAAAGCTGGTTTTCACCCAAGGTTTAACCTGTAAGCCTTTTTCACGAGCGTTTCTGGCCAATAGTCCGGCGGCGATTAACACCGATGGATTAGAGGTATTAGTACAGCTGGTTATCGCCGCTATCACTACCGCGCCAGCTTCCAGCACAAAGTCTTTATCTCGATAACGGCAAGCAACACCGGTACTACCATCGACGACGGAAACTTGCACCGATGGGCCACCCTCGCTTGCCAGCTCGTCTTTACCTTCGGCGTCGATGTGGCTAACAGGGATCTGACTATCCAACCACTGACGGAAACTGACTCCAGCTTGCTCAAGTGCAATTCTGTCCTGTGGCCTTTTGGGGCCAGCGATAGAAGGCACAATACTGCCTAAATCCAGTTGTAAGCTGGCGTGATAACAGGCTTTGTTGTCGGATGCACTGGCCCACATACCCATCTGTTTAAGATATGCCTTGATCAGCGCGATATGCTCTGGATCACGACCAGTAAGCTTTAGGTAATCTAGTGTTTGTTGGTCAATCGGGAAAATGCCACAAGTAGCACCGTATTCTGGCGCCATATTGGCAATGGTCGCCCTATCGGCCAAGGTTAATTGATCGACACCGGCACCAAAAAATTCAACAAACTTACCTACCACGCCAAATGAGCGCAGTTGTTCGGTCACGGTTAACACCAGATCGGTAGCGGTAACCCCTGGAGGCAATTTACCGATAAATTCAAATCCGACAATTTCGGGTAACAACATCGTCACGGGTTGGCCTAACATCGCGGCCTCAGCCTCAATGCCGCCGACGCCCCAACCCAATACCCCCAAACCGTTGATCATGGTGGTGTGAGAATCGGTTCCGACTAAGGTGTCTGGATACAATAGGTTATCTTCATCTTCTTTGACAAAGACCACTCTCGCCAGATATTCCAGATTGATTTGGTGCACGATACCGCGCCCGGGCGGTACCACTTTAAAGTTGTCGAAGGCTTGCTGACCCCAACGCAAAAACTGATATCGTTCGCGGTTTCGTTGAATTTCAATGGCAGTATTTTTTTGCAACGCCCCTGTTTCGGCAAATACATCGACCATCACTGAGTGGTCAATAACCAGCTCCACCGGGTTCAGTGGATTAATAGCGTCGGCATTGCCGCCCAATGTCACGATTGCATCACGCATAGCGGCCAAATCGACGACTGAAGGTACACCGGTAAAATCTTGTAGAATGACTCGAGAAGGGACAAAGGCAATTTCGGTTTCAGACCAGTTATCCAGATCCCAGCGGGCCAAGATTTCAATATCCTTCGGCTGGACAAATTCCGAATTTTCATAACGCAGTAGATTTTCTAATAATATTTTTGCCGCAAAGGGTAAGCGGGATAAATCGTAGTGTTCTGCTAGTCGATCAAAGCTGTAATACCGGAAAGTTTTGTCATTACTTTCAATCTGTTTCAATAATTGCATAGAATCGTTCATTACTGATCTCCCTATAAACGTTTACTGGCACTTCCTGCTAAGCTTAGTGAACACACTAACATATCCCAATCAAAAATCGAGTCGAAAACCTTATGAGTAAGATACGTATAGAATATGACAGCATGGGGAAAGTTCAGGTGCCAGATGATGTTTATTACCAGGCGCAAACTCAACGTGCACGAGATAACTTTCAGTTTTCTGAGCGACGCTTTCCGTCGCTAGCAATACTCGCCCTACTCGACATAAAATCAGCTGCAGCACAGGCTAATAGCCAACTCGGCTTGTTAGATAACGCTATGGCCAAAGCAATTCAACAAGCGATTATCGCCAGTAAGAAGCTTGATTTTTCGCAGCACTTTCCAATTGATTTGTTCCAAACAGGCTCTGGCACCAGTTCTAATATGAATGTTAATGAGGTGATTGCCAGCCTCGCTAGCGACATTTTACAGGCAAAAGTTCACCCTAATGATCATATTAATATGGGTCAAAGCAGTAACGATGTGGTGCCCGCCTGTATTCATATTAGTACGGTTAGGCAATTAAAGGGCTTATTATATCCGGCCATTCAGGGCTTAAGTGACAGATTAACGTTTTTGGCCGATGAGTATTCAAATACAGTCAAAACTGGTCGCACCCATTTAATGGACGCCATGCCGATTACACTTGGCCAAGAACTGCAATGCTGGCAACAACAGCTAAACGGTGCTCAAGCTAGGGTACAGCAAGTAGCGCTGAGCCTGCATCATTTGCCATTGGGCGGCACTGCGGTGGGCACTGGCGTTAATTGTGACCCCAATTTTGCCAAACTTGCATGTGATGATTTACAACAGCAAGATCAGATCCCTTGGCAGGCGGCGCCAATCCCTGCGTTGTATATGAGTAGCCAAGATCACACCTTAGCCATGGCTTCGGCGCTCAAAGGGTTAGCGGTTACGTTATTGAAAATCGCCAATGATTTACGCTGGATGAACTCTGGCCCTGTTGCAGGACTACAAGAAATTAGCTTAACGGCGCTGCAACCGGGCTCATCGATAATGCCCGGTAAGGTTAACCCCGTTATCCCAGAAGCCGTAGCCATGATTGCCGCTGAAGTCATCGGCAATGAAGCAACCATCACCATCGCGGCACAATCGGGTAATTTTCAGTTGAATGTGATGCTGCCACTGATTGCCGACAAACTACTGTCCAGTATTGATTTATTAACCCATGCCTGCCAAGCAATGACCGATAAAGTGTTTGCCGAATTTAAGCCCAATGCAGAACATTTGACCCAGGCATTAGAGAAAAACCCCATTCTAGCTACCGCACTTAATTCAGTAGTGGGGTACGATATGGCCGCAAAAATTGCTAAACGAGCAGATAAAGAACATAAATCAGTATTAGCCATTGCGCTTGAAGAAACCGATTTAGACGAAGATAAACTCCAAGCGATACTCGACCCGTTGCATCTGGCAAAACCTAATGAATAGCAGCCACCAAACTGACAATAGTTGGGTGAATAACATAAATTTGAGATGTTAGATGTTAGATGTTAGCTGTTAGCCATCACTCAAGTCGGTAAAAGTGCAATGGTGAATGAAAAATCGTGAGCAGTGAGCCGTAAGAAGTCTGCCGATATCCGTTGTCTCAGTGATATCGGCGGTAAACGTTATTACTCGTCATCTAGCGTCATTGCCTCTTTTATTTCATCACTGCCAAATCCTTTACGGGATAAATAGGCATACGCTTTCGACTTTTCTTTATAGTCCGCTAAGTTATAGCGTTTCTTAGCCAGTTCATTTTTGCAGCTTTGATAAAAATCGACGTCTTCTGTTAGCGTTAGTTGGTACAAGGTTTCTTCAAAGTCGCTTACATCAATCAGTCGCTGCTTTAATTCCTGCAAGATAAGGGTTTTACCTTTGCCTTTATTAAACAGTTTGATTATTTCAGTGGTTAAATCGGCTTTGTCGGCTTTGAGGGCTAATTTACTGCGCAGGGTTTCACGTTGTGGATGTTGTGCTAATGCGTGATCAATTTCAGCCCGAGAGAAACCTTTTGTGGTCATCTGGGAATAGACTTTTTCTATGTTGGTACCATAGAAGTTTTCAAACCGACTCAGCAATCGCGATGTGGCTAACTCAAAAAGGTCCACTGTTTGCTCGTGCATCACTTGTTCTATCGCGGTATCAATCTCTGTAGCACTTACGCCGCGCAGCTGTAACTTACGTCTTATGGCACCAATACCGATTTCATTACTAAAGGCTAACTCGCAGTAACGTACCGCAAAGTCAAAGTCACTTTTTAAATAACCGCCCTCGATGAGTCTGGCGAGTACGGTATCAATCCATTGTTGATTGTCGGTTTTACGCTCAAGCTTGGTGCGAATTTCGTTAATGGTAAAGTCTTGCTGGCCAAGATGCCAATAAGCACTATTAAAAACGTTATCGATGGTTTTGGCTTGACGTAGTGGTGGACGCTGCATAAAAATTAATCTTACCTTAACATAATCAAAATGAGTGTAGCAGTTCAGTCAGTTATTGAGAAAGATCTAGATATTTCATTGTTTAAATGATTTAAAAACCCGCCGTTTATAGTGAATGAAATGCAGCTTTTTAAATGGATTATAGAGTTATTTATCGATGGAGACTTGTTGTACTAAAGCTGCATCATTAGTCACTTAGCAGCATTATCCGCAACGGAACATCAATGGATAGAAGATCTTTATACTCGAGTCATAAGACGATTATTGCTTGTCTATTTGACGTTGCTGAACTAGCAGTGACAGCCGCTAATAACCTTAATAGATAATCTGCTGTCCCCCAAGTATTTATTGCGATATCGATTGGTAACAATACAGAAGCCAGAAAATATTTTAGATCGAAAAAAATATGATCCTCACACCCCCTCAAGGGCGTATCTATGGATGTTAGGATTGTTGAATTAAGGCGCTTGTATCTGATGACATCCACCCATCTATATTAGGTGTATGGATCACAGATTTGTGATTTTTGAGCTATCGACAAGTAACAAAACAGTTAAACATGTAAATAAACAGTATAGATATTGTTCGAATTCAAGTTTATTTAATAATTCCGCTGTTTTACTACTCTGATTTACTTTCAATCAATAGCGCCTTCTTGTTATTCTCCTGCCAATGAAAATCGTCAGCTGGATCTATTGATTCAACTACCCACTCCTTTGAGCTCGTTTGGAATCGTTTCTTGAATCTAACTCTTTGCCAATACCTAGCTAAGCCGCTTAATCGCATCGCAAGGCTGTCTAAATTGAGTAAAGCACATTTAACGTTGTGTTTCGGGTTACTGTTGCTGCAACCCTTAGCTGATTCATTATCTATGTCGATGGGGCATGTCGTCGATATCAGTGAATTTATTGCCGTTGTTGACACTTTACTAGCTGAAGTTATGGGCGCTAGCTTTCTGGGCCTACTAATATTAAACCCATTGGTGATCGAGCAATTTTGGCGTTTATTCAATCTCAATTCTACATTTTGTAATCTTCTTGCTCTTAGCTACGCGCTAAGTGCCTTATCTGTTGTTGCCCCTAAATCCCTTGAATACACGGCACACGGTTGCCGCGCTCCTCCTCTACAAGCTTAAATATTTTAATTTAAATACATCATTCGCAAAATCTATATTGCCTTAAGACGTACGCCAAAATCACTGTTAATTGATTTGAGCGAGTCCTTTGGTGCAGTTATTTGCATTCGATGATTATTCTGCAACTGCCGATCCCCCAATTGGTAGCGTAGTAAGCTTTTAAGGTGAGAGGAATCTTCCTTTGTTAATTCGAAATTTAAGTAAACCAGCGCTAGCTGCATTAGCATTTATGCTCGCAGGCTGTGAAGGCGGCGTGCTGGATCCCAAGGGTCAAATCGGTATAGATGAGAAGCATCTCATTATTGTGGCGACATTACTGATGCTGATTGTGGTTATTCCGGTGATTTTCATGACCTTGTATTTTGCCTGGAAATACCGTGATGGCCGCGATGAAGAAATTTATGCACCTAAATGGGCGCACTCAACCGCCATTGAAATTGTGGTGTGGGTTGTACCAATTGTTATCGTGATCATTCTTGGTGTTATCACTTGGAATTCGACCCATGACTTAGACCCCTATAAACCGCTTGTTCATGATGCTAAACCGGTAAAAGTTGAAGTGGTGTCACTGGATTGGAAATGGTTATTTATTTATCCAGAATATGGTATTGCTTCGGTTAACGAATTGGCCTTCCCTGCGAACGTGCCGGTTAACTTCAAAATCACTTCAGACACGGCAATGAATTCATTTTTCATTCCGCAGTTAGGCAGTCAAATCTACTCAATGGCTGGCATGGCGACCAAGTTACACCTTATCGCAAACGAGCCTGGTACTTTTAAAGGTATTTCAGCTAACTACAGTGGCGCTGGTTTTGCGGGCATGAAGTTTAATGCCATTGCGACTGCAACAGCCGGCGATTTTGATGCGTGGGTTGCCAAGATAAAACAACAAGGGAATACCTTGGATGTTGAGCAATATGAGCAACTAGCTCAAAAGAGCGAAAATAATCCTGTTCAATATTATGGGTCAGTGCAAAAAGGCATGTTTAACCACATTGTTATGCAATACATGCACCCTGACTCGAATATGAAACCAATGGACAGTATGGAAGGCATGGAAGGTATGCATGACATGGGCAACATGAAATCAATGTCTGGTATGGAACATACCGAACATATGAAAGATATGCAGCATATGAAAGACATGGACGCTGAACAACATTCTGGACTTTCATCCTCTACACACTCAACCACAGAGCATTCTTCGACTGCTTCTGGGGAGGCGGAGTAATCATGTCATTTCTTGGAAAATTAACACTCGAGTCTATTCCGTATCATGAACCGATTATTATGGTGACCCTAGCGGCTGTCGCCATTATTGGGTTCATCATTGCGGCCTTAATTACTAAACATCAAAAATGGGGCGTGCTTTGGCACGACTGGTTAACCTCGGTTGACCACAAAAAACTCGGTATTATGTATATCGTATTAGCGATGGTAATGCTGGTCCGTGGTTTTTCTGACGCGATTATGATGCGAACTCAGCAAGCACTTGCCACTAACGGCGCTGCGGGCTATTTACCACCAGAACATTACGACCAAATCTTCACAGCCCACGGCGTGATAATGATTATCTTTATGGCAATGCCATTTATGATTGGTCTTATGAACTTGGTCGTACCATTGCAAATTGGTGCTCGCGATGTCGCATTCCCATTCTTAAACAACTTAAGTTTTTGGCTAACCACATCTGGGGCAATATTAATCAATATTTCGCTTGGATTAGGTGAGTTTGCTAAAACAGGTTGGGTAGCTTATCCGCCATTGTCTGAGCTGGCATACAGTCCGGGGGTGGGGGTTGATTATTATATCTGGGCCTTGCAGATATCCGGTATCGGGACAACCTTAACTGGGGTGAACTTTATCGCCACCGTGTTAAAAATGCGTGCACCTGGCATGAAGCTAATGCAAATGCCTATTTTCACTTGGGCCTGTACTTGGGCTAACGTGTTAATCGTTGCATCGTTCCCCATTTTAACCGCTGTTTTAGGCATGTTGACCTTAGACCGTTATTTAGATTTCCACTTCTTTACCAATGATGGTGGCGGTAACGCCATGATGTACATCAACCTGTTTTGGGCTTGGGGTCATCCTGAAGTATACATTTTGGTATTACCGGCTTTCGGTATTTTCTCTGAAGTGTTTTCAACCTTTACCTCTAAGCGCTTATTTGGTTATACCTCAATGGTGTGGGCAACCGGTGCAATTTCGGTGCTTGGTTTTATTGTGTGGTTACACCATTTCTTTACCATGGGTTCAAGCGCCAACGTTAACGCCTTCTTCGGCGTAATGACCATGGTGATTGCGGTGCCGACGGGGGTAAAACTGTTTAACTGGTTATTTACCATTTATCGCGGCCGTTTACGTTTTACCGTGCCAGTTTTGTGGTCTTTAGGCTTTATGGTGACCTTCACCATCGGCGGCATGACCGGGGTATTGTTAGCATTACCTGGCGCAGACTATGTACTGCATAACAGCTTGTTTTTAATCGCCCATTTCCATAACACCATTATTGGTGGTGCGGTATTTGGCTACATGGCGGGGTTTGCTTACTGGTTCCCTAAAGCGATGGGTTTCACACTCAATGAACGCTTAGGTAAGGCATCATTTTGGTGCTGGCAAATTGGCTTCTATGTGGCCTTTATGCCGTTGTACGTGCTTGGTTTTATGGGCATGACACGTCGTATTAACCACACAGATAACCCAGCGTGGAACTTCTGGCTTTACTTTGCTGTAGTCGGCGCATTTATCATCCTTGTGGGCATTATTTTACAGTTTGTACAATTGTATGTCAGCTTCCGTGACCGTGAGCAAAACTTAGATACCACAGGCGATCCATGGAACGGCCACACGCTTGAGTGGTCAACATCTTCACCACCACAGTTCTATAACTTTGCCCAGTTAGATCCAGTAACAGACATTGATGCGTTCACCGACATGAAAGAAAAAGGCACTGCCTACAGACGTCGTGAAACATACCAGCCTATTCATATGCCTAAAAATACTGCCAGCGGTATTGCTATGGCGGCGTGTATTACGGCGATGGGATTTGCTGCAATTTGGCATATTTGGTGGTTAGCTATTGTTGGGTTTGCGGGTACGTTTGTACTGTTCTTGATGCGTGCTTATAACAATGATGTTGACTACTACGTGCAACCTGATGAAGTCGCGCGTATTGAAAATGCACATATAGATAACGTAGCTAGGGGCCGATAATGAGTATTGCTATTAAAGCAGATTTACACGACGCTCATTCTGCTGAGCACGGTGATCAACACCACGAAGAACACCACGATACCAGTGGTAACACCTTGTTCGGTTTTTGGATTTATCTAATGACCGACTGTATTTTGTTCGCATCCGTTTTTGCCACTTATGCCGTGTTATTCATGAACACCGATGGTGGAGTGTCGGGTAAAGATATTTTCGAATTAGACTTCGTCCTTATCGAAACCGCCGCATTACTTGTCAGTAGTATTACTTATGGCTTTGCCATGATTTGTGCGAGACACCAAAAGAAAGCGGCGACTTTAGGGTGGTTATTAATCACCTTCGCTTTGGGTTGTGTGTTTATCGCCATGGAAGTTTACGAGTTCCATCACCTTATTGAACATGGCAATGGTCCAGATCGCAGCGCCTTTTTATCAGCATTTTTCGCCTTAGTCGGCATGCATGGCTTGCATGTTACCGCGGGCTTAATTTGGATGCTGATCATGATGGTCGAAGTCGTCAAGTGCGGTTTAAATAATCGCAGCATCACCCGCTTGAGTTGCTTAAGTTTGTTTTGGCATTTCTTAGACATCGTGTGGGTGTGTGTGTTTACCGTTGTTTATTTGTTAGGAGTCTTGTGATGAGCAATGCACATTCAAGTCATGCCGAGGGCGACTTTGGCGCTAGCGTTAAGTCATATTTAGTCGGCTTTGTATTATCAGTGATCTTAACCGGTATTCCATTTTGGTCGGTAATGACTCACAGCTTTGATCATGACACCACCTTATGGATTGTCGTCGCTGCGGCTATCGTGCAAATCGTGGTGCACTTGAAATACTTCCTCCATTTAGATTTTTCTAAAGAAGGCAGAATCAATACATTCTCGTTCTTATTCACGGCCTTGATTATTGTCATGGTTGTGGGTTTGTCTGTGTGGATTATCTACGCAGCCAATGAATTGATGATGTAACCGACAGCTATCATGAATAATCAAGGTCAATCTATGTCAGCACAATTAACCTCACGCTTACGAGGATATGTTCAGGTAACCAAACCAGGCATCATCATGGGCAATTTAATTTCTGTCGCAGGCGGCTTTTTACTCGCGGCTCAAGGCAATGTTGATATGACCTTGATGTTTGCCACCATGATAGGTTTATCTTTGGTGGTAGCGTCGGGTTGCGCAATCAATAACTGCATTGATCGCGACATCGACGCCAAGATGAAGCGTACTCGAAACCGAGTTACCGTTACCGGTGAAATATCAGTACAAGCGGTATTGAGCTTTGGTATTGGTTTGGGTGTTGTAGGCTTTACCATGCTGGCGATATTCACTAATAGCTTAGCGGTGTTATTTGCCGCCATTGGCTATGTGGTTTATGTCGGGGTGTACAGCCTGTACATGAAACGCAACTCGGTTTACGGCACCCTAGTAGGCAGTTTTTCGGGTGCCGTGCCACCGGTCGTTGGCTATTGTGCGGTCACCGGGCAAATGGACATGGGCGCAATTATTTTGCTGCTGATGTTTAGCCTATGGCAAATGCCCCACTCTTATGCGATTGCGATTTTTCGCTTTGACGACTACGCCGCTGCTAATATTCCGGTATTACCGGTTGCCCAAGGCATGGCTAAAGCTAAGTTGCATATCGTGTTGTACATTGCTGTTTTTGCATTGGTTAGCGCACTATTACCGCTGGCGGGTTACACAGGTATTGCCTTTATGGCCGTGACCTTTGCCACCAGTTTATGGTGGCTAGCGATGGCGTTAAAAGGTTATCGTCGCGGCATCAATTTGCAGTCTTGGGCTAGACAAGTATTTGGATTTTCCATTATTACCATTACCGCATTAAGCGTGACCATGGCATTGGACTTTCAAGTAGTAACCTAAGCGCCTTTACTTACATTGGTGCCATAAGTGACTAAGCTCAGTAAAAGGCTAAGTTCAATAAAAGGCTAAACTCAATCAAGGCTTCAAGCCCGTGGCATTATGCTGCGGGCTTTTTTATTTGATAAATCCGCATTAAAGACTAAGGTTTAAGACTGATTAAAATTACCGCATGCAATTCTATTTTTCGTTTTTAACCGCATCATCAAACATAAAGGGATCTTATGTTTACCGTGTTAACAGGCAACAAACCCGACATCCCGTCGCTTAGCTCAATAAGCCTCATTCCCTTCCTGCTGACCGGCTGTTTACTGTTGGCAAACCCACTGCAAGCTAGCGAGAAACCGACGATCCAAGAAGCAAAAAACAACGTATTTGGTGATTGGGTAATCAACACACCTGAACGTATTACCTTGTTGCAGTTAAATCATAATCGCAGCTACTTACACCTAGAACTTAACTTAAGCGCGCCACAAAATAGCGTTGCAGAATGGGGACGCTTGGATCTGCAATCAACAACTGCTAACTTTATCCCTAGCTACAGCAATAATGCCCAACAAGGATTAGCCGCATATCAATTCGAGTATCCGCAATTAAACATGACGCTGACATCACAGTCGTTACAACTCGCCTTAACCATAGATACCAATGCCGATAGCATTGCGGATGAGCAACATCAGTATGACTTCACCCCAAACCAATCGGTCTATGGTGTATGGCATCAATTGTCTACCCCAGCGCTGAGTAGCTTGGTACTGCTCGACAATGGCTATTACGCCATGGTGAACATTAACCTACACCAAGACCCACAAGCCAATGAGCACGTCACTCACTTACAATGGGGACGGTTTGAATTACACCAAAATCAGCTAACCTTTGAGCCCGTTTTTAATAGCCATCTCCAACACACATCTAACTTACCCAGTACTAGTCCCAGCATGGTTTATCAGCCTAGCAAACAGCAATTGGCATTATCGTTTAGCGTAGATACTGGTAATTTAACTGACCATTTGTTGCTATTTAAGCGATAAACAAACATTTACAGCTATTTAGTTACAATTTCTGCCACAATCAGCTATTCAAATTCAAGCGATTACACTTCATACTGAGTCATTGCTGGTATCAATTTAGCGTTAAAAGGATATGTCATGGGCCAAGAAACCTCTAAGATTCTCGTTGTCGATGACGACATGAGATTACGTTCGTTATTAGAACGTTACTTAATTGAGCAAGGCTTCCAAGTTCGCAGCGCTGCCAATGCTGAACAAATGGATAGATTACTAGAGCGCGAAAACTTTCATCTACTGGTGCTCGATCTGATGCTACCCGGTGAAGATGGTTTGTCGATTTGTCGCCGTTTACGTCAGCAAGAGAACCCTATCCCGATTGTGATGCTAACCGCTAAAGGCGATGAAGTTGATCGTATTATTGGCCTAGAACTTGGCGCTGATGACTATTTACCTAAACCGTTTAATCCACGTGAGTTATTAGCACGTATTAAAGCGGTTATGCGTCGTCAAATTGTTGAAGTACCAGGCGCACCAGCTCAGCAAGAAGAAATGATTGAGTTTGGCGAGTTTTCGCTAAATTTAGCCACTCGTGAAATGTTTCATGGCGATGAAAGTATTGCCCTGACCAGTGGTGAATTTGCCGTACTTAAAGTGCTGGTAAACCATCCTCGAGAGCCACTATCACGTGACAAATTAATGAACCTGGCCCGTGGCCGTGACTACTCTGCCCTTGAGCGTTCAATCGATGTTCAGGTGTCACGTCTACGCCGTTTAATTGAAAAAGATGCCGCTAACCCACGTTATATTCAAACGGTTTGGGGTTTAGGTTATGTATTTGTACCCGACGGCACCACGCGTAAGTAATCCATGAAACTCAAGTTAAAATGGTGGCAACGCTTCTTGCCCAGAAGCGCTTTTAGTCAAACCGTATTGTTGATTGGCAGCTTACTGTTGATCAATCAATTAGTGTCATATTGGTCTGTCGCCGTTTACTTTATCAAGCCCAGTTATGAGCAAATTAACCAACTGATTGCCCGCCAAATCAATATACTATTTGTTGATGGGGTTGATGTTGGTCGTGAACATCTCACCATGGTGGATGCCTTAAACGCCAAAGTGCGTGACGATGGCATGACCGTTTATAACCAAAAACAAGCGCAAGAAGCCGGACTCGGCCAAGCCACTTATTACAGTTTCTTGTCAGAACAAATGTCGGTTTATCTTGGCGGCGAAGCTGAAGTGCGTTTTTCGCAAGGTGAAAAGCTCGATGTGTGGATTAAACCGCCACAAGCCCCTTCTTTATGGATTAAAGTGCCGCTCACAGGTATTAATGAATCAGACCTGTCTCCACTAACATTATATTTACTGGTGATTGGCGGGCTCAGTGTCGCCGGTGGCTGGCTGTTTGCCCGCAGACAAAATCGTCCGCTTAAACGCTTACAAAAAGCGGCAGTAACCGTGTCTAAAGGCGATTTCCCTCCGACGTTACCATTGATTGGTTCAACCGAAATTGTTGAAGTTACTCATGCCTTTAACCAAATGGCCAATAGCATGAAGCAGCTTGAGCAAGACCGCGCCTTGCTAATGGCAGGGATTTCACATGATCTACGCACGCCATTGACTCGCATACGCTTAGCGTCAGAAATGATGGTAGAAGACGACCAATATTTGAAAGAAGGCATTGTCACTGATATTGAAGACATGGATGCGATTATTAATCAATTTATTGCTTATATTCGTAACGACCAAGAAGGCATACGTGAACCCGACCAAATTAATCGTTTGATCCAAGAAATCAGCCAACAAGAGTCACACCGCGAAGGCACCATTGAGTTATCTCTGGCTGACTGTCCCGAAATAGCCATCAATAGTGTGGCGATAAAACGCGTATTAAGTAACTTAGTCGAAAACGCATTCCGCTATGGTAACGGGTGGATAAAAATCAGCTCATATAATCAAGGTCAATACTTGTGCTTTAGTGTAGAAGACAATGGCCCTGGTATTAATGAAGACCAAGTTGAACAGCTCTTTCAACCCTTTACTCAAGGCGATACCGCACGTGGCAGTGTTGGTTCAGGCCTAGGACTGGCGATTATTAAACGCATTATCGACCGTCATCACGGCAAAGTTAAACTGTCTAATCGCCCTCAAGGTGGCTTAAAAGCGCAAGTGTGGCTGCCGTTAATCGACAAAAACCTCTACAACTAACAACGGCCATATTTCACCACCCACATGACTCAACTCATAGATAAAGTGAAGTCACGAAAGACTGTAACATTAGTGCCATAAAATACACATATTGGCATTTATGTGAACTCATTTACCTATGAAGATATCAACCCTATCCCTTAGTGCATCCGCCTTATTATTAGTGCTTGCGGCATTACTCGCTGCCACTGTGTTATGGAGTAACCAACAACGACAAACGAGTGAAAAATTAAACCTCGATTTACAACATATTCAACATACCTTTCAATATGATGTTCGCCGGAATATTGATAGCTACTTACAAACAGGGCAAAGCAATTATCTCGAACAAGCCCGTAGTGATATAACCCGCATAACCGTCAATATTACCCAGTTACATTCTGCTCACCCACAGCTTGATAGTGCTTCACTGACCACCTTAATGACTCAATTAATTGGCGACTTAGACACTAAATACCGTGCAGCAGGAAAACTGGCCGGTAACCCACGCCAACTACTGGCTTTTGCTGAATCAGAAATGCTCGATTACAGCGGTAGTTTACATCGCTATGCCAAATCAGCTCCAAATGACTCAAATACCGCGCAGCAATATCTTGCGCTTAGCCTTAAGTTACCCAGCTTAGTTTATCAATTATCACAGCAGACTCAGGCCTTATTGATTGATCAAGATACCGGAGTCAGTAATAGTCTTAATTTTTCAATTAATGCCCTCAACACATGGCATGACGATTTGGAGAAGCTATCTTTGCTGGGTATTTATCGCACCGAAGAAGTGGATGAATTCGCCTTAGGTGATGACGAACCGGAACGTATTGAAACCGGTGAAACCCCACGGGCAGAATTACTCAGTTTGACCCAACGCTATAGCAAAGAAGTGAGTAATACCAAGCAAATGCTCAGCGATAATCAACAGGTACAAGCAGCGCTAATAAACGCCACCAGCCAAGTGGAACAACAACTGGTGACACTAGCCGATACGCAAGCCGTAACCGATGAACAACTTAAAATCCGTTTACAGTGGCTGCTATACACCATGGTGACATTGATAGCATTGTTTTCTATTGGTTATTTAGTATTACAACAACGTCGAGTCGTTAGCCCACTTAAACGTTTAAATCATGCTTTTTCAATGTTAAGCGAATCGAATCAACGTGAACCATTACCCGTGACCAGCCAATGTGAAACAGGCCAAATTGCGGCACACTTTAATCGCCTTTTACAGCGATTTGAACAAGATGACGAACAACAAAAAAGTAATATGGCACAGGTGTCTAACTCATTGAGTGAGCTAGTCGCCAAAATTGGTTTCTTATCAACTAGCACGCAACAAACGCAACATGTGGTACAACAAACGCAATCACAAACCGCTGATTTAATTACTCTTGCAAATGAAGTAAACCGGTCGTCTAGTTTAGTAACTGCCAGTGCAGAACAAACCATGCATGATATGCAAGCAAGCCAAAAAGAAGCCCAAGCGGTGTTAGATGCGACCGATCATACGTTAACCAAGGTCAATCAATGTAACCACTCACTAACCCAACTCAGTACATCAGTTAACGACGCGGCTAAAATTGTGGATGTTATTAGTAATATCGCCGACCAAACCAACTTATTGGCCTTAAATGCCGCCATTGAAGCCGCTCGTGCAGGTGAGCAAGGTCGTGGTTTTGCGGTGGTAGCCGATGAAGTGCGCAGTTTATCGCAACGGACTCAACAATCATTAAAAGACATAATGGCTATTTTCGAGCAACTAACCCGCTCTAACACAGCACTTAGCCACAGCGTAAACGACATCAGCGAAGCATCTGCACAGCAGAAAGGTCGAGCCCAGAGTTTGTTAGATGTTGCGTTGCAAGTACAACAGCAAGCTCAAGAGATGGCGAGCAGTGCGAGCCAAGGGAGTGAACATGCTAAGCAACAGGTGGGGCATCTTGATGAATTTGTCATCGCGATGGATAGCCTAATGCTGCATGCTAAAGATGCGTTTGAACAAAGTGAAACGATTGCGCTTGAGGTCAGTAACAGTGTCGATAATATTGAACAACACTTAGGCATCCGCGGATAATCAATACTGACAAATTTGCGGTATCGCTGTTTTAATCATAAAAATGGGCGCCATATTGGCGCCCATTTTACTGTACTGTTAAGTCTCTATTACTGAGACATAATATAGATTACAGTGCAGCCATTACTGCTTCAGCAGTGCTGACTTCAAATGACTTACCTTCCTCAACATTCAGTAAAGTCACCACGCCATTGTCGATCACCATCGCATAACGCTGTGAACGAACGCCACCAAAACCGGCGGTATCCATTTCTAAGCCTAACGCTTTTGCGAAGCTTGCATCACCGTCGGCTAGCATCATTAATTCAGAAGCATTTTGGGCTTCGCCCCATGCTTTCATTACGAATGCATCATTAACTGCAACACAAGCAATAAGGTCAACACCTTTAGCTTTAAACTCGTCTGCAAGTACAACAAAACCTGGCAAATGAGCTTCTGAACAGGTTGGTGTAAATGCACCTGGTACAGCAAACAATACCACTTTTTTACCGGCGAAAAGCTCAGTAACATCGTGATTAACCATGCCGTCTTTTGTCAGTTGGCTTAAGGTAGCTTTTGGTAAAGATTGTCCTGTAGCGATCATAATATTTCCTTGATTATTAGAGGCTATTAACCCTTGTTAAACAGAAAGGTTACCTTGGGGAAAATACCCTACGACAACCCAAATACAAAATAGATAATACTGATTCACACAATATCGAGATCAATAACCCTAGCAGCAACCCAATGGCAATCGCCTCTGGTTTCAATAAAATCACATGGCTATAAGCCTGCCAGACCTCAGCTTGAATGTCTTTTTGTGGGGCTAATGCTATTTGCTGATAAGGACTATAACTGTGTTGATGAAAACGACTCAACGCTTCGGTGAGTGATGTATAACGTTGGTATATTGACTCAATACTTTCACCACCGGCACTAAACACCGGATCGTTATTTTGTTGATAGTGAAGGATAAGTTTACTGATGTCTCCAGCAAAAAAACGGTCTGCATCACGTTGAAATTCTGCCAAACTGAGTTTAGCTTCAAGCTGATGAGCTTCGAGTCGTTGGCCGTATTGTTCGACAAAAGCAGGGACTTGAATACCAATCAAGACACCACAAATAAACAACACTAAGCGAAAGTAATCCATTAAACGTCGTATCATGATGTCATCGAAAAATCAGTTGTAAATGAATCCTCAGAATATCACCAATTACGCAAGTAAGCATCTTGAATAAACAGATGTTAACTTACGTAATTGTGTGGCTTTTTTGAAAGTTTATGTGCCCAGCGACAAGCATCAAGGTGAGAGTGATACCTGCTTAGCATGGCTACTATCTAGGTTTACTCAACCAGTAATACCCCTTTATACATCTGCATTTGGCAATGAAACGGATACTCACCTTTGGCTAATGCTGGCAGCGAAATTACCACAGAGTTATCCAGTGGTAGCTCTTCGCTAATGTCTAAGTCTGGAAATAACAAACTGGCCGAACACCCTGCTTTGTCTTGGCGTAAAAAGGTTAATTGCGTCGCGGTATTGGCCGGCACAGTTATCCTTGCTGGGGAGTAAACCCCGTCTTTAACCACAATAGCGTTACTTGCTTGATGAGTGGTCGCTTTGGGTTTATACAACCAAAACCACCAAACGATAATGGCAATTAATGCCACACAAAATAAATTAATTAATAGCATCATTCACTCCTAGTGTTGTTGAGGGCTAAAAAAGCGCAAACGATTGGCGTTGCTCACCACTGTTAATGATGAAAATGCCATCGCAGCACCAGCAACCACAGGGTTAAGTAATACGCCAAACACCGGAAATAACACCCCAGCAGCAAGCGGTATACCCGCCATATTGTAAATAAACGCGCCGACTAGGTTTTGTCTAATATTGCCTAAAGTCGCCTTACTCACCGCGATGGCATCTGCCAAACCGTGTAGAGATCCTCGCATTAGCGTTATGTCGGCACTTTCAATCGCGACGTCGGTTCCGGTGCCAATAGCAAAGCCGACATTGGCTAGCGCCAACGCAGGTGCATCATTAATGCCATCACCAGTCATGCCAACCACCTCACCTAATGCTTGTAATTCGGCCACTTTATTGGCTTTATCTTGCGGTAATACGTCGGCAAAAAAGTCATCGACACCCACTTTGGCAGCCACAGCTGCGGCTGTCGCGTGGTTATCTCCGGTAAGCATAATGACCTTAATGCCACTGCTTTTAAGCCTTGCGATGGCGGCAACAGAGTCTGCTTTAATCGGGTCAGCCACGGCAATCACTGCTGCGAGTTCACCGTCGATAGCAAAATACATTGGCGTTTTGGCGTCTGCTGCCAACGCTTGTGCTTGCTGTTGATAATCGCTTAAGACTATGCCTTTTTCGCGCATTAATTTTTCATTACCAAATAATAACTGAGTCGATTGATACTGAGCTTGGACACCAAATCCTGCAATAGCAGTAAAATTTTCAACATTGAATAACGCTAATCCCTTATCCGCTGCGGCTTGAACAACGGCCTGTGCAAGTGGATGCTCGGAATGTTGCTCAATACTTGCCGCCAGTTGCAATACTTGTTCTTGTTCGCGACCATTGACCACGATGATATCGGTGATTTTTGGCGCGCCTTCGGTAATCGTGCCGGTTTTATCTAAAATCATGGTGGTAATAGTCGATGCCGTTTGCAGAGCTTCACCATTACGAATAAGCACGCCAGATTCAGCGGCTTTACCTACACCCACCATCACCGACATGGGTGTTGCTAACCCTAACGCACACGGACAAGCGATGATTAAAATTGTCATCGCCGACACTATGGCGTATCCCACAGAGGGTTCAGGCCCAAAATTAAGCCATACCATGGCGCTGATAATGGCAATAATCATCATTGCAGGAACAAAATAGCTCGAAATAACATCTGCCATTCGACCAATTGGCGGTTTGGAGTTCTGCGCCCGTTTAACCATAGTAATAATGTGCGCCAAAGCGGTATCTTTACCGACTCGTGTGGCGGTAAAAGTAAGTGATCCCAGTTTGTTTAATGTACCTGCGACCACATCATCATTAACACTTTTTTCAACCGGAATAGGTTCACCCGTCAACATCGATTCATCAATAAAACTACTCCCCTCAACGACCACACCATCTACGGGAATTTTTTCACCTGGTCGAACACTGACTTTATCGTTTAATTGCACCAAGGCAATATCGATATCGACCGCTTTACCATTGCGGATCACTCTAGCCGTTTTAGCTTGTAAACCAATTAAGCGCTTAATCGCTGCCGAGGTTTTACCGCGCGCCTTGACCTCTAACGCGAGTCCAAGATTGATTAAACCAATGATCATCGCGGTTGCTTCAAAATAGACATGGCGCGCCATTTCTGGCAATAAATCTGGTGCAAATACCACCACCATAGAGTAAACCCACGCAGTGCCTGTTCCGAGCGCAATTAAGGTGTCCATATTGGCACTATGATGAGTAAATGATTTCCATGCGCCAGTATAAAAATGCTTGCCGGAGAAGAACATTATCCCTAAGGTCAGTACACCAATTGCTCCCCAAACCAGCTGTTGTATTGGGTTAGTAACGGTCATGTCACCAATAAACAAACCATAAATCATCAGTGGGATACCCACTGCCAATGCGACAATAGTGTGTTTTATTAGGCTTTTATAATATATTGCATCTGCCTGTTCTTTCTCATCAATAGCATCTGCACCACCTTGATCGTTAATCAAAATAGCGTGATAACCGGCTTTTTCAACGGCCTCAAGCAAACTAGCGACTTCAACCTCTCCGGTGACCATCACACTGCGATCGGCAAAGTTCATTTCAGCCTGCTCTACTTGCGCGACTGTTTTAAGTGCTTTCTCAATTTTGCCAACACAGCTGGCACAACCTGCACCCTCTATCAATAATTGTGTTGTTGTTTGGGTATTCATTACAAAGACTCCTTATCGCTAGCCTGGCAAGAGGTTTCATGATTTGGACCAAACCCCTCAATCAGGTGGCAAACCATGTTACCTGTGGGCGCCAACGCTGGCAGATTTTCCCACTCGTTGACTGCTTGTGTCAGCTTATTACGCAACTTTAACGTTTCATTGAACAGTAATTCCGTTTCGGCCAATTTTTGGCTAATAAGCTGCTTCACCATGGTACAAGCACTTTCACCGTGATCGGTTTTGGAAAAAATCACTTTAATTTCATCTACCGAAAAACCTAAGTTTCTGGCACTCATAATAAATCGCATCCGCGACACTTCTTTGTCACGATAGTATTTATAACCATTGCTAGGCGATTTTGTTGGTGCGAGCAGGCCGATTCGGGTGTAAAAACGAATTGTGTCTGTGGTAACACCCAATAACGTTGCGAGTTCACTTACTTGCATAATCACTCCTTGGGGTAACGACTGTATTAAATAATAAGATCTACATAAATAAATCTATTGAGTATATGCAACGACTGTAAACCTATGTCTTACACCTATGTCAAGTGACCAATAACCCTGAAAATAAAAAACGCCAATATGAACACTCATGTCGGCGTGGATACTTGATATATAAATAATCTAATGGTGAGTGCAAACTGCGTGGGCACTTAAGCTATTGGCACATTCGCTGATAAATTATTGATCCCAATCGGGGCTAAAGTCAGGCGCCGCCACACGATGATTTCGGTCTAACTTATCAATTGCGGCCATGTCTACAGACGGGAGCGATAACGCTAATGAGGCAATATTAGCTTGAACATTTACCAACTTAGTTGACGATGGAATAGTGACATAACCTTTTTGGCGCATCCACACTAATACCGCTTGGGCGGGTGTCATTTGGTGTTTCTTCGCAATCGAGACAATAGTGTCGTCGGTTAATACCGCACCATAGGCAAATGGCATATAACCCGTCACCATAATATTGTGCTGCTGACAAAATTCGACCAGTCGGTTATTTTGCAAATATGGATGTACTTCAACCTGATTAGTGAATATTGCGTCGGCACCTAAAATCTCAATCGCTTGTGTAACCTGGGCCATAGTGAAATTAGACACGCCAATGTGTTTCGCTAAACCAGCATCTTGCACCTCTTTTAATGCCAGTAAATACTCTCGCATAGGTACTGAATCATCGCGTAACGGCCAATGTATCAGTAACAAATCCACATAGTCGGTTTGCAATAAAGCCAAGCTGTCATGCACGCTTTGAATAAGTTTGTCGTGGGCAAAACGATCCGTCCACACCTTAGTGGTGAGAAAAATATCTGCTCTTGCGATACCCGATGCCTTAATTGCATCGCCAACTTGTTTTTCATTGGCGTAAATCTGAGCGGTATCGATGTGACGAGAGCCTTGCTGTAACGCCATTAACACTGAATCAAATGCCTGTTGGTCTTTCAGTCTGAAGGTACCTGTACCCAACAACGGAATAGTGGTCATATTGTCTTCCTAAAAACGGTATCTGAACTAACACTGTGCGCCAACTAGAAACAGAAATAAACAGCCAACGAGACAAATCTGTTTTGTTCAAATTACAAATGTCGGTCAAAAGATCAAATCGCGCCCTTAATTACAAGGTTAATCTCGGTTGAATAAACTCAATAAATGCAGAAATACGTCGCGCAACAATAGACGATTTGTAATACACCGCATTCACTTGTTCACGTTCTATGTGAGTAAACTTCTCCGACTGAAGTATGGGCACTAACCGACCCGCCACGAGATCATCATTAATCATAAAACCTGAAAGACACGCAATGCCATTACCTGCCAGTGCGAGTTGACGCAAAGTTTCTCCATTGCTGGTGCTGATGGTAGGGGTAATAACATCGCAACCTTTTAGCGGCCAGTGATTCAATATTTTAGGTTCGGTAAACCCAAGTAACTCGTGGCAAGTCAAATCAGACACTTTTTGTGGCACACCTCTACGCGCTAAATACTCAGCGGAGGCAACAATATGTAAGGCACTTTTTCCTAATGGTCGAGCATGCAAGGTTGAGTCTGCCAACTTACCAATTCTAATGGCCACATCGGTACGCTTTTCAAGTAAATCGACATAGCCCTCGTTCGAGGTCAATGCTAATTCAATGTCTGGATAAGCGGCGCGAAAATCTTTCATCAAAGGCACTAATTGATGAAACACAAACGGACTTGCCGCGTCCACACGCAAACGTCCTTGTGGTAGTTCACCACGACGTACGAGTTCATCTTCTGCGCGTTGTAATTGTTGTAATCCACCCCGAACAGATTCGACAAATTGGCGGCCTTCATCGGTTAACTCAACACGCCGAGTGGTGCGATTGAGAATGGTGACCCCGAGCTGTTGCTCTATTTTACTTACCGCGCGTGACACTCGTGCAACCTGAATATTGAGTGCATCGGCCGCTGCAGAAAACCCGCCGCAGTCGACCACCATCAGCAATATATCTAAATCATCTGAACGCGTAAGCATGCATACCTCATCTTGTGCTGTGTCGATCTAAAGAGTCGCTCTAACATCATTGTTTATTGCATTTATAGCAAAAGTCATTTGCTAAACATACTGTTTTTAACAACATATATCTAATCAATAATGACGCCCATCAACTGACTGACACATTTATCGCGACGGTAAATCCTAGCGACAACCTAAGAGGAACACATTATGCCGTTAGCTTTACTCGCATTGACGCTTAGCGCCTTTGCTATTGGAACCACCGAATTTGTCATTGTGGGGTTAATCCCCACAATGGCACAAGACCTTAACGTATCATTACCATCGGCTGGCTTATTGGTCAGTCTTTACGCATTAGGTGTCGCCATTGGCGCACCAGTACTCACCGCATTAACCGGTAAATGGAATCGCAAACACGTATTGCTGGCGGTAATGAGTTTATTTGTTGCGGGTAATCTATTGGCTTGGCAAGCGCCCGGTTACGAAACCTTAATCGCTGCACGCATTATCACTGGGTTAGCCCACGGAGTGTTTTTCTCTATTGGCTCAACCATTGCCACTGGGTTAGTACCCAAAGAAAAAGCCGCCAGTGCGATTGCCATTATGTTTACGGGGTTAACCGTCGCCTTAGTGACAGGCGTCCCTTTGGGCACCTATATTGGCCAGACCTTTGGCTGGCAAGCCACTTTTTTAACTGTCGCAATTCTTGGGTTTGTAGCCTTGATTGGCAGTAGCTTGTTGGTTCCCAATAATTTACCTCAGCCACCCGCGGCAAAATTATCATCGCAATTAAAAGTACTCACTCAACCACGGTTATTACTGGTCTATGCCATTACCGCATTAGGTTACGGCGGCACATTCACAGCCTTTACTTTTTTAGCCCCCATTTTAGAGCAAGTGTCTGGTTTTGAATCTCAATCTATTGGCTTAATCATGTTGGTGTACGGGGTATCGGTCGCTATTGGTAATATTTGGGGCGGAAAAATGGCCGATAAAATGGGCCCAATTAAAGCGTTAAGTATTATTTTCAGCGGTCTTGCGACCATATTAGTGATATTTAACTTTACTGCGGTTAACCCTATTGCCGCTGTGATCACCATTTTGGTCTGGGGCGCATTTGCATTTGGTAATGTACCTGGGCTACAAGTTTACGTAGTTTCCCTTGCACAGAAGTACACACCCGACGCCGTTGATGTGGCTTCAGGATTAAATATTGCCGCTTTTAATATCGGTATTGCACTTGGGTCTTGGGGTGGCGGGCTGATTGTGGCTAACGCTGGCCTAATTCATACACCTTGGGTTGGTGCGGTGATTGTGGTTATTGCCCTAGCATTAACACGTTTCAGTGGCTCACTAGACAAGAAAACTAACGCTAGCAAGAATGCTCAAGTGAGTATTCAAGCGAGTAGTTAAAAGAATAGTTAAAAAAATAGTTAAGCAACGACATCAACGCTGATATTCAACATCACGATGGGATCGATAAGCACCAATGTGAGCTCGTATCTGCGATCTCACATTGGTCGCTATCATTGTGCTCACATTCAGATGTTATAAACCCCAATCGGCTTTAGGTAAATGCTCCACAAACCAGTCAAATGCACGGCCTTGATGGTCTTTATGCCAAGCAATGTACAAACTTTGATTCGGTCTTGGAATTGAACACATTTTTTCAATCAACTCACCACTATCAAAGTAGCATTGCACCATGTGTCTGGGTACAAAACCAATACCTAGTCCTTGTAACTGTGCTGCTATCTTGGTTTCCATGGTGTTAACTTTAATCACTTGTTTGCTTTTAAAAAGGCCACTACTGCGAGTAGGTAAAAGTTGTGATGTATCGGCGACCACCACCGAAGCATAGTCAGTTAGTTTGTCGGCTTCTAATACGCCATCAACAAACGCCAATGGATGATATGGCGCTACGGCAAATACAAATTCAATTTCGCCTATTTTATGGGTTTGAAATACACCTCTTGGTAACTCACCAGACGCACCAATCACAATATCGGCGCGTCGGCTGTGCAATGCATCCCAACCACCACCGACGGCTTCAACATCGACACTAATGTCGACCGAGTGTTCTAGCTGATTAAATTGTTCAATTAATTGAAACAACGTCCCCTGGGGGATGACTGTGTCGCGTGATAGCCGAATTTCAGTTTCCCAACCAGACTCTAATTGCTGCACAGAATCAACCAACCGATTGGTGGCTAACAAAATCTGCCGCCCTTGCTCTAACACAATTTTACCTGCTGGCGTCAGTTGTGCTTTTTGCTTTGTGCGGTCAAATAACGCCGTGCCCATATCATCTTCAAGTTTTTTGATGGTGTAAGTCAGCGCTGACGGTACTCGATATAACGATGCCGCTGCAGCAGCAAAGCTGCCCTTACGTTCAATCGCATCTAGGGCACGTAATGCGTCAATAGTAATCGGATTTTGCATCAACTCTCCATATTCAAATAATTTGAACCTTTACGTCAGTTTATTCCGATTTTTTATTCAATCAAGTCTCAATATACTTCTTATCAACCAGTGAGACAGGCTCACTAGAAACAATTAATGTTTAAATTTATTGAGGATATATACCATGAAAGCACTCGTTAAACGCATCACAAACTCTACTGCAGGTTTTAGCACTTTGGCATTACGCTTACCTGTTGGGATTATTTTTATGGCTCATGGCGGGCAAAAACTGTTTGGTTGGTTTGGCGGTTATGGCCTTGAAGGTACAGGACAATGGATGGCATCGATTGGGATTGAGCCCGGCGTGTTAATGGCATTCTTAGCTGGCAGCGCTGAATTGGTTGGCGGACTGTTCATCTTACTGGGTTTATTGACTCGTCCAGCAGCGGTTGTATTAGCATTCACCATGATTATCGCCATTGCTAGTGTACATATCAGCAACGGTTTATTTATGGCAAACAACGGTTATGAATTTGCGTTAGCACTATTGGCTGCCAGTGTGTCACTTGCACTATCAGGTTCAGGCAAAGTCGCGCTAGATAAAGCCATTGTAAGCAAACTGTCTTAATTTTCCGTACTGATCACTTATTCATTAAACGATAGGAACAACATTATGATTACCTTACGTCATGCAAGCGAGCGCGGAATAGCCAACTTTGGTTGGTTAGACAGCAAACACAGTTTTTCATTTGGCAGCTACTATGATCCACAACACATGGGCTTTTCAGCACTGCGAGTGATCAATGACGACAGTGTCACTCCTGGTGCCGGATTTGCCACTCACGGCCACCGTGACATGGAAATTATCAGCTACGTACTTGAAGGCTCTATCGCCCATAAAGACAGTGAAGGCAATGTTGAAGTGTTGCCTGCAGGTGAGTTCCAATTAATGTCTGCTGGCAGTGGTATTACTCACAGTGAGTACAACGCATCCGCCACAGAGCCACTGAAGTTTTTACAAATTTGGATCCAGCCAAATGCTTTAGGTAATACACCAGGATATCAACAAAAAAACTTTGGTCAAGCAGTAGGACTAACCACGATTGCTACGCCAACGGGTGAAAACGGAACCTTGCAAATCAAGCAAAATGCGACATTGTCACAACTGATTTTGGCGCCTAAATCTGAAATAACCTATCAGATTGCGACTGACCGTAAAGTGTATGTTCATCAAGTCGCTGGCGAGCTCAATATTGAAGATCAACAGCTAAAAATAGGTGATGGCGCTAAACTCACCGACATGACCACGGTGACCTTAGTTAATCCATCGGACACTCAAGCAACTGCACTGATTTTTGATTTACCCTAGATGCGCTTAGTTGATGATTAAGCCTGTGATAGTGTTCCTTCACAGGCTTAATAGCTTCAACTTTATACCCATTCCATTATCCATTAGCAGGAGTAACGTTTTTTGCCATGGCTGGCTGCGACCGAGGTGATACACCTAACTTATTGGCGGTCCATAAACACACTGCCGTTACCAGCATCATGCCAACTTGGATCCCGATGACCCCATGATAACCGCTTTGCCATAACGCTATTATTTGCTCAGAAAATAACAGCCAATCTGCAACAATCGTGATGATTAATATGCCACTGGTGATTAACAACAACTGGCTGATATGACGCTTAATATCAGTCACTTTTATACTGCACAACATAACGACCAATAGTGACGTTACAAAACACCCCACTAACCATTCACCTCGTCCAGATAAGGTTACAGGTAATAGTCGTTCACACAAAAATCCAACTGCTGTCGCCACAATAATGCCACCACAGCCACCAATCGTCATCGCGGTTACGATAGCAATACTGCGCGGTGAAGACTGGCGCTGAGCGCTGCGCTTATTTATCCATAACATATTGCCGGTAACAATCATCGCACTAATAGCCATCGCCAAAATAAAGTACAAAATACGGATGTCTAAGCCGGCAAAGTTACTAAAATGCAATGTCACTAGTACATCTCTACCCTGGCGGAACACATTGTAGTTATCGGCATTAACCTTATCCATCACAGTGCCATCCTGCACCCGATAGGTCACTTCATCTCGTTGAGCAAAATTAACCGTATCGGTACCACGCACTTGTACTAAGGCATTTTCAGCACCGTAATGGTGGAAAATAATATTACGTAACTCAAAATTCGATTGCTGTGTAGTGTGTTCAATTAAAGTAAACGCATTGCTCATATCAAGTGACGTTTCACTTCGCGGTTCGCTGCTACGGTTAAAACCGGCATCGTTAAACAATGCTTGTCGATCGCCCTGATAAATAAACACCACAAAAGCCAGCTGAAACACTATGGCCAAGTTAAGGATCAAGCCGCTTAGGGTATACATCAAGGTAAAAGGCAGTGTCATCACCCCTACTACGGTATGGAGATCGAGTAATTTATCTCGGCGTTGTTTATCGACGCGGTACAAAAAGAAATGTTTCAGTAATTTACGCGCATGGATAAAAATGCCAGACACGAGTGCAAATAGAAAAATCAGCGTCACGACACCAATAAGATAACTGCCACCGGGTAAATCAAGGTTGTAATGTAAGCGGTACATAAATTGCGATAAGTAAAAGTCATCTTTGCCCGCAACGGTTTCGCCGCTTTTAGGATCAACCAATATCGCCATAGACTGGCGGTCCGATTGCGGAGCATCTCCAAACACATCGAAGTAAAAAATATAATAAGGTACTAGCTCAGTCGGCATATTTATTCGAAAACGGCCAGCTTGATCTACTGGGTATTCAGCAAACTTTTGCTGTACCAGTTTCGCTAAAGGAATATCTGCTTGGGTATTATCGACTGGATGATGAGGCGTAATGGCCCACTGGGCGATTTCATCGTGAAACAAGGTCACCGCGCCAGCCCAAAATACCAAAAACAGTAAAGGTGAAATAATTAACCCAAGCCAACTGTGGGCTTCGATGAGATTTTTAATGACTTTGTGCTGTACCGGAGAATCAGATTTCATTGAGTTATTCATGACTTAGGTTTGAAAAAAATAGTTAGTTTTGCGAATAAAATAACAACGTATTGATAAGACTACTGGCCACAAGCCATTTGGCGCACACGACACTCGCCGCTTTTGCGCTATTGCGGCTATAACAAAATGTCATCACCCCAACCCACACACAAAAACCCAGCATTAGCCCAACGAATAGTTTTACATCTACAGCAGCCGGTAATATTCGAAAAACAATGAGCATTAAACTGATTGCCAGTAATAACCCCCATAAAAATGCAGCAATAGATTTAGGCCACATGGTTATTTAACCCCAACAAGGAGGATACTGACAAACAACGCAAAGCCTAGCGAACTGACCCAGATGCTACGACCTTTATAGTGCGAGGCCAACAGCACCAGTAGTATCCACATGGTCATCATGCAAATCAGCACCACTAAACTGGCGACGAATACACTGTAAGTATGGCTAAACCCCCACACTGCAAATAACACCGCTAAACCGCATAAGCACCAAGCCAGTAATTTGGGAAAAGGTAAACTAACAAGCTGCTGTTTGTCAGATGCCAAATAGGCAAACAAGCAACCAAGCCATAAAGAAGCTACACTGACAAGTTCCATCTATTTCGATCTCCGGCCATTTAACGCAAATGATAATGATTTGCATTAATTATCCAGAATATCTTTGCCAAATACAAGTTGATTGTGCTCAAGCCTTAAGGAATGACCGTCAGAATGAGATCTAAAAGTGCTGTAACGATATATTGTGGCTTAATCATGATTATGGAAATTATCATGGTGAACAATCATATCGAGGGAAAACAATCGCCGAGGTAAACAACCACAATATTAAATAGCTGTTTGGCGATGAAATAAGCTGATCACAGATGAGGAAATAGTCGATAAACATCGACATATGCCTTAATGGCTAATAACCACTTTTTCATTAATGTATCCAACACTTTATGAATCTGGCATTGGCGTTCATTTTAATCATAGATCACTAAGATTAACGCAACATAGTAGCAACCTTGAAAACTCTGGATTAACAGTGGATTAACTAAAGCTATTTATTTAACAATCCTCATGTTACTCGTCTACACAGTGCTGTATTATTTTATTCTAATACAGTAAAAGATCCGTCAATATCAATGCTGGACAAAGGGCCATCCCTTGCTTAGGATTAATATTTGACCAATCACAATAATAATACAAAGTCGAACAGGGAATGTCAGATGAAATATTCCCTTCTCTATCTCATTTTTTATTTAAAATAAGGCAATGTAATATGCTAAAGCGCATCGTTTACAGCGTATGTGGCGCAGCTATTGTTGGACTAGCTATATTCAGTATATATGCTTGGCACCCTGCAATTGATCCCGTCGAATCAACTCAAACAGATTATTCTCCACACGTTATCGAACAAGGTAAAATACTTGCCTCTGCAGGCTATTGCAGTACTTGTCATACACCGCCAGGTGGCACTCCTTATGCTGGTAACTATGAAATGCATACTGACTTTGGCACCATTTATTCAAGTAACATCACTCCAGATGTCGAAACCGGTATTGGTAGCTGGTCTCAAGCTGCTTTTGCTCGCGCCATGCGCACGGGTGTGAGCCGCGATGGACATCATTTATTGCCTGCGTTCCCTTATGAACACTTTAATAAAATGACCGACGATGACATTAACGCGATTTATGCTTACATCATGACGTCAGTTCCGGCGGTTAACCAAGCAAAAAAAGACAACGGCATTCCGTTCCCGCTCAACATCCGCTGGTTTCAAGCGGGTTGGAAACTGCTGTTTGCTGATACCCAATCTTTTGAGGTCAACAGCCAACAATCTGCCGAATGGAATCGCGGTGCTTACTTAGCTGAAGGTATTGCTCACTGTGGTGCATGTCATACTCCACGTAATGCATTGGGCGGCGAAAAGTACGCACAAATGTACCAAGGTGCCGCCATTGATGGTTGGATAGCACCATCGTTAACCTCTACTAGCACTTCGCCTATCCCATGGCGTGCACAAGACTTTTACGAATACCTTACAACCGGTAACTCGCCTTACCATGGTAGCGCGGTAGGTCCAATGGCGCCGGTTATGCACAAGGGCTTATCAGCTCTTCCAGACAGCGACATAGAAGCCATTAGTGGCTACTTTGCTGAAATTGCCCGTACCAATAACACCGACGATCCAGACTCAAGTAGCACGTTACAAGCAGCAATAACGGCACAACATCAACAACCGGATCTGCGGATTGATGAAGGTGCACGTTTATATGCGGCAGCTTGCCAAGCATGCCACTACAACAGCGACCAATTAGTTAAAGGCCGCCCATTAATTACTATCGGCTCGGCAACACATCTTAATGATCCAACTAACCTGATTAACGTAATACTGGATGGTGTGCGCAGCGATCAAGGGATTAGCGGCGTTGTAATGCCAGGCTTTCGTGATGCACTTAGCGATGAAGACATTAGCGCAATTGCAGCTTATTTGCGCCAAACAGCTGGGGAAAACACCTGGCCTAAATTACAACAACAAGTGGGCGAGATCCGTAATCAACCCCGATTTGAGCACTAACTTCACTGGAGAAGTGACAATGGCAAAATTTATTTTAAACGGCAAACCGATGACTGCCGATGTAGAGAGTGATACTCCTCTACTGTGGGTTATTCGTGATGAACTGGACATGACTGGCACCAAATTTGGTTGTGGTATTGGTACCTGTGGTGCCTGTACCGTCCATGTTGGCGGCCGAGCTACACGTTCATGTATAACCCCTATATCGTCAGTTGAAGGAGCCGAAATCACTACGATTGAGGGGCTTTCTGAAAAGGGTGATCATCCATTGCAAATTTCTTGGCAAAAACTGCAGGTACCACAGTGTGGTTACTGCCAGTCGGGCCAAATTATGCAAGCTGCAGCACTACTAAAAGACATTCCTGAGCCTTCAGACAAAGACATTGACGCTGTGATGGGCGGAAATTTATGTCGTTGTATGACCTACGTTCGTATTCGCAGCGCCATTCATGAAGCAGCAAACGCAATCAAGGAGAGCAACGATGAGCAGACTGCCTAAACGTGGATCGGTGGGTATAACCCGCCGCGGTTTTTTAATTGCCATGACAGCGGTAGGTGTCAGCTTTGGTTTTCCTCGCCATTTGATGGCGGCAATGGATCCTGCTAGCCCTGACGGTAAAGTACTCCCAAGCGAAGGTGACATTTACGAACCGTCGTTATGGTACTCAATCGATACTGCCGGCAAAATTAAAGTCAACATTATGCGCTCAGAAATGGGCCAACATGTCGGTACCGCTATTGCTCGTATTCTTGCTGATGAACTGGAAGCCTCATGGGATGATATTGAAATTATCCATGTCGACAGTGATCCACGCTGGGGTTACATGGTTACCGGCGGCAGTTGGTCTATATCACAAAGTTGGCCGGTTTACCGTCAAGCCGGTGCTGCGGGTCGTACAGCGTTAATTGAAGCTGCAGCTAAAAAATGGGGTATTGCAGCAAAAGACTGTAAAGCCAGTAACGGTAAGGTTATCTCAAGTAAAGGCGAGCTGTCTTACGGTGAGTTAGTCACCATGGGCCTAACGCGTCAGTTTACTGAAGAAGAACTGAAAACCCTGCCGCTGAAGCCTAATGCCGATCTTAAACTGGTTGGCCAACAGGTGACCTCTCTTGATATCGCCAACAAGACCAACGGTAAAACCATATTTGGTATCGATGCGAAAGTTGATGGCATGGTGTACGCCAACCCTATTTTACCCCCTACTCGTTATGGCTCTAAAGTAGTTAAGTTTGATGACTCTGCAGCAAAAGCAGTAAAGGGTTATCAGCAAACTATCGTACTAGAAGATGCCAGTGGCAGTGTACCAGGTTGGTTAATGGTTATCGCCAGCAGCTTTAATGCGGCCCAAAAAGCCTCGAAGCTGGTAAAGGTGACATGGGATGCAGGTAAAACGGCCAACGTGTCTGAAGCAGACATTATTGCTCATGGTAAGCAATTACTTGGCGACCAAACCAAAGGCAGTATTTTAGACACAGGCAATTCTGACACTGGGCCTGTATTTGCGAGCGCGAAAAGTACCATTGCAGAAGAATATATCACCAGCACAGTACTCCATGCGCAAATGGAACCGCTTAATGCCTTGGTATTTAAAAACCAAGACGGTATATGGGAAGTGCATTCAGGTTGTCAGTGGCAATCACTTACTCTACCCGTATTAGCCACGGCATTAGGCGAAGAAGAAGCTAACATTGTTATTCGTAGCTACATGTTAGGCGGTGGCTTTGGCCGCAGACTTAACGGCGATTACACCATTCCTGCGGCGTTGACCTCTAAAGCATTAGGCGGTAAACCGGTTAAAATGGTGATGATACGTCCACAAGACATGTTATTTGATAGCGCGCGTTCTGCATCAGTTCAACAACTCAAAATGGCATTTGATGATAAAAAAGCGGTTACCGCAATGGAACATCACGCCACAGCAGGTTGGCCAACTCAAGTATTAGCGCCAGGCTTTATGCCTAAAGGCACCAATGGCGAACCGTATGATCCGTTCTCGATTGCCGGAGCAGACCATTGGTACACTGTTGGTGCTCAAAAAGTACGCGCGGTATCGAATGATCTGGCCATTGCGACCTTCAGACCAGGTTGGTTACGTTCTGTTGGACCGGGTTGGACAAGCTGGGCAGTTGAAAGCTTTATGGATGAAGCTGCCCATCACGCGGGTAAAGATCCATTGCAGTTCCGCCTAGACATGCTCATTGCCGAAGGCCGAAATGCTGGTAGCACACCTGTTGCTGAAGGTGGCGCGGCTCGCCAAGCCGCAGTATTGAAAAAAGCTGCTGAGATGATTGGCTGGGGCACTCCGCAAGCCAAAGACACAGCGCTTGGCATTGCATCAACCTTTGGTCAAGAACGTGACATGCCAACATGGGTATCGTGTGCAGTACAAGTGCATGTCGACAAAAGCAACGGTATTGTCAATGTGCAAAAGCTTTATATTGCCATCGATGCCGGTATTATTGTTGACCCTAATGGTGCTGAAGCTCAGTGTCAGGGCGCGGCATTGTGGGGATTATCGATGGCCTTGTATGAAGGTACTGAACTGCTTAATGGTCAGTATAAAGACTCAAACTTCGATACCTATACCCCGCTGCGCTTAGGCCAAACTCCAGAAGTTAAAATCGAGTTTATCCCGAGCAAAATGCCACCATCTGGATTAGGTGAACCGGCAGTAACCCCTGTTGCTCCAGCGATTGCCAATGCAATCTACAATGCAGTCGGTGTACGTTTACGTAAAATTCCGATGAAGCCTAGCGACGTGAAAAACGCGTTAACTAACGCGTAATTTATCTGCTTTAACAGCCCAGTCTTAGCGATAATGACTGGGCTTTTTTATGCTTGCTGCACCTCATCGTTATCATTCTTTAGACTGAGGGATAAATAATTTTATTTCCCCCGACTCGATTTAAAAAACGTCAATAAAAACAGTGGACAAGCTTTGTCCATCCAGCAGCAGAGTCATAGCACCGGTTAGCTTGTTACCAAAAAGTCACGTTTTTCCTTTATAATTACGCCCAAGTATCGTCACATTGTTGAGTATCCTATGCCGCAAAGTCCACCTGTCAATTTAGAGCCCATCCTCTTGGATGCATTAAAACTCACTCCAAATTGTTTCGGTGTACTCAACCAAGATAAAGAAGTTATCTACTGTAATCAGCACTTCGCCAGCATCTTTGGCACTACCACAGAAGATGCTATTGGCAAAAAATCAGGCGATTTATTACGCCACGCTTGGGAAACTAAGCAAGGCGTTATTATCAATACTGATGATTTTGAACAATGGCTGGAAAATCTGCATAAACTGCATTCAGAAAAGGCTCTAAACCAGTATGAAACAGATCTGTCTGATGGGCGTTGGTTTAAAATGACCAGGATTAACTTAGACAGTGGTTACACCATTATTATGGGCGCAGATATCACCAACCTAAAACAGGCACAAACATCACTAGAACAAGCACATCAACAAATCGAAAGTTTAGTGAATACAGATCAACTAACTGGGGTGCATAATCGTCGCTCATATAACCAATTAGCAAAACAAGAATGTGCCAGAGCGATCAGATTTAACCAACAGTTATCCTTGTTGGTTATCGATATCGATTACTTTAAAGTGATTAATGACAATTTTGGTCATGAGGGCGGAGATAGCATACTTAAACAGTTTGCCCAAATATGCAGTGATTTACTGCGCCAATCAGATTCATTGTCCAGAATCGGTGGTGAGGAGTTTACCATCATCTTACCGATGACCGACGGTGAAGGTGCTATGATCATTGCTGAGCGTATTCGAGAACATATTGCCAAACACTCATTTCATACCACTCAGGCAAATAGCAACATTAAGGTTACCGTATCTATTGGCGTAAGTTCATTAACCGCCGGAGACAAGGTAATACAAGACCTTTTTAGCCGAGCAGACATGGCTATGTATTGCGCCAAACGCGGCGGCAGAAACCAAGTACAGCAAGCACAGACTGTATAACTTGGTTTCATCTTGCCGCCATTATTGAGAAAAACGTTTAAACCCTGGCGCTCATAAAATCGAGGTTAATGTCCTTCTGTAAACAAGTAATTTAACCAGCCCTGCATTCTTAATAATACCTTTCTCATTACCGCAACATGGCTAAAATGATCGGTATAAATAGCCACTTGCCCTGCGACACCTGCTGGCAATGATTGTCTTATTGCGTCATCTTCTAGCTCAATCAACACCAATACTCGACCGCGTTGAAACAACTTATTCGATGACTGTAAATTTCCGCTAAATTGAATTTCACCTTCTGCCATCGCAGGGAGTATTTTGGCAACTTTGCCTTTAAACACTTGTCCAGGCATGGCATCAATTATCACTTCGGCTTCATCACCTTCTTTAAGACGTAATAATGAGTTTTGCCAAAAAGCGCCAGCAAAATATCTCGTCTCATCTGGAATAAACGTCAGTGCTGGGCGC
The DNA here is from genome assembly GCF_040309945.1 of Shewanella sp. AC34-MNA-CIBAN-0136. Taxonomy (NCBI): domain Bacteria; kingdom Pseudomonadati; phylum Pseudomonadota; class Gammaproteobacteria; order Alteromonadales; family Shewanellaceae; genus Shewanella; species Shewanella sp. AC34-MNA-CIBAN-0136. The sequence continues at coordinate 22,646 of NZ_JBEOPJ010000003.1, read as the reverse complement.
AAAGGTAAAGGCACCGCCATAGCGCCTTTTCGTAGCGCTAATTGAGTCACTACACCATCCGCAGGCGCTCTGACGACTGTTTGCTGTAAGTCATATTCAGCCTTAGCGAGTTCAGCTTGTAGGCCTGCTACTTTGGTATTGACGCCATCAATATTCGACTCATATGCCAAACGAGTCCGCAGCCCCTCAGCTAAAGCGGCATCTAGTTGCGCTGATGAAGCTATGTATAATTGGCGACGATTGTCGAGCTCAAGCTCAGTAAACGGTGAATTACGCCCCGCTTTTTTGCGACCGTCTTCATAGCGTCGATAGACTGATTCTGTACGATCTTTATCTGCTGTTGCTTGTTCAACTTTAGCTGCCGCTATTTGAAAAGCGGCTTCAAGTTGTGGTACTTGCTGTTCTGCTTCTTTTAGCGCCGCTTGTTTTTGCTTAACCATTGAAAGGTAAGGTGTAGGGTCAATTTTAAATAACACCTCACCTTCTTTTACTGGTGTATTTGGCTTAACATTGACTTCGATAACCAATCCTTTAACTGCGGGCACAATCGGAATAGTGACAAAATACTCGCGAGCAAACCTCGAATAGGGATGGTTATAATTCATTAAAATTAATAAAGTACCAATTAATACAATTCCACCAAGAATAGCTGTCGGCACAGTCCATTTGGTTAACGGAATTTTAAATACTTTAAAAACTGCGATACAAAATGCGGTATAAGTCAGTATCAGTAGTAAGTCCATGCTTAGGCCTCTTGTGAGTGTTCATCAGAAACGGGAGGAGTCGTGACAGCAGAACGTTGCTCTAATAGCGACAAACGATCCGTTAACGCTGTGACATGATTCATTAGCTCTTTAACTTCACCCTCGAGTATCAATTCTCGCTTTCTCGAATCACTAAATCCCCAGCCTCTATCTTCTCGATATAACGTGGCCCAAATCCATAAAAATGGCCAAATGGCATGCAATGTAAATAAGCTTACCCAACCCGCAATATGCAATGCATCTTGCTGTGGATGATTACGTTTTTTCGCAATCTCGTAAGGAATATCATGAATCGCAATAATGCCGTAAAAAATAAATATCACGACAAAAAATATAATCCCTAACGCAAAATAATCTAAAAACATATCTGCTCCCAATTTCAATTTATTATCATCAAAGTGTCTTTACTTAAATAAACAATGAACCTATTTTTAGTATAGAACTGATTACAAAAAATACATTGAAACTGTTGCAACAACGAAGAAACTAAGCAGATTATCTATTTTATAGTCATTGCCTCCATTACTTATTTGCACGAATTAATGCAGTAATCATGGCAACTTTGAGGTTATTTATGCATAAAAAAGCCCACGTTATTGGCTAACGCGGGCTTTAGATAATGTAAGCAACAATGATTACCCTAGTCTGTTGCCATTTTTTGCAAAAACTCAAGTCGCTGCATTTCTTGCTCATCGGGTTGCCATGGCTCATCAGATAACGACTCAACCGCAAAATCACCTAACTGGTAGGCAGGTTCCTCACTGTGGCCGTACTGAGTTAACTCACCGGGTACTGCAGGGCGGCGCTCCAATACAAATGTACTCAGAACATAAGGGCCTTTATATTGCGCTAACACCCCTTTATAGGCTTTAAGATCCAGCACCACAGAGCCTTCAGTCAGCTTGTCTGAACCCGTTAGCAAGGCAATCGGCTGCTTATCTGCTGTATATAGATTGGCCCGTAAACGATAATAACCCGCTTGATCAACATCCAATTTAACTGGTATCAACATATCACTGCCTTCAGCGCGGATATCCTCCACTCCGGTTATGGTTGCCGTAGGATGACTATATTCTATGCCTGTTTTTAACGTTTGTTTTTTGCCCTTAGCGCTAAAGGTAACACTGACCTCCATTGGACCATTCCAATCGTCTTCAGCATTCAGTTGTATCGCCCATTTTCCATCGGCACCTAGCATGGTTCCGCTAATGAATGGCTCCGATCCACTTGTAAGCTCACTACGTAATGCTGCACTTGCCCCAGCAACAAGCAAGCCATTAACGTCGAGATTAATAACCACTGGTTCAGGAAAACTAAAACGATACTTAGGCAACACTATGCTGGCACTGGCTCCATCTTGGAGCTGCACCGGCTGAGGAATGTAAGCATTGGGGTTAAGTAAGTGCGTATCATCAACCGATAAAGGCATTGAGTAAGATGGCAACTCAAGTTCGCTAGCATAAGCCTCTGCCATAAGCTGAAAACTATCACTGATCGGCTGTGGAAGCTTTTCAACCACGGTCATCGTTTTAGTTTGCATGTGTTTTACTACTTTCAGTTTGGTTGGCGCTGTATCATCTTGCTCGATAACGGCAGCACTCTGAGGTGGCTCAAGTGCCGACTCAGAAGTGTAAACCCAAAACCCTACTGCCGTAGCGAGTAGGGATATTGTTATAATGATTTTTTTATATTTCATATACGCTTAGTTAGCAGCCTGATACACAAGTGCTGACATGCTGGTTTTGTTCGAATGATTAACCACTCTATAACGTGAACTAAATATCCACCAGCCACGTTTTTCATCATAGGTGCTGAATTGTAAGTTATCGCCATTGAGATAATTGGCACGACTATTAGCAGAAGTTACTTCATCTTTAGCGCTATTTAAAATAGTGTCACCATGGCTATAACCTTCACTCATCAACATTGGATAGTGATAAGGCATAAATCCGCTCGGGCCATTAGTCGAGGTGAGCTTGCCATCAAATGCTACACTGCGCGAACAACTGTTGTAACTGCCAACGGCCGCGGCACCACAACTAGAATGGCTGGCAACAACGCCATCATCTTCGCCGGGTAAAAATGCCCCTGTCACACCGAGAAAGTCAGAGCCTGCCCCAGCAAAACGTAAACGTGGCACTCGGCTTTCGGGAAACGCTGCCAATTGGCGTGCAGTATTTACGCGTAAATCATTCAATACCCCAATATTGGATGACGATGGCAGTTCTCCTAACCATAACGACACTGCCAGTTTTAATGTTGCATCTATCAAACCTGAACCACTGGCGACATTAACCGCCAAATCAGCCAATTCAACCCCACCACCCGCGCCAGAAAAGTCAAATGTGGCGACAATATTAAGCGGCTTTAAACCTGCGTTTTGCAACCATAGCGCTTGGTTATCAATAATATAGCGCATCACTAAATCGCCAGTAGAATGGGTCACAAATACACAACCGCTGGCACATGTCCCCTCACGAGATAGCTGCTGCAATTTAGGCCACACATATTGGCTGGTTATTTTATTAGCAATGCGCTCTTGCGATGGCCAATCAATGCGTGCATCAGCACGATCTCGCCAATATTGCGCCCAGTACTCTGAACCATTGTCAGTTACCTGTGTACCTGTCGGCTTACTTTGTAAATTATCCGGTTGAAAGCCATGCACTAACACTACTGGGTAGCTACCAACGGCTGCTTGAGCTGCGCCAGTTAATAAGCCTGCCAACAGTAAAAGTATCGATTTTGTCATTGGGTTGTCCTCTTATTTTATCTGCTGCAGCGCCAACAGCACTGTTAACAGAACTTTATTATTTTGTTACTCATATTGGATTTATTATTACAACTCCAACATCAACATAGAGCAGAATCAAAACAATGCAACCACAAAAATTCGGCCTATTTATTGTCAAAATAGACCGAGTGTTTGAATTAACAGATAACAATTTAAACCGACTAGCATTCCGATATTTAGCGGTAGGCAATAACAACTCAAATGGGACGTTATGGTATTTGACACAGATGTTTTAAGTAATTACTCAAACTTGTAAAAAAATTTAACCGAATGTTGGCGTGGCTATCTTATGAATAATATCAATGAGTGATATCGATGAGTAAAATCTATAGCTAGAGTGGTGATAGCGTGATGTGCATTGATCCTAAATTGAATACATAAGAAGCGATACAAACGACCACAACCTCTGCATACGCAGCGTGGTTAAATAAATGACTGCTCTATAGTGTGTTCTAGCTATGGATTATGGATTATGGATTATGGTTTATGGTTTATGGTTTATGGTAGCGAAAACAAACAAGCCCCGCCGATGAATATCAACAGGGCTTGGTGACTAATATCTACCTCGATGCTATCGAAATAAGTACTTATCGTTATACTTTTATAGCTATGCTTTTTTAGCTGCTATGGCTGCTTGCACTTGATTGATAGCGGTGCCACCTAATACATCACGTTTTTCTAAACACGCTTCAATCGTAAGGTTTGGATACACATCATCGCTAATCACGTTGGCAAATTTCTGTAGCTCAGCCACGCTTAAGTCTTCAATCGGCTTTTGCTCACCAATGGCAAATACCACCACCTCACCCACTACATGGTGTGCTTCACGGAACGGCATACCTTTAGCCACAAGATAATCCGCAAGTTCAGTGGCATTAGCATAACCTTGTTGCGCCGCGACCAAAGCTTGTGGACGATTCACTTTTAAGCCCGACAATACTAATGCTGCCATGTCTAGGCAAATAGCCCAACTGTCGACTACGTCGAATAAGCCTTCTTTATCTTCTTGCATGTCTTTGTTGTACGCCAATGGCAAGGCTTTCATGGTCGTTAAAATACCCATTAAGCTGCCATATACACGGCCGGTTTTACCACGAATAAGCTCTAAGGCATCGGGGTTTTTCTTTTGTGGCATCAGTGATGAGCCAGAAGTGACTTCATCGGCTAATGAGATAAAATTAGCTTCGCCAGAGTTGAAGAAAATTAGGTCTTCAGCCATGCGGCTTAAATGCATCATACTGATTGACGCGGCGCTGCATAATTCAACCACGTGATCGCGATCCGACACACTGTCTAAGCTGTTTAAGGTTGGGCGAGCAAAGTTTAACGCTGCCGCTAACGCGTGGCGATCAATCGGATAAGCGGTACCGGCTAGTGCGCCAGAACCTAATGGACATGAATCGGCACGGCTTAATGCATCTTGTAGGCGGCTAATATCACGCTCATACATTTCAACATAAGCCAGCGCCCAGTGACCAAAAGTAACTGGCTGTGCACGTTGTAAATGGGTGTAACCCGGCATAACCGCATCGACTTCACGCTCGGCTAATGCAATTAACTCTGCATGCAATGTACCTAAACGTGCGAGTAATGCTGCACCTTCTTTTTTGCACCACAGCTTTAAATCTGTGGCGACTTGGTCGTTACGCGAACGGCCCGTGTGGAGTTTTTTGCCTAAATCGCCTACTTTGGCAATCAGCTTTTGTTCAACAAAGCTGTGTATATCTTCGGCGCCGTTACTGATAATCGCTTGCGGATCGTTACCCACTTCCACCAGCAGCTCATTTAACGCTGCTTTTAAATCGATACATTCTTTTGCAGTAATAATACCGACGCTAGCAATGGCATCTGCCCATGCAATAGAGCCGACAACGTCTTGTTCAAATAAGCGGTAATCCACTGGCAGTGAGTCATTAAACAACTTGAAAAGTGCACTGGTTTCGCCCTGAAATCTTCCGCCCCATAACGCCATGTCGGTATCCTCTGTTTTGAAATTATCGTTCAATAATGTAGATAACCTGAACTCGGGATAAGAGATGAGAAGATAATATTAAAGCTCAAAATCTTAATCATTGCTCTCTATCAAACTTGTCATTTGCTTTACTAACAAGACGAATTGACGCGTCAATAGCTAGCTATTGCAAGTCGATTCAACGTAGTTAGCAAGGCAAAGGGCTGTTTGAGAGTCGTTTGTTATCCCGAGTTCAGGTTGTATAATATTCTGTTTCTTGTAATGACTCTCTGTTTGCCAAAAGTCATTATAAGAAAGGCGCTTTGCAGCGCCCTTATATCGTTGGCGTAAAATCTATTTAGTGTTTAGCGCGCGAATACGGCTCGCTAAAGAATATAAACGGATAAAGCCTTCAGCGTGTTTTTGATCGTATACGTCATCTTCGCCAAACGTTGCGAAAGCTTCTGAATACAAGCTGTTTGGCGAACGTTTTTTAACGGCTGTCGCTTGGCCTTTATACAGCTTAATCACTACATCACCATTAACCGATTCTGCTAATGATTCTGACGCTGCGATAAGTGATTTACATAAAGGGGTAAACCAACGACCGTCGTACACTAGGTGCGACATTTGCCCAGCAATTTGCTCGCGCCACGTACGGCTAGTTTTGTCTAAAACTAATTCTTCAATGGCACGCAGACCAGCAAACATTACGGTGCCGCCTGGTGTTTCATAACAACCACGAGACTTCATGCCCACTAAACGGTTTTCGGTAATATCGATACGACCTACACCGTGTTTGCCAGCAATGTCGTTTAGCTTCATGAGTGCAGCATATGGCGATAATGCTTCGTCATTTACATGAGTCACACGACCATGCTTAACCGCTAACGAGACATATTCAGGCTCATTTGGTGCATCTTCTGGTGCTACTGTTAATGTCCACACGCCTTTTGATGGCTCGTTCCATGGATCTTCTAACTCACCACCTTCGTGCGAAATGTGCCATGCGTTGGCATCACGGCTATAAATTTTGGTCGCTGAAGCACTGGTTTTGATATCACGCTCTGCAAGGTAAGCCAATAAGTCTTCACGGCTACGCATTTCCCACTCACGCCAAGGCGCAATCACTTTTAAGTCTGGTGCTAATGCAGCAAAACAACCTTCAAAACGAACTTGGTCGTTACCTTTACCAGTACAGCCATGACATACCGCGTCAGCACCGACTTTACGGGCGACTTCTACTTGCGCTTTAGCAATAATAGGACGCGCCATTGACGTGCCTAACAAGTATGTACCTTCGTAAATAGCACCCGTTGCAATAGTTGGGTAAATATAATCAGCAACAAACTCTTCTTTTAGATCGACGATATGGCACTCAGAAGCACCTGACGCTAAGGCTTTTTCTGTTAAGCCAACGAGCTCTTCTTCACCTTGGCCGACGTCGGCACAAAATGCGATGATTTCACAGTCGTCATAAGTTTCTTTTAACCACGGGATAATAGCCGAGGTGTCTAAACCACCTGAATATGCCAATACCACTTTTTTAACACCGTTTTTTTTCACTGCATTAGACATGTTTATTTCCTAAAATCGATTACGTATATTTTCAATTTAAATAACGCCAGAGGCACTATTGACTTAATCTTTTGAATAACTTAAATAAGGTGACTAACTTAATAAGGTCACTAATACTGCATTTTGCGCATGCATGCGGTTTTCTGCTTGATGTAAAATCAATGAACCTTCGCCATCCATCACTTCATCTGTCACTTCCACACCACGATGTGCTGGCAAGCAATGCATAAAGAATTTAGCACCAGCTTGAGCCATTAGCTCACTATTAACTTGGTATGGTGCAAAACGGGCTTTAATGTCAGCAAGCGGTGTTTCATCACCCATAGAAATCCATGTATCTGTATAAATAGCATCATGGCCTTCAATGGCATTAATGTCTGCACTTAGAGTTAACTTGCCACCATTTTGCTTTGCTAACGCCTGAGCTTCTGTCACGATGAGTGCATCAGGGAATGCCCCTTCAGGGCAAATCACTGTCATGGTCATGCCTAAAATCGCTGCACCATAAATCAGTGAGTGGGTGACGTTATTACCATCGCCAACATAAGCCAGTTTTGCTTGGCTTACGTCATCAAATTGCTCTGATAGTGTTAAAAAGTCAGCTAGCGCTTGGCATGGATGGTACAAGTCAGACAAAGCATTAATCACCGGCACGCTGCCATGTTGAGCTAATTGTTCTATGGTGGTGTGCGAGTATGTTCTTGCCACAATAGCATCGGCCCAGCATGAAATGTTTGTCGCAAAATCAGCTACCGTTTCGCGTTGTCCCAACGCACCATTTTGTTGGTCTAAGTATAAGCAGTGACCACCTAATTTATTAATGCCAATGTCAAAGCTGACTCGGGTGCGCAGTGATGGCTTTTCAAACAGCATCACAACGCTTTTACCATCTAAGGCGCGACGGTACTCAGCGGGGTTATTCTTAATTTTTTTAGCCAGATCAATGATGGCTAAAAGCTGAGATTGAGTTAACTCTTTTATCGACAATAGGTGCTGCATATACTACTACTCCATTAAGGTTGTATTTGAGTCCCGACGGACCCACCTTTGACTAAGGTTTTTAACTGTTCGGCATCGCGCCATGAAGCAACTTGCACGGGTTTACCCATCCATTGAGCAACTTCCAATGCGGCTTCTACTTTGACTTTCATGCCTTTTTCAATCACACCTTGGGCAACAAGATGTTCAATTTCACTTTTGTTTAAACTCTGTATTAACTGACCTTTACCATCTAACACACCCGATACGTCTGACAATAACACCAACGTACCGTTAACTAATTTTGCTAAGGCTGTTGCGGCTTGATCTGCGTTGACGTTTAACATGTCGCCTTGGCTAGAAATGGCAATCGAGCTACAAATTGGCATCCAGCCCTGGCTTAAAATAAAGTTTAAGTAGGTCGCGTCTTTTGGCTCAACTTCGCCCACAAGTCCTAAACGCTCATCTTTGATTTTTGCAGTAACAACATTGCCGTCGCCTAAGCTCATGCCTACGCTAACAATGCCAGCTTTAGCTGCAGCTGCTTGTAAAATTTTGTTTGAGGTACCTGCTAGCGCGCCAACAATAATAGGAATTTGATCTTCTGGCGTAACACGTAAACCGTCTAATTTAACCGTTTCTTTGCCATTAGCGGTTAATTGCTCATCAACCAAACAACCACCGCCATGGACTAATATGACTTGTTGACCCGCAGCAAGCATTTCGGCTGCTGCCGCCATTAAACGCGCCATGCCCATTTCGCATTGAAGCAACGCACCACCGACTTTTAAAACTAATACTGATTTTGTAGCCATTATTTTTATTCCTTCACTAATGCGAGTTAATTACACACCGAAATGGATTTTAATGCACTGTAGACCTTGGCTAGCAGCACCTTTCATTAAATTGTCTATCGCACTGGCGACCACTAAATAACCGCTGTTGGCATCATACTTCCAACCTAAATGACAATTGGGGGTGTTAACCACATCATCAACTTTAGGGAATTGATTGTGCTTTACTGTCACTATTGGCGCATTGTCGTACACGCTATACGCTTTAGCGACATCGGCTTCTGTAGTGCCTGGTTTTAGTTGCACGGTAATGGTTGCCAAAATACCCCGCTTAAAGTTACCTAAATGCGGCGTAAAAATAACTTCCTGACCTAAATGTGTCGCAATCTCAGGCTGATGTCTGTGACCCAATACACCGTATGGCGTAAGGCTAACTTCGCAGAAACTGGTATGTAACTGTGCTTTACGACCTGCACCTGTTACACCACTCACGGCATTAATGACTGGATACATTTCAGTTAAGAATGGTTTAAGCGGTTTTAGTGCAGTAAGTGAAGCCGTAGGATAACAACCTGGTACAGCAATCATTCTTGTTTGTTTAATTTGTTCGCTGTTCCACTCTGCTAAGCCATACACCGCCTGAGCTAATACATCAGGGTGAGTATGTTCAAAACCGTACCATTTTGGATATTGCGCCACATCGGCAAAACGATATGCACCGCTTAAGTCAAATACCGCTAAACCTTGCTGGTAAAACCATGCGGCAAGCTCTAGGCTAACTGAATGCTCAGTCGCTAAAACCACGGCATCGGCTTCGGCAACAATTTTCTTTTTAGCGTCATCTGATAACGGCGAAAGCGTATAAGCCATGTGACTATATGTAGGGTAAAGGTCGGCTAATTTACGGCCTTTATCTAAACTGTTTTCCGACACATACAACCCTTGAACGCTGAAGTTGCTGTCTGCGTTAATTAACGAGGTAATTTGTGCACCGGTATAACCACTGGCGCCAATAATTGCGATGCTTTTCATAAGTTTGTTTTCTTGTTAAATAATGAGAGAAAGTGTCAGCATAGCCTATTTAGACGGGGGCCGCCTAATTTTGAACTATCGTCGCAGGAAGTTCGCGTTGATTATTGATATAGTGGTTTTAGCAGTAAGAAAGCACATGTTTATTTTCATTTCTATCGTTCTATTTATGGTGTCGGTTAATGCTGTTTGCTAGACTATCACACAATATTAATTATGCAATATATGTGAATAAGTATTTTACATATTATTTTTTAGGATAACCCATGAGCACACTACCAGATCTAAAAAGTTGTTTTACACAGCTGATTGCAGCGCCATCAGTCAGTGCACTCGAAGCAGAACACGATATGAGTAATCATGCAGTTATCAACTTGTTGCAAAATTGGTTCAGTGAGCTGGGTTTTGAATGCGAAACCCCCACGGTAGAAGACTCACGTAATAAACAGAACTTGATTGCCAGAATCGGTAGCGGCAGCGGTGGGCTTTTACTTGCGGGCCATACAGATACCGTGCCCTTTGACGAAGGCCGTTGGAGCCAAAGTCCATTTGAGATGGTTGAAAAAGACAATCGTTGGTACGGCTTAGGCACTTGCGACATGAAAGGCTTTTTTGCATTAGTACTCGAAGCATTAAAAGACATGCCACTTGATCAATTCAAACGTCCGCTGACTATTTTTGCTAGTGCAGATGAAGAAACCACCATGAGCGGCGCTAAAGCATTTGCCGACTCAAAAGTTATCGCACCTGATTATGCGGTTATTGGTGAACCCACCAGCTTAAAACCTGTCTATATGCATAAGGGGCATTTAGCCCAAGGGATCCGCGTGATTGGTCGAAGTGGTCATTCATCTGATCCTGCTCGCGGCTTAAATGCTATTGAAGTTATGCATAAAGTCATTAGCCAATTAATGAAGCTAAAGCAGCACTTAAGCGAGAACTATCGCGAAGATGCGTTTACTGTACCCTACCCAACCATGAACTTTGGCCATATTCATGGCGGTGATGCCGCAAACCGTATTTGTGGTTGCTGCGATTTGCATTTAGATATTCGTCCTTTACCAGGAATGGAGTTAGCGGATCTGGAATTAATGGTGTTGAACTACTTATCTGACATCAGTAAAGAGTATCCTGGCAGCATAAGTGTCAGTACTTTGTACCCAGGCGCAGAATCGTTTGCAGGAAAAGCAGATAATCCATGGACCAAACTCGTTGCAGAATTGTCTGGCAACGAAGCAGAAGTGGTCAACTATTCAACTGAAGCACCTTATATCAATAAACTAGGTTGCCAAACTTTAGTACTTGGGCCGGGCAGTATTAACCAGGCCCACCAACCAGATGAATTTATTGGCTTAGAATACTTAACGCCAACGGTAGAATTGATCAAAAAAATGATTTTTCATGCCTGCATTAAGTAAACATCAATAATCGGTGAAAGTTAAATCAAAATGTAACTTTTTTACGAAATAAAATTACAAAATACAGTGCCTGCGTATTGACCGATTTTGATACGCTGGGTATTGTGATGTAAGAGTTATTGGCAAAATCGTTCTTTTTTTCGGGAGTAAGTATGACAGAGCAAACGGCAGATATGTATGCGTCACTTCGATCAAATGTGGGGCATTTAGGCCAGATATTAGGCGAAACAATGCAAAACCATTTAGGCGATGCATTTTTAGAAAAAGTAGAACAAATTCGAATTTTAGCAAAAAAATCTCGCCAGGGTGACGAAGCCTCTCGTGAGCAAATGTTGGCATTATTAACCGCTTTACCAGACGAAGAACTGGTCCCTTTCGCCAAAGCCTTCAACCAATTTTTAAACTTAGCCAATATCGCAGAACAATTTCACACCATTAGCCGTAATTGCGACGAACTCGTGTGTGTGCCCGATCCAGTAGAGCAACTACTTGGACGCATGCTTGATACTGATTTAGATAAAAAAGATGTCATTAAGAGCTTAAAAAACTTAGACATCGATTTAGTATTAACAGCGCATCCAACCGAGATTTCACGCCGCACGCTAATTCAAAAATATGCGGCTGTAGTTGATTGCTTAACGGAACAAGAAAACAGCCAACTGACTGATCGCGAACGCCAACAAAGCACTCTGCGTCTGCGTCAGCTTATTGCCCAAATTTGGCACACCAACGAAATTCGTAACGAACGCCCAACTCCTGTAGATGAAGCACGTTGGGGTTTAAGCACTATCGAAACGTCTTTGTGGCAAGCTATTCCTGACTTTCTGCGTCAACTCAATGATCAAGTTGAGCAAAAGACCGGCCAGCAATTACCTATTGATGTCTCTCCGGTGAGATTTTCAAGCTGGATGGGCGGAGACCGCGACGGAAATCCGTTTGTAACGTCTCTCGTCACCCAAGAAGTACTCGATCGCAATCGTCATGCCGCAGCAAGATTGTACTTAAAAGATATTGTGAGCTTGCTTGGCGAATTGTCGATGGAACAAGCGAATGCTGAATTGTCAGCGTTAACAGATAACAGTAAAGAACCGTACCGCGATGTGTTACGCAAATTACGCTGCCAATTACGTGACACCATCGATTACCTTAACGCTCGTCTTGAAGGTAAAAAACCTGACGTTGATACCAGCGAGCTAATTTGGCATAAATCAGATTTGCTTGAACCGCTTGAACTACTTTATAAGAGTTTGACCGATTGCGGTATGAAGCTGATTGCCAATGGCCTGTTACTCGACATATTACGTCGTTTAGCGTGTTTTGGTATTCACATGTTACGCCTAGATATTCGTCAAGATGCTACCCGCCATAGTGATGTGATTGCTGAACTGACTCGTTATTTGGGCATGGGTGATTATAATCATTGGGACGAAAATGAAAAACAAGCGTTTTTACTGCGCGAGTTAACCAGCAAACGTCCACTGATCCCAACAAATTGGAAACCGACGGATGATGTCGCTGAAGTTGTCAGAACCTGCAACTTAGTCGCCCAGCAGCCTGTTAATGCATTGGGCTCTTATGTGATATCAATGGCCAGCAAGCCATCTGACGTATTAACCGTATTATTACTGCTAAAAGAAGCCGGTTGCACTAATCCAATGCGCGTAGTGCCATTATTCGAAACCCTCGCTGACTTAGAGGGGGCCGCTGACTGTATGACTTCGCTACTAAATATTGATTGGTATCGTGGTTACACCAAAGGCATGCAAGAAGTGATGATTGGTTATTCTGACTCAGCCAAAGATGCTGGTGTGATGGCAGCAGCCTGGGCACAGTATCGCGCACAAGAGCAATTAGTTGCTGTGTGTAAAAAAGCTGACGTTAAATTGATGTTGTTCCATGGTCGTGGCGGTTCTATCGGCCGTGGGGGCGGACCAGCTCATAAAGCCATTTTATCGCAACCACCAGGTTCGGTAGATGGTCGCATCCGTGTGACAGAACAAGGCGAAATGATCCGCTTTAAGTTTGGCTTACCAAAATTAGCGGTACAAAGTTTAGCGCTATATACCTCAGCGGTATTAGAAGCGACATTGTTACCACCACCGGAGCCTAAAAAATCGTGGCGTGATTGCATGCAGCGTATTGCTGAAGAATCAGTACTGCATTATCGCGGCATCGTACGTGAAGAACCGGACTTTGTTGAGTATTTTAGATCTGCCACACCAGAAGTTGAGCTCGGTAAGTTGCCACTAGGCAGTCGCCCAGCTAAGCGTAAAGTTGATGGTGGTATTGAAAGCTTACGCGCGATTCCGTGGATTTTTGCTTGGTCACAAAACCGCTTAATGCTACCCGCTTGGCTTGGTGCTGGCGAAGCATTACAAGATGCGGCAGATCGTGGCGAGTTAGCATTATTGCGTGAAATGGAAGAGCAATGGCCTTTCTTCGAAACTCGTATTTCAATGCTCGAAATGGTTTACACCAAAGCAGAACCTAACTTAGCCAAGTACTACGAGTTATGTTTAGTGAAGCCAGAGTTACATCATTTAGGCGAGAAGTTACGTCAACGTCTGCAATTGGGTATTGAAGCAGTATTATCATTAACCCAAGCGACAGAGTTAATGTCACATACGCCTTGGAGCCGTGAGTCTGTTAAACTGCGCAACCCTTACATAGATCCACTTAACTTCTTACAAACCGAGCTATTAGCCCGTACACGTAGAGAAGTTGAACCGTCTGCAGATGTTCAGCTAGCACTTATGCTGACCATTGCCGGCGTTGCAGCAGGAATGAGAAACACTGGATGATAACCTTGGTTAAAACCCTTGGACTTGGATTGTTATTGTTACTGACTGGCTGTGCCAGTCAGTACAGTATCACTGAGTCTGAAATTGAGCAGTACCTTAATAAAGACATGCATTTTGAGGTAAAACAGGGCAACAAGTTAATTGGTGTATCACTTAAGCTAAATGATATGCAGGTCGTGTTAGGCGCTAAGCCAAATACCATGGCTGTCACAGCAGCGACTGTGATTACCGTGAATAACCCGTTACTACCTATTCACGCTAAGCTTAAAACTACGTTCGAAGCTGTGCCTTGGTATGACAGTAATACCAAGAGTGTCTATCTTCGACAGTTAAACTTAGTCAAGGTTGAGTCCGAACCCGCCGATATTGAGCGTTACATCAGCCAGGCAACACCACAATTGATGGTATTTTTACGTAATTATCTTGAAAACCAGCCAGTGTATACCTTAGACACTCGCGACAGTAATCAAGCGCTAATGGCTAAAATGACCAAAGAAATTGCCGTACAACAGGGCAAACTGGTGGTTAAGTTTTAACGTTATAATCGTAGTAGCAGAAAGCACCTTAGGGTGCTTTTTTATTGCTTCAAACTCATCTACATGCACATCGAAAATAAAGGCTGAACATCTCAAGTATCAGAAAACTGAGCATTTCCTAATCAATCAGAACCACGTACAATAACTTGGCAATATTGGAGTGCATAATAATCATGGGATAAATGATGCCGTTAATGGATGACGTAGCAAAACTAAAAGCACAACTGGCGGAGTTTACTTCACAGCAAGGCGCTCAGCAGGCCGATGTAAATCGACAATTGGCTCAGTTCAGTCAACAACTTGATGCTTTGGCCCAACAGGTACAAGCGCAAAATAATAATGAACAACCGATAGCCTTGCCTGCTGAAAACTTACATGCCCCAGTGCATGAGAGTCGAGAAAACGATTCGAGCGGCAGTATCGTAGCCGATAAACCTCAATACTCGTCTTCTGCTTGGGAGCGCCAAACGTTAGATATAAGTCATTCAGCGTTAACATCATCTCTATCAGAACAACAAACTTCGGTAGTCACAAAGTCACCCGCTAGACAAAGTGCCCTAAGTGCGATGGTTACTCAATTAGCTGACGCTATCGGTGAGTTCAGTGCGTCAGCATTTGCTCCCATTTCTGGGTTAACCGCACAAGCAAAAGAATTCTATCAGCATTATCAAAGTAAAGGGTTAGGGCCTGTATTTTTGATGACGGTTGCAGGCATTATTACCCTGACATTAGGTTTTGGTTATTTACTGCAGTTTTCAATTAACAACTGGTTTTCAGAACTGGGTAAAGCGTTATTAGGTTTAGGCGTAGCAAATAGTATTATTGTTGGTGGAGTATTTATTCGGCAAAAACGCCCAGGAATGCAAGACTTCGGCTCAGGCCTAGTTGGCCTTGGGCTTATTCTTAATTATTTGTGCCTATATTTTCTTGGACCGTACTTTAATCTTATTCCTGATATTGCCTGCTTTGGCTTGTTATTGCTTAATACGATATTGGGTTATAGCTTATCGTTTAAACTCGACACCAAAGTTGTCGCGATTGTCGCTTTACTTGGCGGATCACTCGCGCCATTGATGCTACTTGATGGTGGACAAACGCCGCTATTGTACCTGCCTTATTTAATGCTTATCGGTATTTGCTCGATGGTACAAAGCCACAAATTAGCTTGGCCAATACTCATCGAAATTACCGCCTTACTCCATATAGCTTGCATACAAATACTCAGCTTATTTATTCAATTGCCGCTGTCTGTCATTGATTGGCAAACCGGCCTAGCAGTATTAATGATCAATGGGCTGTTCTACCTCTACAGTATTGCCAGCTTATTATTTGTCATCAAGTCTGCATTAACACCAAGGCTGCTAGCGGTTCCAATCGCACTTATGGTTTTTACTCTCTACACCCTAACGGAGTGGAGCATTTTTGCTGGTGAGCTATTTGCACTTAATGCATTGCTGTGTGGGTTGTTATATTGGGTAATTAAACGCGATAAAGATATTAGTGCCCTAGCCTTGGCTTTTGCCGGAAGCTTTGCTGGTTTTGCCGCACTGTTTTTACTCAGCGTCGAACTGATGGGTTTAGTGCTGTTATTAGAGGGATTATTGTTACTGTGGATTGGCTGTAAACAGTTGTTTAGCCCTATTAGAGCAGAAGCATATGTCTTACTCGTACTAGGCATAATAAGCAGCTTTGCTTACGTCTTTGATGTGCTAGCCCTGTCACGCTATGACAATGATGGCCTATTAGGATATCAAGCATTATTGATTATATCGATGGCACTAACCTGTGCGATGACTTTTGTAGCGCAAAAGCTTCTGAGCCGCCATCAAGCTGATTTAATGCAATTTGAACACCTAGTGGTACAATTTATCCGCGAGTTACTTGGAGTGCTCTATACAGTAACCTTGTTACTCATTAGCTTCTTTATCACCGAGCAATATTGGCTTAATACATTACCATTAATCAGCTTTTTACTTCTGTACATGAGTGCTAAACACACCCTACGTTTTAGCGAAGTATTAGCCTGGTTATTGCAACTACCGTTATTAGGGTTAGTTATTTTTGGCATGATAGACGCTGATAGTCTTAGCTTTGCCGACCAAGCAATGAACGCTAAATTAGCCCGTTTTGAACTCTTTATCGGATTACTATTGGCGTATTATTGGTACAAAAAATATTATGCCAATGCCAAGTTAATCCACGTTGCTTACTATGTTCAGTTAGCATGTTATCTCGCGCTACCATTACTATTATTGCCCAAAGTCATACGCAGCTATCCTGACTACATTGCTATCTCATTATGGTTAAGCAGTATGATGAGTCTAGGTTTGGCTTACTTTATTAATCACAAGAGTCTTCGCTATGAGTCGCAAATACTCACGGTATTAGCAACCATGGTTACAGCAGCAATGTGCCTAGCAGAATTGTGGCAAGGACTTGCTGCATTGACAATAGGATTGCTATTACTCGGATTAATTAGTGTACGCTATGTACAATTACCAAAAAAGTGGCAGCAAATTACTACGCTACAATGGCACATTGCTCCATATTATATTGCCTTAGTCATAGCCGTACTAAGTCAAACTCTCACTAACCTAATCCATCCATCATGGGCAATAACAGCGTTAATCATCTGTGGATATTTTAGTGTTATTACCGAAAGAAACACACGCATAGGTCAACATTTTAAGCAGGCCTTAGCACCAAGTTATAGCTTGGCGTATTTTGCTATTTTTGCTTGTGCCATTTTACCCATCCTATTTCACAGCGAAACACAACTCACCCTTAATATTGATAATGTTCTGACCAATTTAGCAGAGCTTGGAGTGCTGATTTTATTAGGTCGTTATTTGTTAACAGCAAGATTAGGTATTAGAGCACACAGAAAAATTATCTCTTATGTCACGCTTAAGTGGGCTTGGCATGCTTTATTGGTGATAAGTTATTTACTGTGGAGCTATCAATTCGACCTAATTATTGCTGCACCAATGAGTGCAGTGCTGTTAGTTGTGCATGCTAGTGTGGTGATGTTTATAAGCTTACGGCCTCAACAAGCAAGCCTAGTCAGGCTAGCAGCATTACTATTTGCTTTGGCATGTATCAAAGTGATTGTTGTTGATATGGCGTCATTTGAATTAATTCAAAAAATCGTCGCCTTTATTTTGATTGGCGTTATTTTATTAACGGTTGCTTACTTTTATCAAAAAGCGAAAAACAGTCAATTGGCTGATGACCTTACAGCCTAGTCATTAAATCTAGCTTGCTTACACCAATGGTAAGCAAGCTAGAAATACACTTACTTGGCGAATCTAGGTATCGACGGGTAATCAACAATAACGGCTTCTTCAAGTAGTGCACGACGAAGCATATCGTAAGCAATTGCAGTACTCATACTTCTCACAAGCTGACGTGAGCGCTTTGGTAACTTGATCATTTGACTGTATACGCCATGTTTAGTTGCTAATGCTATAGCGACTGTTCCAACGGGCTTATCATCTGAGCCTCCGTCAGGGCCAGCAATACCACTAGTAGCTAAAGCATAATCACTATCAAGAATACCTCGTACGCCTTGCGCCATCGCCTCAACAGTAGCAATAGACACTGCACCATGATCATCTAAGATCTGTGGATTAACGCCCAGCACTTTCACTTTAGATTCATTACTGTACGTCACTAAACCATGATGCAAGTACGATGAACTCCCTGCAAAGTCGATCAATTGACTGGTGATCATGCCACCTGTGCAAGACTCTGCCACACTAAGACTAAAACCAGATTGGTATAATCGATGATGGATCTCTGCTGCTAATGTTGGCCGATTTTCAGCAACAACCGCACAACCTAATAAGGCTTTAACCTGCTTTGTTACATCAGGTAGCTGACGGATAGCTTTTTCACCACGAGCAAAAATCTTAATTTCAATGTGTGGCATAGATGAGCGATAACCTAACTCAATGCCTTGTGGCAAAGTGATGTCTGACAATGTATCTGCTAATGATGACTCACCGTGACCAATTGTAAGTAATTTTTCTAAAGCCGATTTTTGTTGTACACCGAACTCTTGAGTAATAAACGGAATAAACTGTTCAGTGATCATGTGCTTTAATTCAAACGGCACGCCTGGAGTAAAGAATAACCATGCGTTATTCAGCTTCACTCTAAAGCCACATGCTGTCCCAACAGGATTATCTACCATCACAGCAGAAGCTGGTAACCAAGCCTGCTTTAAATTACTCTTGGCCATTACACGATTATTACGCGTAAACCAATCTTCCAAATGTTCACGCCATTGCACATTTTCGACAAGGTCTTCACCTTTAGCTTTCGCCATGGCTAACGCAGACATATCATCACTGGTAGGCCCCAATCCACCATTAACAATAATGATATCTGCATGCTTACTGCGTTCTTGGAATGCAGCAACAAGGTCATCCATTCGATCGCCAACCGTCACTCGATGTTGCATCTCGATACCTAACTCCATCAAAGTATTCGCAACCCAAGCAGCATTGGTATCGACTATTTGGCCAGAGAGTACCTCTTCACCAGTACAAATCATTTCTAACTTCATCATTATTCCTAATCCCATGCTATTGGCACTTAAGTTAGGGGAGCAATATGTGAATGGCAAGACAATAGATCGCATTTATCCAAAATTAGCCAATAAAAGACTTAATGAATTACAACAACTCAACAGTAATATCTCAAAAATAGCTAAATTGATTATTTTGATATTGATTCAATGTATTAAAGTATTATCAAAAATGAAAGACAATACAAAATAATGTCGGACAAATTACAAAGCCTATTGCCGCTTAATGAAACAGAAATGTCGCGGTTGATTTTCACATACGAAAAAGGCCTTTGCATTGCAGCAAAGGCCTTCATCTTAAGGTGGCAGTGCGGACGCTGCTTATAATAAAGAATGAACTAGTCATCTGGCGTGACTGGTCACTTTCTATTGATTGAGAGTCAACCGTCCAAATAGATTGGATGAATGCAAAGCAATACCGGGAACGTTATTGGACCAATTAAATTAATGCAGCGCTTGTGGCTGTTGATATCTGTTCGGGAAAAATGGGTAAGCTTCAGATACAAAAAAGCCTCGTCGTTAGACGAGGCTTCTATGTAATTGGCGGAGCGGACGGGACTCGAACCCGCGACCCCCGGCGTGACAGGCCGGTATTCTAACCAACTGAACTACCGCTCCTTTAGCAAATTGCTTACGCACGATGCTAAATGCTTTTTAAGTCGCTAACGTGTCATGGTTAGGAGACTTGCTTCATAATGAAGCTACTCTTTCGAGTCAATTAGGCGCCTGGAAATGACCTACTCTCGCATGGGGAGACCCCAAACTACCATCGGCGATACTGTGTTTCACTTCTGAGTTCGGAATGGGATCAGGTGGTGCCACAGCTCTATGGTTTCCAGACAAATTTTGTTTATCTAACGCACTATTCTTGATGCATTAAATAATAATTCGGAAAGCTGATTGCTTTTACTCTTATCAAGAGTCTTGAGTTCGACAAGTACACGGATGTACTTGATGTCATAAACGCATGGAGCATTTTATGACCACTGTTTAAGCGCCTCATTCTAATACTAAGTCGTATCAGTAAAACCCATCTGGGTTGTATGGTTAAGCCTCACGGGTCATTAGTACAAGTTAGCTCAACGCCTCACAACGCTTACACACCTTGCCTATCAACGTAGTAGTCTCCTACGGCCCTTTAGAGAGCTTAAAGCTCTAGGGATGACTCATCTTAGGGCTCGCTTCCCGCTTAGATGCTTTCAGCGGTTATCGATTCCGAACGTAGCTACCGGGCAATGCCATTGGCATGACAACCCGAACACCAGCGGTTCGTCCACTCCGGTCCTCTCGTACTAGGAGCAGCTCCCTTCAATCATCCAACGCCCACGGCAGATAGGGACCGAACTGTCTCACGACGTTCTGAACCCAGCTCGCGTACCACTTTAAATGGCGAACAGCCATACCCTTGGGACCGACTTCAGCCCCAGGATGTGATGAGCCGACATCGAGGTGCCAAACACCGCCGTCGATATGAACTCTTGGGCGGTATCAGCCTGTTATCCCCGGAGTACCTTTTATCCGTTGAGCGATGGCCCTTCCATTCAGAACCACCGGATCACTATGACCTACTTTCGTACCTGCTCGACGTGTATGTCTCGCAGTTAAGCTGGCTTATGCCATTGCACTAACCGTACGATGTCCGACCGTACTTAGCCAACCTTCGTGCTCCTCCGTTACTCTTTGGGAGGAGACCGCCCCAGTCAAACTACCCACCAGGCACTGTCCTCAACCCCGATAAGGGGCCAGAGTTAGAACATCAAAACTACAAGGGTGGTATTTCAAGATTGACTCCACTCAGACTAGCGTCCAAGCTTCAAAGTCTCCCACCTATCCTACACATGTAGGTTCAATGTTCAGTGCCAAGCTATAGTAAAGGTTCACGGGGTCTTTCCGTCTAGCCGCGGGTATACGGCATCTTCACCGCAATTTCAACTTCACTGAGTCTCGGCTGGAGACAGCGTGGCCATCATTACGCCATTCGTGCAGGTCGGAACTTACCCGACAAGGAATTTCGCTACCTTAGGACCGTTATAGTTACGGCCGCCGTTTACCGGGGCTTCGATCATGAGCTTCTCCGAAGATAACCCAATCAATTAACCTTCCGGCACCGGGCAGGCGTCACACCGTATACGTCATCTTGCGATTTTGCACAGTGCTGTGTTTTTGATAAACAGTTGCAGCCACCTGGTATCTGCGACTCCCGTCAGCTTAGAGAGCAAGTCTCATCACCAACAAGAGCGTACCTTCTCCCGAAGTTACGGTACCATTTTGCCTAGTTCCTTCAGCCGAGTTCTCTCAAGCGCCTTGGTATTCTCTACCCGACCACCTGTGTCGGTTTGGGGTACGATTCCCACTAACCTGAAGCTTAGAAGATTTTCCTGGAAGCATGGCATCAACTACTTCATCACCTTAGTGACTCGTCATCAGCTCTCAGCCTGTACATTAAAGTACGATTTCCCGGATTTGCCTAAGAAATCAACCTACCACCTTAAACGCGGACTACCAACGCCGCGCTAGCCTAGCCTTCTCCGTCTCTCCATCGCAGTTAGCGGAAGTACAGAAATATTAATCTGTTTCCCATCGATTACGCCTTTCGGCCTCACCTTAGGGGTCGACTCACCCTGCCCCGATTAACGTTGGACAGGAACCCTTGGTCTTCCGGCGAGGGAGTTTTTCACTCCCTTTATCGTTACTCATGTCAGCATTCGCACTTCTGATACGTCCAGTGTGGGTTACCCCTTCACCTTCAACCGCTTACAGAACGCTCCTCTACCGCGCACTTCCTAAGAAATGCACCCGTAGCTTCGGTGGTATGTTTAGCCCCGTTAAATCTTCCGCGCAGGCCGACTCGACTAGTGAGCTATTACGCTTTCTTTAAATGATGGCTGCTTCTAAGCCAACATCCTAGCTGTCTAAGCCTTCCCACATCGTTTCCCACTTAACATACACTTTGGGACCTTAGCTGACGGTCTGGGTTGTTTCCCTTTTGACAACGGACGTTAGCACCCGCTGTCTGTCTCCCGAGTAGTACTCATTGGTATTCGGAGTTTGCAAAGGGTTGGTAAGTCGGGATGACCCCCTAGCCTTAACAGTGCTCTACCCCCAATGGTATTCGCTCGAGGCGCTACCTAAATAGCTTTCGAGGAGAACCAGATATCTCCGAGTTTGATTGGCCTTTCACCCCCAGCCACAAGTCATCCGCTCATTTTTCAACATAAGTCGGTTCGGTCCTCCAGTTGATGTTACTCAACCTTCAACCTGCCCATGGCTAGATCACTCGGTTTCGGGTCTACACCTTGCAACTAAACGCGCAGTTAACACTCGGTTTCCCTACGGCTCCGCTATTCGCTTAACCTCGCTACAAAATGTAAGTCGCTGACCCATTATACAAAAGGTACGCAGTCACGGTCTC